>NYZC01000262.1 GCA_002686995.1 Phycisphaeraceae bacterium | reverse complement strand
TGCCCGCCTGGTCCGATTCAACGGTCCTCCGTTTGATTGATGCGGTCGCCATAACCATCGCCCAGGGTTACATGCTCGCAAGGGTCCGTCTGACCTCACATCCGTCCCCGGTCGTGCGCCTGGCCGCAGCTCGGGATGCCATGGCCTGGGATGGCGCATTGCTCAAGCGGGAACTGACCGTCTTCCGCCAGGAGCGCGAGCGGCTTACGGCGAAACAACGGCCGCATTATACCGCGAAATGGCTTCGTACGTATCTTGGTTTGCTGAGCATCGGACGCACCAAGGACTCGATGGCATGACCCCGAACGAAGTCTACGGTGGAAGATCAATGTGTCCTGACCGGATGACGACGTTCTTTGGCAAGGGCATGATGCCGGGTGATCGCTATCCGAGACGTTTTGATGCCCGTTCAGCTTTCGGAGAAAATGAATCAGGCTTGAGATGCAGTGCCAAAACCACAAGTCAAAATCGCTGGACTACGACCCCTCCATCCATTGTAGCGATTGGCTCCGCAGGGCCGTCATGCCGCTGAGGGCACTGCAGGAATCCCTCATTTGCGCATGAAGCGAATAATGCGAAGAATGGTCGCTTTCACGATCCCTTCATGCGCATCTTTCGCATCTTTCGCTTCTTTCGCTGTCTCAGCGCCTGCGACAGTTATTGGCGACCAGCAGGGATTGCACTGTGACTGGACTCGACTCCGGCGCACCTATTACCGGCGGCAAGGCCCATTGCACGTGGAATCGCCCTGAGGGCTCGAAAAAGATCCCTTACGACATTTCGTGGCACCTGCATTACCATCGGGAGTCAACCAACCCGACCCACAGAGGAGCCCGTGATGAATGAATATCGCAACGAGAACTGGTCCATGCCGTTCGATTCCCCGGCGTATCCGACGCTGCCTCCCTACTATCGCGACACGCTGCTGCAGCTCGTCTACTACGAGACGGAAAAGGACCACGTCGCGCGCGTCCTGCCCGCGCCGCTCGAGCCCGCCGACGACGGGTTGTGCTGCGCGTTCGCGGTCAAAGTTCCCTTCTGCACGCACTGGGGTCCGTTCAACGAGGTCGGCGTCTGCGTCAAGGCCGTGTTCGAGGGTGAGGAGGCATTCTTCCTGCCGTGCCTGTTCCTCACGAGCTCGGACGCGATCTCGCCGGGCCGTGAGATCTGGGGCTGCCCCAAGAAGAAGGCCGACATCACGGTCGAGCAGCACGGCAGCGAGCTGACCACCACGGCGACGCGCGCGGGGATTCAGTTCATGCAGCTCAGCTCACGCTGCATGGCGCCGGCGGAGCCGGAAGAGGTACCGCCGCTGTTTCCGATGTACCTGCTGAAAATGATCCCGAAAGCGGAGTCGAACGAAGCGGCGATCAAGCAGCTCGTCGCCAACGGCGAGCTGTCCGACGTGAAGATCCACAAGCTGTTCAAGGGACCAGGCGTCGTGAGCTTTCGCCCGACCGTGGCCGGTGACTTCTGGCGCCTCGAGCCGAAGGAATTTCTCGGTTCGTTCTACCAGGTCATCGACTACACGCAGGGTCACGGGAAGGTGGTGTACGACTACCTGGCATGAGGGTCCCCTCTCATTGATTGACTCATAGCTTCGTTTTGAATTCTCCCGTTCGAATTTCGAATCTTTCCGACCGCCCGTCACCGCGCCGACGCGACTCATTCGTCTCTCGGACGCCAACGCCCCTCAACACATCACGTACTCGCCCCCACCGTCGAATCGGAACTCGACGTCGTCCCAGTCGCGCCACGCGACATGCTGATCGATGGCCAGCACGTTGCCGCCGTCGGCCTCGGTCTGCTGCCAGCTCTAGCCACCCGGCGGGTCGGTGTGGTTGACGATCGTCATGGGAGGAACGGACGGGAAATCGATCAGCCAGTCGGCCATGAGGAGCATGTCCTCGTCAGGCTCCTCGGCCGGCCACTGCGTGGCCATGAAATGTTCCGCCATACCGCGGTTCTCCGGGATCTTCATCAGGTTCATGTAGCCGATGAAGACTTCCCCGGGGTAACGTCGCCCGGGAAATCCGCGACGGCTACGGCATTTCGCAGCAGGCGTTCTATTGCCCGTCTCATGGCGCGTTTTCGGATTGCGAGCTTCAGCTTCAGTACTGGGACGGCTTGCGAATATGCTGCGCGCCGTCCGTCGCGCCAGTCCGGCCAATGGCTACAATCCCCGTGCCGAACGCAACTTAGCGTGCCTGCCTGCGATGAGCAGTGCGGCTCGAGAGTCCCAGTCGAAACGGTACATACCGTTTTGGCGAAGGTTCAAGGAGCCGCACAATGCCCAAGCTCACGAAGAAGAACCCTTCGAATCGCCTGCACAAAACAATGGCAGGGACCACTATCTCGGCGAGTACAACTCCGAAGGGAGCATCTTGGCCTTGTACCACGAGATTTATTTGACGCGAATCGAGGTTCTCTGCCGGACATCTGTGGCGTGCCGACATTAGAGAACACTCCGGATATCGCCGATAGGGGAAGGGGCGAAGCACAGCGGGCGGTCCCGAGGGGGCCATTGCTGATCAGAAATACATCATGGCCAGAAACAAGAGCGTGCGGCGAGGAATGGTGCGATTCGTGTGCCTGTGCGGAGCATTGGCGCTGATCGCTTATTTTGGCGTGCCATTGCTTCTGAAGAAATGTACCACTGATTATGCCATCCCCTTCGTTGAACGAAAACTGGTGGATTATGGCGTGCGCGATTCGTCGATCTCCTTCGAAAAAGCGCACGTGTCGTCTTACAACAGCATCACCTGGTTCAACACCGAGATCGGCCTCACGCCGCGGTCAGAGCATTTCGACGAATTCGGTCGGATCAACTTGGTGATCGATGATTTCAGTATCACTTTCAATGATTTCAAGCTAACGAAGATAGAGCTCGAGCTAAGAGATTTTGAAGTATCCAACGCGACATGCGCCGGTACCGTCGTGGGGGGCGAAAAGCCGGGTGATGCGGAAAGCCCCACTCCATTCAGAATGGTGGGGGAGCACTTCAGGTTTCCGGTAGCGTTTGACACCGATGATCCAGGAAGCAGCCTGGAAAAGGTCACCAGGGAGTTGTCTGCCCTGATCAAGGGGGCCCGGATTGAAACCCCGTTCTGTTTCGCGGGGCGGGCGGCATACACCATCGAGAACAAGGAGTATTCCTTCAGGTTCGGGGCGGTGCGATCCGAGGATGGGCATGGTGTGTCCGCGCACCCGGATGACATAAGGCCTATCGCCGAGTCCTTCTCCGATAACTTCACCGGTACGGAACTCGCATTGGTGTCTGACTATCCGCTCAGGGCAATAAGACTGATGCAGATCAAGAACAGCGCAGAAAGTCGATCGAGGGCCGCTTACCGTCAAGACGCCCGCGTTCCTGAAGACGCCTACAGGCATATCCTTTGGAGTTATCTTCTCACCAAGGAATACGGCGGAGAATTTGCCCAAGCCGTTACAGACGCCCACGAGGAAGGTTTGGAGGATACGCTCGGACCGGACAAGGAAATGGACTACCACAACAACCGGATCGGCAGGCGGTACGCTGACGGTGGGGTCGCGGAAGGAGAGATCCTGGGGAAAACCATGTCCGACCCGGACGTTATTCGTAACGCCCAACAATTGTCCGCCAGCCAAAGGCCCGGGGAATGAACGCCGGATCGGGTGAGGCGCCATCCTGCGGCGGCGGTAGCGCTTTCGAGAAACGGCACCTCGGCCATCGACGGCATATCCCGAACAGGCGGCGCCAATCAGTCAGTCGTACGCTCGAACCCAGTGATGATTTCGGGTCCTGGGCGTCAGGGCGAAGAGCCGGGCGTTGTTCAGATGAAATCGCAGCCGGATCGGCCGACCCTGCAGTGGGACCAGGTCCTTGTGTCCTTTCCAGGCCAGAGCGTGGCGGACGTTGTCGGTGGTCAGCGAGCGCGACGCGGCGCGGTCAAAGTCCCTGATCGGATTGCCGTCGACATCGAGTGCTTCGACCGAGATGGATCCCCGGGAGGCGTCGGCGTTTACTTCGAGCGTGTCGCCAAGGAAGTAGAACGGTCGCGTCGTCATCGTGCCGCCCTCAGGCCCGGCGTTCAACGAGACGAAGCCATCACGGCGGAGCGTGGCCAGGCCGACTCCCATAATGGGCGATTTGGCGTCGGGATCCAACTTTGGCGGATCGCCGGTCCAGGTCCACCAGTGCTTGGCGTTGCTGCCCGCGTAAAAGAAATAGATGCGGTCGTCGATGATGATCGGTTCAGGTGTGTAGTAGGGCGTGATGTAGCCCCAATCCCAGTCCTGGTCTCGCTTCCCGTACGGCAGGAACACGGCTTCGCGGGTCGAATCGCTCCAGTCTCGTTCCTGGTTGAGTTCGGCATGCTTCATCGCGCCGGCGCCACCGACGCGCTTCCAGACGACACCGTCGCGGCTGAAGGCCAATTGCACGTCCTGTCGATCCGTCCACGGCTTGTCCGCAGGGATCGGCTTGAGTGACTCGTCGTGGTAGGCCCCGACGACGCCCAGGTAGACATGACCGTACGGAAGCGGGGCCATCTGATAGAACTGGGTCTGCTGGACGCTGTCCATCGCGGTTCTGCGCAGGATGGTGATCTTGGGTGCCCAGTGAAGAAAGTCTTCGCTTTCGGTGCGGCTGATCAGACGCGTGTTGGGCGGACCGAAACGCAGGAAGGCTACGTAGCGTTGGCTGCGGGCGTCCCAGAAAGGACAGATCTGGGTATCGCTGAAGGGGATCAACGGCGTCTGTTCTGCTGCCGTCCATTCGATCCCGTCGGGACTGAATGCGGCGCTGGTCATCCAGGTCGCGGCCGTGCCGTCGGGGTTGCAGCTGAACAGCATCTTGTAGCGTCGCCGGGGATCCGGCTCGGTGTCGTCGCGGAAGATACCCGGACACTGAAAACCCTGGATCGGAGGGTGCGTGACGATGTTGGAACCGGTCTGCTTGTCGAGTGCCGGCTTGTCCCAGTGAATGCCGTCCCTGGATGTGGCGTAATAGAGCAGGCCGGCGGACGTGCCGTCAGTCTTCTTCCAACCCTGGTACCACATTCTGAACTGCTTCGATTCATCATCGTAATGGACGGTCCCATAGCTGGGTATGTCTTCTTCCCATGGTGCCGTCTTGACCAGAACCGGGTTTTGCTCGTGCTTGATCGGCTGGTTGAGCTTTCGCCGCGTTCCCTGGAGCGACTCGACCAGGTAGTCATCGATGAACAACTCCGTCGCGCGCAGGAGGATCGTGTCGCCGATCGTCGCATCGTTGACGTTCCTGAACAGTCCGGGCGGAGACTTGCGGCCATAGCCGGCGAACTGGTCTTCGTTGTATTTCCTGTCGTCCTGGGCAGTGGCCGGGTGAACGATGAGCAGGACGGCGGTGACCGCCATCAGGAAGAAAATGAGCATGGTATGAGACCTTCGTTGAGAAATCTGAATGCGATGAACAGGAACTTCAGCCCTTCAGCGCGCCCAGGGTGATGCCCTTGCTGATGTGTCGCTGCAGGACGACGTACACCACCAGGACGGGAAGCATCAGGAGCACGAGTCCCGCGAAGGCCATGCCCCAGCTGACCCGGTACTGGCTGACGATCGTGATGTTGGCCAGCCCCAGCGGCAGCGTGCCCACGCGTTGCGAGCCCTTGCCCGAGAGCAGGATGAAAGCCGTGAAATACTCGTTCCAGGTGCCCAGGAACGTGAAGATGCCCACGGTGATCAGCCCCGGCCGGGCCAGCGGCAGCATCACCGTCCAGAAGGCCCGGAATTCGCCCGCCCCCTCGATCACCGCGGCCTCGTGAAGGCTGGAGGGCAACGTCTTGAAGAACCCGGTGAGCACGAAGATCGCAAACGGCATGTTGCCGGCCACATAGACCAGCATCAGCCCGAGTCGCGAATCCAGCAGGCCGAGCGACTTCATCTGGAAGAACAGCGGGACGATCGCCAGCTGCCCGGGAATCATCAACCCGGCCAGAACGTAGAAGAGCAGCATTCTGCCGCCGCGGAACGTGAAGCGGGCCATGGCGTACGCGGCCATGGAAGCCAGCAGGAGGGTGAGCACGATGGTCACTGCCGTGACCAGCACGCTGTTGAAGAAGTGGTTTCCGAATTGTCCCCGGGTCCACGCGCTGGCGAAATTGTCCCAGCGCAGATCGTTCATCGCGGGCAGATCGAAGGGCTTGAGGAAGATGTCCTGGTCCGATTTGAGCGAAGTGGTCATGAGCCAGAACATCGGATAGACGACGAGGACCACGTACGACCACAGGATCACCTGGATCAGCGGCGTGATTCGCGAGCCGTGTTTCATGGTCGTCGTCCGAGGCATTCAGAACTCAACCCTTTCCCGCCTCGAAAGGCGCAGGGTCACGGCCGTCCCGACGAAGACGATGACGAAGAGCAGGACGGCGATGGCGGTCGCCTGGCCGACCTTGAACTCCGTGAACATCGAGGACACCATCAGCGTGCCGATCACGTGGGTGTCGGTGGTCGGACGCTGGTTGGTGAGCAGCCAGATGACCTCGAAGGTCTTCATCCCGCCGATGACCATGAACACGATGGCGATGGTGAGCACCTCGTGGATCAGGGGGACGGTGATGGTTCGGAACTGTCGCCACGGCGAAGCGCCGTCGATCTGGGCGGACTCGTAAAGCTCCTCGGGAATGCTCTCCATCGCGGCCAGGAACAGGATCATGTTGAAGCCGCAGGCCCCCCAGACCGCCATCGGGATCAATGCCCAGTAAAGATGGTCCTGGCTCAACCAGGCGAATCCCGCGAATCCTTCGAGCGCTGCGCCGGCCCCGGTGAGGCCGACGTTCGACATCGCCCGCCCAAGGCCGCTCAGCGCGGCGTTGATCGGACCGCCCTGTGGGTTGTAGAGGTGCATCCACAACAGGGTCGCGGCGACGCCCCCGAGGATGTTCGGAAAGAAGAAGACGACGCGGAACAGCGCGGCGCCTTTGATTCGCCTGCTGATGCAACCGGCCAGGAAAAGCGACAACGGCAGCACGAACAGGGGGATGACGAACATGATGAACAGGTTGTTCTTCAAGGCCGCCCAGAATGCGTCGCTCTCGAACAGCATGCGCCGGAAGTGTGTCAGCCCCACGGCGGACATGTCGGTCAGCCCGTCCCAGCGATGGAGCGACCAGTGAAACGATCGGGCGCAGGGAACGATCACGAAGACGGTGTAGATCAGCACGGCCGGTCCGACGAACACCACCAGCGCGGCGGGACGAATCCGGAGGTTGCCGGCAACCATGGGCCTGGAGCGCGATCGTCGGGCGTGCCCCATCCGCGCGGCCGTGGTCACGAGCCAGTAGAGGATGGCGGCGGCCACGACCCCCATCAGGATGGCGGGTTTGTAGACGTGACGAACGGTGACGTGGTCGGGGTCCGCGGCCTTGTCGCGCACGGCCCGGGCGCCGCGCTCCAGTGTCGCGGCCGCTTCCCTCGGCGTGATGCGGCCGGTGAGCAGCTTGAAACGGACGTCGTCGCGCGCCTGCTCCATTTCCGGGTATCCCTCGCCCGGTGCGATGCCGAAGCTGGTGCGCGCGGCGCGGATGACCTCGACGACGTCCTGCATGGATGGGGAGAGGTGGACCTCGGTTCCCTTGACGGCGGTGGGGATGTCGAACGCCGCGGCCAGGCGGCCCGACGTCTTCCTGGAGGTCAGAAACCGGACGAAGTCGGCGCCCTCGCGCGGGTTTCGACTGTCGCGGAACACGAAGAAGTAGCCGATGCCCGGGTTGACGGCGGTGGGATCGCCCCGACCCTCCTCCACCGCAGGCAGGTTGAACGCGCCCAGGGGAAAGTCCTCGGGGATCTTGTCGAACATCTCGTACACGAGCGAGGCCTGGCACTTGACCATGGCCGTGTGGCCGAGGAAGAACTCCAGCTGGGCCTCCTTGTGGTTCATGCCCATCGACCCCGGCTGGAAGTATTGGGTCGCCAGCCGCTGCGTCCAGCTCAGGGCCTGGATGAACTGCGGGTTGTCGAAGCTGCCGGGCGCCAGTTCCTGCTGTCGTTCGTAGGCCTCTCTGCCGGCGAGGTGGTAGTAGCCGGCATCGATGAACGTTCGGGCGTAGCCGTGGTACATCCCCTGAAAGGCCATCGGCCAGATGCCGGCGGCCTTGATGCGTTCGCAGAGGTCGAGCAGTTGCGGCCATGTCCGCGGCGGCTGCCAGCCGTGCCGGGCGAACATGGCCTTGTTGTACCAGAGCAACTGGACGTTGTAGTAGGTGGGAATGCCGTAGGTCCGGCCTTGATAGGTATACCGGTCCAGGCTGCCGGGCAGGAACGAATCGCGCCAGCGACCGGTACCCTCCCAGTTCGGCCCGTCGAGATATTCGTCCATGGGCAGCACGTATCCGTGGCGGATCAGCGTCCAGTAGTTGATGGACACGGCGGCGACCTCGGGAAAGGTTCCCTCGAGCACACGGATGCGCAGCTTCTCGGCGATGCGGGGCCCGCCCGAGATGTCGATCCGGACATCGGGACGCTGAACCTCGTAATCGCGGGCGCAGGCGCGATTGATGTTCAGCCCTTCCTCGACTTCGAACAGGAGCACCTCGACGGGAATGCGTTTCCGACTGTCCGCCGACACCACTGTGTTCGCGAGCACCGTCAATGCGATGCCGGCCAGCCACGCACTGACCAGGATCGACAGGCCGGCGCAGCCGTCTGCCGGGGCAGCGGAATTGAGGGCGTGCTCGCGTGGGCGCGTCATGCTCACCGAAGTCGATCCTGCCTGGTTCGAATCAAGGGAAGACTCTTCTCGAGGCGTCGGTCCGCGAAACCGCGCGGTTGCTGCCGTCGCCGGGATTCACGGACCACGTGACGATATCGAAACGCGTCGGTATGCGATGGAAATCGACGATTTGGAAAAGCAGCCTCGGCCCGTCACAGGCGCACGCACACGATCTCGCCGGACCACAGCGCGGCCCACATCCGATCGCCGGTGATCAGCGGCGCGGTGAACAGGGGGCTGGCGAGATCGATTCGGCCGCGCGGCGCGCCGCTGGAAGTGTCGAAGCAGCGCACCGAACCGTCGGTGCACGCAAGATGCAGGCGGTCGCCGACGATCCGCGGCGGCGCTTGCGACGGCGGGCCGTCCGAGGCGTAGTAGGCATAGGCGTGGGCGGGGTCGCCCCCGAGAGGGCGGTCCCAGAACAGCCGCCCGGTCGTCGCGGACCGGCACTGGAGTCGGCCCTGTCCGCCGATCCACCTGTCGAGAACGACCAGGTACAGCCGATCGCCGGCGATCTCCCAGTTTACGGGGACGCCGGACGCCCGGATGCGGCGCTCGACCCGACCGTCGGACAGGCGCAACCGGACGAGGCGATCGCCCGGTTGCCCGTTGGGCACCCAGACGCCGCCGTCCCGGACCAGCGGCGCGGGAAGGTACCAGCCGTAGTTGGTGTCGTGCGCCCAGAGGTCCTCGCCCGTGCGGGGATCCAATCGACTCAGCGTCCTGCGATGGCCGATCAGCAGGTGCCCGCCCACCACGGGCGCAAAATGGTTGGGCCACATGTCGCCGTTGCTGTTGGTGAAAGGCGCCTGGTCGGCCCCGCGGTGCCAGCGCCGCGTGCCGCGCGTGATCTCGAAGGCCTCGAGACCGCCGCGGGCATGGCCGGCGATCACGAGGTTGCCGGCAACGGCAGGGGGCGCGTTGATCCAACGGTCGGGCCACTGGGCCAGTCGTCGCTGCCAGAGCCGTCGGCCACCGTCCGCGTCGAGGCACACGAGCGTGCCGGTCTGCGTGACGCTCAGCAGACGGTCGCCCGTCAGCGCGACGCCGCACCGGATCGATTCGTCGTGCGTGCGGCGCCACCGGACGCGGCCGCGGGTGGCGTCAAGGCAGGTGATCTGCGCGCCGCGGCCGTGCAGGTCCTCGCTGGAGGTCACGAACAGGCGCCCGGCGTCGTCCATCACCGGCGTGGCGCGATGGATCGTCCCCGGCAGCTTCCGGGACCACACGATCCGGCGCCGCGCGGACCGTCGCGCCAGGCCGTCGAAGATCGGACCCAGCGGCCGGTACCGATAGGACACGTCGCGCCCCGGCGTCGCCGTCAGCTCGAGGAACCCACGCGGCATCATGTCGATGCCCCCGCGCATCATTGACGGAAAATTCAGCACGCGCAGGGGACCCAGCCTGTACGTGCGGTGGCTGTGAAAATGCCCGCACAGCATCAGGCGCACGCCGCGCCGCGCCAGCCGGTGGGCTTCGATCATCGTCGGCGGGAAATGGGCGACGACGATCCGCTCGAGTCCGCGCCGCCGCGCCGAACCCAAATCCGCCTTCAGCCAGCGCCGCTTCGCCTCCAGCATGCAAGGCGGGACGAAGCCGTCATGGTTGACGTCCACGGTGAAATGAAAGCCCCCGCGCTCGAAGCTGTACCAGAGTGGGCCGAACGCGTCGAGGTAGGCAGCCAGGCGCGCCCGGTCGTCTCCGGGGGATCCGGAAGTACGGTCGTGGTTGCCGAACGCCGCGTGCACCGGCACGTCGCACTCGTCGAACAGGCGCCGCGCGCAGGACAGCTCCGCCGGCCGGCCGTGATCGCTCAAGTCACCGGCGGCGATGATGAATCGGGCTTGGGGCACCATCGCGACGAGGCGCCTCAGGTCGCGCCGGATCAGGCGCGCAGCCGCTGGACCGGCCGGAGGCAGATGGCCGTAGTGCAGGTCGGTGACGGCGGCGAAGCGCACGGTGTCGGCCTCCCGGCGGACGCGCCGCAGACGAAACGACGCGCCGTCGCGCCGACATCGGTCCAGGCTTCGCCAGCAACCGTCGTCGGCCTCGAAGCCGCGCGGGACGGTGACGAACACGTGTGTGTGGCGCGCGGGGTGCAGCGGCAGGCGGGCCGCCCCCGAGCCGTCGGTCAGCACGACGCGCTCGCCGTTGGACACGGGTATGTGCCCGAGACCGCGCCCCTTCGGGTCGATGGCTCGAACCTGGATCGACTGCGTCAGATGGGGCATGTTCGGGGATTCCTTCGGCGCCGGTGACTGGCGTTCGCGGCTGCGCGGCGATGAACGGGATCGCCGGGTGATATCGTCGCAGGTCAGGGGACGCCGTGAAACCCTCGAACGAGCGAACCGCGTAGACTGGCGCCGTGCGACAATGGATCGTCCCGACCTGCGGATTATTGCTCGCGGCCGCGATGTTCACGGCGCTGCAACGGTTCGTGCCGCAGCGCGACGCGAAGCCGCCAGTCGGCCTGGCGTCCGCCATCGATTTCGACGCGCTCTTCGACGCGGTCACGCCGGACCGGGTCCGCCGGGACCATCGACACATCGTGCAGGCTCCGTCACGGATGGCCGGGACGGAGGGCGACCGGGCCGCGTCGCAATACGTGGAGCGCGCGTTTCGAGCGCTCGGCCTGGAGGTGATCACGCAGTCGTACCCGGTGACGATCCCCGTCACGAAGTGGTGCCGGATCGCCCGGATCGATCCCGCGGCGGCCGACCCCGACGCCGACGGCGGTGTGTCACTCGTGCCGTTCTGGCCCAATCACGTGCGCACGTGCACGACCGGTCCGGCCGGCATCACCGGCCTGGTCATCGACGGCGGCGACGGCGGCTTCGCGGCGCTGGAGGGCAAGCAGGTCCGCGGCAACATCCTGCTGTTGCGCATGACGCCCGATGACGACTGGCTGCCCGCGGCCAAGCTCGGTGCGGCCGCCCTCCTTTTCCGACCGTCCGAGCAACCCCGGGACTACGCGCGCAAGTTCCTGAACTTCCCTGCCCACCTCCCGCGATTCCTGGCGGAAGGTCCGGTCGACGAGCTGGTCGGCCGGCGCGTGCGGATCGACGCCCGCGTGGACTGGAGGCAGCGCACGGCCCGTAACGTGATCGGCGTCCTGCGGGCGCCACAACCGAGCACCGAAGCGCTGATCCAGATCGCGTTCACCGATTCGTGGTCGGTCGTCCCCGACAGGGCGCCGGGATACTACGAAGCCTGCTCGGTCACGGCCCTGCTGGCCTCCGCCCGCGCGCTGGCCGGCCAGCGCGACGGGCTCGCGCGCGACGCCGTCTTCGTCGCGTGCTCGGGACGCAGCCTCGGCGCGATCGGCCCGCGCCGCATCATCGACGCCCTCGGGTACCGCGACCGGTTCGACGTGAACCACGCCCTGCTCGAGCGGCGCCTGGCGGAAGCCGAGCGCGATCACGACGCGATCGAGCGGGCGCACGCCGCCGCGGGTGACGGTGGGTACGCGGCGCTGCGACCCGGGGAGCGCGACGCGTTGTGGCGTCGCCACGGTGCGGACGCCCGCGCGGCGCTGACGGAGGTCGGTCGGCGCCTGATCGATCGTCACATACGGGAGCTTTCGGCGCGGGAGACCACGGCCGATCTCGAATGGCGGGACGCCGGCAGGCCGGAGCAGGGCGCCGCGCGCGACCGCCACCTCGAAGTGACCCGGCGCTTGCGACGCGCCCGGTCCGCGGCCGGCGCCGACCTGCGGTCGCTCGAACGAAGCTTCGCGGACGTGCTGGAGCAATCGCAGTGCCTGCAGCGCGTGCCGGGCGCGCTCGACGAGGCGCTTGACCATGCGCGCGGGCGGCTCGCGAGCCACCGGGACGCCCTTCGCGTCGCCGATCTGCTCGGCCGCTACGATCGTTCGATCTTCCTCGTGCTCGCCCCGTCCACGCACGGCGTGAGGCTGCGATACGAATGCGACGGCCCGCTGGCCCGTGAGCTCGAAGCGGGGCGCGAGGCGATCACGCTCACATGGCTGGCGCGTTCGGGCCGGCCGCAGCGCATCGAACAGGTGGATCGCCACCTGTTCCACGGCAACAGCACCTCTGATCTCTGGAGCTACACCGGCCCGAACCGCGTCTTTCCCGTCGAGAAGGTGCACAGGAACATCTTCGTGCAGATGACGCGGGTCATCTCGTACTCGCTGCACGTGCCGCTTTCCCTGACGGCCATCGATCTTCCGGAGGGATACCAGACACCACTGGACACGCGCGTGAGCCATGAGGACCTGGCCGGCCAGTCTCAATTGGCGACCGCCGTCGCGGCGCACCTGCTCGCGCGCGAGCAGCCGTTGCCGCTGCCGGTCGGAGCCGGCTGGTACCAGAAACGATGGTTCTCCGACATCGGCGGCCGGGTCGTGACGGCCGGCGACCCGAACGCGATCCTGCCCACGCAGCGCGTCCCCGATGCGCTCGTGGTGCTCCGGGGCATGCTGGGTCGGTATTTCCATGTCCAGAAGGCGCGCGACGGCGTGTTCCGGTTCCCGGCGATCGAAGTGGGGGCGGGTAAGCTGCACGCCGACGCGTTCACGATCGACGTCGAGACCGGTGAGATCACCGGTGCCAGAGACATGGGGCTCGAGGGACAGCGGTTCAGGAACAGCTACTACAAGGCGTCGCAGTTCAAGCAGACGCAGACGCGGATCACGATCCTGCTCGCACGCATGGCCCCGACGGATTTCTATCACCTTGTCGGGCCCGCGACGCAGCCGGTGACGCTGAGGCCGCCCCTCGACGCCGCGCTGCGCACGCCGCTCGAGCAGTACGGGATCATTCACGACTGGGACCACGGCGCAACCGTGTTCGTCAGGCCCGGCCGGCGCTTCTACCTGCCGTTGGGCAACTACCCGCACTACCGGTACTACGGGCGCGAGATCGACCGGCAGCACGTATTCGCGAAGGGGTTCCTCACGGGATGGTCGCCGGCCGCGGATCCGGACGCCGTGACCGCCGGTGCCGGTCCCGGTTATGTGTCCGGGCACGATCGGCGCGGCATCTTTCAGGAGGTCGATGCGGCCCGCAGCGCGGCGGCGATCAACCGCGGCCGCCTGAACCGGCAGGTCGCGCACGGACTGGGCGACCCGGTCAACCTGAAGCTGGCCGAGCGGGCCGAGCGGCTGCTGGACCGCGGCATCGAGGCACTCGATCGGCGGCAGTACACGCGCGCCCAACGCGACCTCAACGAGTCGGTCGCGCTTTCGATGCGGGCGTATCCGACCGTCCGGACGGCGCTCGTCGACGCGGTCAACGGCATCCTGTTCTACATGTTTCTGTGCATCCCCTTCGCCCTGTTCGGCGAGCGCCTGCTGCTGGGTTCGAGCGACATCCGCGCCCGCATCGCCGGCACGCTCGCGATCTTTCTGCTCGCCTTCCTGCTGATCCGGGCCGCCCACCCGGCGTATGAGATGATCGGCTCGCCGAAGATCGTGCTGGTCGGCTTCGTGATCGCCATGCTCTGCCTGCTGATCCTGACCTTCCTGGCGGCGCGGTTCGCCGAGCGCATGGCGGCATTGCGGCGCGCCGGCTCGGGCGCGCCGGATTCCGCCGCCAGCGGCGAAGGCGATATCTCCCGCGCCGCAGCCGCGGCGGCGGCGTTCACGCTCGGCATCAACAACATGCGCAAGCGCAAGGCACGAACGGGGTTCACCGTGGCCACGCTGGTGCTGGTGAGCTTCTGCCTCGTGTGCTTCACGGCGCCGCGGCCGCAGTGGGTCGAACGCCGCATGGTGATCGGTCCCGCGTCGTACGACGGTGCCGTGCTTCGTTTCGAGCGCGTGGCCGCCGGCCATCTCGACGCCGCACGGGATCGCTACGGCGACCGAGCGACCGTCATCGGCCGCCGGTCGGTCTACCAGGCCGGGTGGGCCTGTTCGTACCTGCCGGGCCACGGCCGGCTGCGAAGCAGCGTCGTGCACGCCACCTTGCTCGTCGAACCGGCGGAGTCGCGGCTCAGCGGGATGGATCGGCTGCTGCGCGCCGGCCGCTGGTTCAAGCGGGGCGACGCGCGGATCTGCTACCTGTCCGACGTCGTCGCGGCGGAGCTGGGCATCGACCCGGCCGACCTGGAGCGTCGCGACGGTCCGCAGGTGGAAATCCTGCTTGCGGGCTGGCCCATCGAGGTCGCCGGGATCTTCGACAGCGCGGCGCTCGAGGCGCTCCGCGACATCGACGGCGAGACGATGCTGCCCGAGCACGACGGTCACTTCAATCTCCGCGCCCGCCAGAAGCAGCGGACCCGCCAGCTCGTCGGGCGGCCGGGCGGCGCGGTCTTCGGCGGCAGCCACGTTGCCGCCTCTCGCACGATCCTTCTTCCCCTGGACGCGCGCCAAAACGGCCTGGTCAGCTCCATCACGCTGCTGTTCGACGACCAGCCCCACGGCGCCGTCCTTGAAACGATCGACCGGATGATGGACAGCGCGCCGACCTTCATCGGCTTCGCGCTGGACGGGCTGTCCTTCTTCGGCGGTCGGTTTCGTCTCGTGGGCGTGGAGACCCTTGTCGACATCGTCGCGCCGCTGCTGATCGCATCGCTGATCGTGCTCAACACGATGCTGGGCAGCGTGTACGAGCGCCGCGGCGAGATCGCGGTCTACTCGGCCGTCGGGCTGTCGCCGCGCCACGTGCTCTGCCTGTTCCTGGCCGAGAGCCTCGTGTACGCGGTGATCGGCGTCGTGGGCGGGTACATGCTCGCGCTCGGCCTGGCGGCGATCGGTCAGCTGACGGGTGACGCCTGGGGGCTGACGGTGAACTACTCGAGCCGCAGCGCCGTGTACGTCACCGCGGCGGTCATGATCTCGGTCCTGCTGTCGACCCTCGTGCCGGCCCGCCGCGCGGCCCGGATCGCATCGCCCGCGGAGCACGCGCCGACGACCGTGCCGGAACCGACCGGCCCCGGGCGGATGGACTTCACGCTGCCGTTCACCTACCGCGGCCGCGACGCGCTTGCGGTTGCCGCGTTCATGGCCGACTGGTTCGAATCCCACGGCGACGATGCCTCCGGGCCCTTCTCCGCGTCTCCTCCCGAGGTACGACTCGCATGGCCCGGCGAGGATGCCGCGCCCCCTTCGATCACCGTGTCGGCGACGATCTGGCTGCGACCGTACGATCTGGGCGTTTCGCAGGACGTGCGCATCGCGGTGACGCCGATCGAGATGCCGCAGGACGGCGGGTTGCTCGGGACGTCCGTCGAACTCGATCGGCTCACCGGTGACGAGAACACCTGGCGGCGCGGCAATCGGCGCTTCATCGGCCTGCTGCGCCACCATCTGCTGCGCTGGCGATCGCTGTCGCCGCGCCGAAAGCAGATGCTCTACGAGCACATGGCGGGGCGAGCCCGCGACCCGGGAGAATCCTGAAGCGCGCGTCCTTGGTCGGGCGTCAGATTGCTGGACGCCGTCCCGGCCCGGCAACGCAAGTCGAGCATCCAAGGTCGCGGACGCGGCCGCACGTCGCGGGAGGCATCCGAGTTTCGACGCGAGCGCGCGGCCGATCGAGGACGAGCACGAGTACGAGGACGATTGTGGAAGAACGGGGTCAGACCGGTCCGACCCCTCCTTTCTGGTCACCCGGCCGCCGTTGGAGGTCGGGGATGAATCGGCGTAGAGTCGAGCCCCAGGGTCGACAAGGAGTTCAGACGCATGACACGACGCAGCATCTACAACGACGACAGCCAGGGTGTCTACGAGGCACGCCCGGAATCGGCCGAAGCGGACCTGCGGGCGTGGGTGGACCGGCCGCTGACGCAGATCCCCGTCGACACCTATGCGTGGTGCATCGCGTTTCCTGACATCGTCTACCACGATTCCAGGGTCGGCGAAGTGCACGGCCGGCGCTTCGCGCAGCCGCCTGACCGGGGCGCTGAGATCGTCGCCGCCCTCGGTCGCGGGGGGACCGACATCATGCACGTCGTCGCCGACCAGGCCCATCGCCACGGCGTCGAGGTCGTGGCGTCCATGCGCATGAACGACACGCACCATCGCCAGCCGGATCCGCGCCAGCCGGGCGTGCCGCAGTTGCTGCTCGATCACCCCGAATACGCTATCCGGCGCCGCGACGGCGTCGCGGAAACGGCGCTCGACTACAGTCACGAGGCTGTGCGGGCGCATCGTCTGGCGATCCTGAAGGAGCTGGCCGAGAACTACGACATCGACGGCGTCGAGCTCGACTTCACACGCTGGGGCAAGTTCTTCGCCCGCGACGAGGCGCCCTTCAAGACGGCTGTCATGACCGAGTTCGTCGGGCAGGTCCGCGCCGTGCTCGACCAGGCGGCCCGTCGGCGCGGGCGGGCGCCACTGGCGCTCGGCGTGCAGGTGCTTGCTTCGCCGTACCTCTGCCTGCTGGCCGGCCTCGACCCGCGCGCCTGGCTGGAGCCCGACTGGCTGGACTACCTGATCCAGTGCGACTTCAACTGCACCGATCCGCAAATCGTGGTCGCCGCGTTCGCCGAGCTCTGCCGCGACCGCCGCTGCACCCACCACGTCCGCATGGGGAACATGATGGGCGGGCGCTGGACAGCCAGGCCGCATGTCGAGAATCGCAGGACGGCCTTCAAGAACAACCGGGGCTACGGCGGCATGATTCTCACCGTCGAGGAGGCGCGCGGCGCCGCCGCCAACGCCTACGGCTTCGGGGCCGACGGCATCGGCTACTGGAACCTCTGCTGCAACATGGGTGGGTTGCACAAGCCCGATGCCCACGCCGGCGTCAGCCGCGAGCAGTACCAGGACGACATGATTGCATGGGCCCGCGCCGTGGCGCGTCCGGAAACGGTCTGGGCGGGCCCGCGGACCTACCACTTCGTGCCGATCTACAAGGGCGAGGGCCTGCTCGCGCGCAACTACGCCGTCAACGCCCAGCGGATCGGACCCATGGGCGAGCTGACGCAGATCGTCGTCTTCAGCCCCGAGACCGAGGGGATGCGGCAGCGGTTTCGGTTCCTCATGGCCGACGGCCGCGACGGGCGGACGCTATCGGGCTCGATGAGGTTTCCCATCCTGAACTCCACGCTCGAGGACGGATTCGACTTCGACGTGAACGGGGCGCCGATCGACGGCGCCGATGTGCGCCGCAGTGCCGGGGGCGACGAGGAGCTGCCTCTCGTCTGGCACGAGATCGACCTGGCGCGCTGCCCCCCGTTCTGCGGCGACAACGAGCTGGGCCTCACGCCGCGAACGCTGCCCGCGTCGCCGCATCGCGATGGCGGCGCGAGGTGCTACGAGCCTCATCCTTATCTCGAACAACTGATCGTGTCCGTGGACGCCTGAATCCTTCAGCCGGAGTTCCGCATGCCTCGCACGAAGGTCATACTCAACGAAGACGGTGACTGTATCTGCTGTCTCGAGCCCGGCCGGGCGGTCGCGCAGGTGAACGAACACCTGGGCTGGCTTCTCGAGAACGTGCCGGTCGACATCTACGAGCTGCACGTCGCCACGCCTGACGTGTGCTACTACCAGTCCAGGGTCGGTGAGGTGCTGGGCAGCCGAATGATGGACGAGATCCGATCCCATGTGCAGCAGCATCCGTATCGCCCGCCCGGACCCAAGCCGCCGCGCATGCATCACTTCCTCGCGATGGGGCTGGAGCACCTGCGGGCCGAAGGGACCGATCCGCTCGACGCGTGGTCCGCGTTCCTCCGTCCGAAATCGGTGAAGTTCGTGGCCGAGATGCGAATGAGCGACACGCATCACCACAGTCTCGAGCCGGATGACCCGCTCGTGTCGCAGTTCGCGATGGACCATCCCGAGTACGTGATCCGCCGCGCCGACGGCATCACGCCGGTCGCGTTCGACTACGCGATCGAGGCCGTGCGGAACCATCGCCTCGCGATCCTCGAGGAGATTGCCGAGCGCGACGTCGACGGATTGTCGCTCAACTTCATGCGCTGGGCCAAGCACTTCGAGCGCGACACCGCGCGGGAGCAGGCCCCGATCCTGACCGGGTTCGTCGGCGAGGTGCGCCGCATCCTCGACGCCGCCGCCCGGCGCCGCGGCAGGGGCCGACTGCTGCTCGGGGCACGCGTCCTGAGCACGATGGACGAATGCCTCGCGGCGGGGCTGGACGTGGGCGCCTGGATGCAGCGCGGGGACGTCGACTACGTCGTCGCCTGCGAGCACAACAGCTCGTGGCCGGCCCTCAACGTCGAGCAGTTCCGAAGCGCCGCGGGCGGGACCGGATGCGAGGTCCTGGGCATGATGGGCGACATGATCGGCGGCACGTGGGATGGAAAGCCCGAGCCCGACGACGACGAGGCCCGGGACACGCTGCGACACGGCTACCAGAGCCTGCTCAACACGCCGGAAATCGCGCGCGCCATCTCGGCCAACCTGCATGCCTGGGGCGCCCGGGGCATCGGACTGTGGAACCTGCCCAACAACCTCAACATCTTCGGGCACGGAGGATGGGGGCAGTACCCCGAGCACCGCGCGCGGATGATCGAATGGATTCGCGCCGCGGCCGATCTCGACAGGCATCGCCGCGAACCGCGCCGCTATCACTATGTGCCGATCTACAAGCGCCACTTGTGCGGCGCGAATCGAAACTACGCCTATCTCGAAAACGGCCGCAGCCCCCACGGGGCGTTCAAGGGCCTGACGCTCTATTTCCACGAGGGCCTGACCGGCGTCCGCCAGGCGCTGCCGTTTCGCATGGCGGACGGGCGCGACGGTGAGCCGCTGACCGGCAGCATGCGGTTCCGCATCATCCACGGCGACGAGGAGGACAGCTTCGACGTCGACGTCAACGGTGCGGCCGTGGCCGCGGAGCAACTCGAGCGGACGGTCGATCGCGGCGACCCCGAGATGACCTGGACCTGGGTCACGCTCGATCTCGCGAACTGCCCGCCGCTGCGCGGTGACAACGAACTGGGCGTCACCTGGACGAGCCGGCGCGATCACGGCCTGAACGTACCGTACCTGGAGGAGCTGGATGTCCGGGTCGTGAACTGAGGCGTTCTGAGACCGGATGATGAACCGCGAAGACGGATTTTCGGTCCGCCGGACGGCGGCGCTGGCCCTGCCGCTGCTCGTGCTCGCGACGGCGGTGGTCGTCCTCACCGACGTGCAGGGCGCGGCGCCGTCCGGGGACCTGTCGATCTTTCACGAGTCGTCGTTTCTCCCCGCGGTGCCATCGTCGATCGTGATGGGGCTGTTCGTGCCCCTGCTGCTCCTGAGCGCCGCAGTGCCGGCGCTGCGGCGCCGCTGGCAGGTGACGCGGGGGGAGCTGGTGGCGGTCTACTGCATGCTTCTGCTGGCCGTGCCGGTGCTCGGCGCGGGGTTCTGGCACCGGTTCCCCGGGATGCAGCTCGAGATCCCGCGCATGCTGCAGCTGGATCGCGCGATGTCGATTTCGCCGCGGCTCTGGCCGCACGGCACTGACGTGCTCGCCGGCGCCAGCGTCGAGGATCCACCCGCGGAGGGCGCCGAGTGGTCGATCTTCCCCGTCGATCGTGCCCGCGTGATGGATTCGCCCGGGGGCGGCGAGCGGTGCCTGGCGATCGTGCACGAGTCGGATGAGGACACCACCCGCATTGCACTTGCGCTCGATCGCACGACGCGGCGCCTGGTCCCCGCACGGCGCCACGCCATCTGTGCGCGGATGCGGCTGGACGAGCCGGGGCCGCGGACCGTGGCCCGCATCGAGGCCGGGGCGCGGCCGGGGAAGCTCGCGCCCGTGGGCGGGACCATCGCCACGGCGACCCGGCCGACGCTGCTGGCGCCCGATCGCTTCGTACTCGCCGGTGCGCTGAACTTCGAATTGCCGCACGAGCTGGGCGATCAGATCCACCTGGCGATCGTCTTCTCGGGCGCGGGCACGCTGTACGTGCGTGACGTGTCGATGCTCGAGACGGAGGTCGTGTTCCGCTACTTCGAGGGCTACGAGCAGGCATCGCCGCAGGTGTACGACGAACTTTCGGAAGGCGAGCGCGCCCTGGTGGTGCGGTCCCCCGGCGGCTGGCGCGGCTGGCTCCACGCGCTGGGCGGCCGAGTGCCCTGGCGGTTCTGGGCCCGGCCGCTGGCCGTGTGGGGCATGCTGGTCATCGGCACGTTCATGGCGATGTTCTGCATGGTGACGCTGTTCTACCGGCAGTGGCAAGAGAGCGAACGACTTGCTTTTCCGCTTCAGACGTTCGTGCTCGACATGACGGCGGGCGACGGGAACGGGCGCCTGGCGATACTCCGCTCGACGCCGTTCTGGATCGGGCTGGGCGCCTGCGTCGTCTACCTGTTCCTGCAGCAGATGAACACGCAGTTTCCGCAGATCCCGGCGCTGCGCTTCACGCTGTCGGTGCCCGACCTGCTGCCGCCGGGGCCGCTGCGGACCGAGCTGCAGGCGGGCAAGGGGCTGACCATCGATTTTCGGCCTGCGTTCGTCGCCGTGGCATTTCTCATGAGCCTCGAGATGTCGCTGAGCCTCATCGTCTTCTTCTTCATCGGCATGGCCTTCCGGATCATCGGCGCCCTGACGCCCCTGCGCACCTTCCGCCCGGGACTGGGCCGTTATTCGACGGGCGAGTTCCCCTTCGACTCGATGCTGACCACGGGCGCGCTACTGTTCATGGCCTGCGCCTGCGTGTTCGCGGCGCGCAGGCACTTGAAGAATGTGCTGAGACTCGCGGTCCTTGGGGCCCGCGCCCCCGATGACGCCGACGCGGCCATGCGCTACCGCAGGGCCGTCCTGGGGCTGGTCGCGGCCGCGCTGCTGCTGCTCGGTTTCGCCGTGGCGTCCGAGCTCAATCCCGCTTTCGTGCTCGTCTATATGGGCATCCTTCTCGTCCTGGCGCTGTTGGCGGCGCGCATCCGCGCGGAAACGGGCCTGCCTCACCTGGCGATCCTGCCGATGCATCCACAGTACTACCTCATCGCGGCCGGCGGCGCGCTGGTGTTCGGCTTCCGGGAGGTCGTGTTCAACGCCCAGGCCGCGTTCCTGTACCTCGGCGGACTGCTGATGCTGGCTCCGATCCTGGCCGAGTCGATGGCGGCCGCGACCCGGACCGGCGTGCCCATGAACAAGATGAACCGGTGCCTTGTGATCGCGTTCGTGACGGCACTGGTGCTGGGCGGCGTCGTCTACCTGACGTGGGCGTACACCGCGGGCGCGGCCAACCTCCACCCCGCGCTGGCCTCATCCTACGAACCCTTCCGCAACGACATCTACAACTTCATCAAGATGGACGACCGGATCGACCAGCACTTCCGCGTTCAGACCGGCGGTCCCGACCGCATCACCCCGGAGAACGCGGGCCAGATCGCGCCGTTGCTGTGGCCGGTGTTCGTCATCACGGGGATCTCGTTCGCGATCACCGGCCTGCTGGCGCTCGCCCGGGTGATCTGGCTCGGTTTTCCCCTGCACCCGCTGGGATTCGCGCTCGCATTCACCCCCGCGGTGTACGCCTTGTGGCCGAGCATCGCCGCGGGGCACCTGGTCAAGCGCCTCGGCCTGCGCTTCGGCGGCCTGGAGCACAACCGGCGCGTGCTGCGGCCCTTCTTCGTCGGACTGTTCGCCGGCGACCTGCTGTCGCTGGCGGCGTGGAGGATCGTGGAGACGCTGGCACCGTGAGACTCGAGGGACGAATCACGAACGATCGGGGGCGCGGCGTGGCCGGCGTGCCCGTGTCCAACGGCGAGTCGATCGTCCGCACGGCAGCGGACGGACGTTTTCGCCTGAGTGCCGATTCGTCGCGCCACACGCACGTGTTCGTCACGGTGCCGTCCGGCTGGTCGGCGGTGGACCGATTCTTTCGCCGCATCGAGCCGCGCCCCACCGGACCGATCGATTTCACGCTGACCCGGGTCGGCCGACCTCGGCGGTCGATCCGGTTCGCCGCGATCACGGACCTGCACTACGAACCTTCGCGCGGAGCAGTCCCTACCCTCTCCGGATTGCGACGAACGTTGCGCCGCGTGACGCAGCGGGGGCCCGAAGCCGAGTTCGTCATCGCGTGCGGAGACCTGACCGATCGCGGATTCCGGCCCGACCTGACCGAGGTGGATCGCGCGCTGCGCAGCCTGGACCGGCCCGTGTTTCCCGTGTTCGGCGCCGGCCACGACGGTCTCGAGGAGCGCAAGATCCTCCGTGCGGACAAACCCTGGTGTCGTCATTACCTCGACCACGTCGGTCCCGTCTGGTACAGCTTCGACTGGGGCGGCTTTCACTTCGCCGTCACCGCGAACGAAGATCACCATTTCACCGGACCCATGCTGGACGCCAAGCGCCGCTGGCTCGCGCGTGACCTGACGCTGGCGGCCCGGCGCGGGCTGGAACGAATCGTCGTCGTGCACTGCCCGCCCGATCGGTCTCTGCTGAAGCGCTTGTGTCGATTCGATGTGCGCCTCGTGATCGGCGGTCACTTTCACTCGTTTCGCACGTACCGGTTCGACGGCATGCGCGTCGTCAATTTTCCGCCGCTCGTCATGGGCGGTATCGACATGATGCCCAAGGGATTCCTCGAATTGCGCGCGAGCCCCGGCCGAGAAGTGAAGTTCGCCTGCCACGCGTCGGCGCCATTGCTGAATCGACCGCGGCCGGCGCCGAAGCGTATCGCGGTCTGGTCACACCGCGTGTCGAGCTACTTTCATCGCGCCGGGCCGCTGCTGGACGAAACGGGTCGCCTCTACGTCGTCGCGTCGCACGATCTGGGGGGAGGGGAGGGCGCGATCCTCTGTCTCGACGCGGCCACGGGGCGCCGGATCTGGAGCACGCCGACACAGGACGCGGTGGAGCATGCTCCGGTTCGCGACGGGGATCGTCTTTACCTCAACACGCAGACGGGCGCGGTGATGTGCCTGAACCGCCGGGACGGGCGCCCGCACTGGGTGCGCCGCCTGAACGGTCATCCGAATCGCTGGCTGCACGCGGCCCCGGTCGTGACCGCCGACGTCGTGATCGCCGGGCATGACAGGGGCGGGATCGCCGCGTTCTCCGCGCGGGGCGGTCGGCGGCTCTGGTCCACGCCCCCCTACGCCGCGTCCTTCGCCACCAATCGCGGAGATCTCTGGCCCAACTACGCTTCGGCGGTGACCTGCGGCGATCGCGCCGTCATCCCGCACCTGAACCAGGGGATCGTCTGCGTCGACGCCCGCTCGGGCGAGGTGTGCTGGGAGTACGACCACGCGTACGCGTATTACCTGCCGGCGATGATCCGGTGGCGCGATCGACTCTGGCTGCCCAGTCCACAGCCGGACGCGCATCTCGTGCAGGTCGACATCGCCGACGGCAGACCGCAGCGACGGGTCAGGGCGAAGGGCATCACGGTCGCCTGGTGCGCGACCGATCTGCGGCTGTTTCACGGCGTGCTCGATCGGCACGCCGGCGGCGAAGCGAAGCTTCAGTGCCGCCGCGCGGCGACGGGCCGGCTCGAATGGGTGCGGCCCCTGGGCAACGATCCGACCGGGTCGTACCCGTACCTGGATCGGGACGGCCCGAACGTTCAGGCGCCGCCGGTGGTCGTGGGTGACCGGGTGTTCGTGGCGTGCACCGACGGAAAGCTGCGACGGTTCGACGCGCGGTCGGGCCGAGCCGATCAGCCGATCGACCTTGGCAGCCCGATGTATTCGACGCCCGTGTTCACCGGCGACGCACCGCGCCCCGGCGATCGGTTCTGGGCGGCACTGTGGTCGGGACAGGTCGTCTGCGGGCGCGTCCCCGGTCGATGAAGGTCCGGGCGCACGGCCCAACGCGGGCTTCGCCCGCAAGTCGCAAGTCGAAGGTCGCAAGTCGCAAGTCGCAAGTCGAAAGTCGCAAGTCGCAAGTCGAAAGTCGAAAGTCGAAAGTCGAAAGTCGCAAGTCGCAAGTCGCAAGTCGCAAGTCGAAAGTCGAAAGTCGAAAGTCGAAAGTCGAAAGAACCTGGCTCCTTGGACCTTCGACCTTGGACCTTCGACCTTCGACTTTCCGACTTTCGGGCGAAGCCCGCGTCAGGTCCAGGTTCGCCAGACGTCTTCAGCCAGGCCGAACGAGAGCGTCATCCCCGCGCCGCCCAGACCCGTAACGATCTTGACGCCGTGTCGAGCGTCAACTTCCAGGCACATGGCGGTGGGATGCCTGGCATATACGCCATACCAGCGCTCTGCGATCTCCCAGTCGGGAAGTTGAATCACCGTGCGCAGTGACGTCAGTATCAGTCGCTCGACGTCGCGCCGAAGGAAAGGATCGACGACCTCGCCGTACTCATGGGAATCGCCGAGCAGGACTTCGCCTCGTGCGTTCTGAGCGGCCAGAACGTGAATGCCCCATTGATCCAGCTCGGGTGTGCGCTCCGTCACGCGCTGCCTGAGGGCTGCCAGCGAAGGGCAGACGGCGAAGCTTTCGTAATGCCTCAGCGACAGGCCGCTCGCCAGAAGCGGGCCCGCCCGCCAGCCGTCGGGTTGCGGACGCGTACGAAGCATCTGCAGCTTGCAGAGCACCAGCGACGACCGCTCGAGGATCTCCGGAAAGAGCGTCCGCAGGTCGCTGCCGCTGGCGACGACGATCCGCTCTGCTTCCCACCGCGTGCCCCGTGACGTCTCGAGCGTTCGATCGTCGATGCGCACGACCGGTGTGCCGAACTGCATGACCACATCGAAGGTCTCGGTCAGCCACCGCGAGAGCCTGCCCAGAACCTCGCGCGGATCCACGCACATCTCCGTCGGACTCCAGAGCCCGCCGCGCAGCGCGTTCGGGTTGACCGCCGGCGCGAGGTCGAGCACCTCGTCTGGTTGCAGGCGTCGACACTCATAACCGTTCGACGAAGCAAGCCGTGCGAACTCGTCCAGGACGCGGAGCTCATCGTCACGATGCGCCAGAAGGATCGAGCCGCATTCGTTCAGCCAGAATCCGCTCTGTCGTGCTGCCTCGCGCCAGAGTTTGCGACCGCGCAAGGCCAGGCGATGTGCCCGGCCGGCCGCCTGCCCGATCGGCCAGATCATGCCGAAGTTGCGGATCGACGCGCCGCGCGCCTGCGGGTCGCGCTCGAAGACAACCACGCTGCGTCCGTCGCGCGCCGCGGTCCACGCGAACGCGAGGCCCACGATGCCACCGCCGACGACCGCCACGTCCACGCTTTGCGCTGCCATGAACCGTTCAGGAACCACGGATGAACACGGATGAACACGGATCGATCAGAAGGAGCCGGAGAAGAATCAGTGTTCATCCGTGCCCATCTGGTACCGCAACCTCTCATTCCTGGGGTTCGTCAGGATGAAGAGAAGTCACGGTGGACGAGTCTACCAAGATCGCCTCACGTGCTTCGGCGAAGATCACTCGCGTTCCACCGGCACGACCACCCTGAACCCGGTGACGTCGAGTCGGCTTGCGCCGTGATTGCGGAAGCGGTACGCCGAGCGGCACTGCCAGGGCAGATCGCGCCATGAGCCGCCGCGCACGACGCGGTACTTGCCGCCCTTGCGGACCTCGGGATCGCGCGTCGGCGCCTCGGCGTAGGTGTCCACGTAGAGGTCGCGACACCATTCCGACACGTTGCCGTGCATGTCATGCAGGCCCCACGCGTTCGGCGGAAAGCTGCCCACCGGAATCGTCATCCTCCGGGCTTGTCCCTTCCGGCCGCTGCCGTACACGGCGGTGCCGTCGAAGTTCGCCTCGCCGGTGCCGATCGTCTCACCGGTGTGGAACGGGGTCGTCGTGCCTGCGCGACAGGCGTATTCCCACTCGGCCTCCGTCGGCAGCCGGACGGGCACGCCGATCTGCTCCGACAGGGCGCGGCAGAACGCCTCGGCCTCACCCGTGTACAGTTGCTCCGCCGGGTGACTCGGCGCGAACGACCGAAATCGGCTCGGGCGGCTCCCCATGACGACCCGGTACTGATGCTGCGTGACTTCGTGCACACCCATGTAGAACGGCCTGCTGATCGCGACCTCCCGTTGCGGACCTTCATCGTGGTCGCGGTGCTGCTCGGAAACCGGTGAGCCCATCATGAACGTGCCCGCGGGAATGCGGGCGAGTTTCAGGAAGACGCCTCGGCCGAGATCCAGCCTGACGGACTGCCCGTGCAAGGCACGAGCGCTCACGGGCGTGGTCGCCGGTGACTCCGGGGCGACGCTCCCTGCCGTCTTCGCGGCGCGCGCCTCGAGGCGGCGCTTCACGCCGTCGAGCCGCCCCTGCAGCGGCCTCTCCGCGACGATGTCCTGGTCCGCGATGCGCTCGAGGTACGCGGTCGCCTCCGCCAGGGCGCGACGTCCCGCTTCGTGGTTCTCGGGCGTATCCTCCTTCGCCCAGTCGGCGCAGCAGTCGTGCGCCTGCATGAACAGCTGGTAGGCCTCCAGCGCCTGGCGATCACGCTGGACCCGGCGCCGGATCACGTCCTGCCGCGCCGCTTCAGCCGCGCGGTCGAGCAGCGGGAACAGTTCCTCGAACACCTCCGGGGTGAACGCCACGAAGCTGAGCGTGTAGCCGTGCTGGTCCGGCCCCTTGCCGACCCGGTTCAGCGCCCGGTAATACGCCTCCATCGGCTCGGCCGCCTCCTGGAAGTACAGGTCGAAGTACTCCTGGATCAGCGCGTCGGGATCCTGGTCCGCGTCCCAGAGCATTTTCGCCACGATGTAGAGGGTCATGTCGTTGTCGGGGCTGCGACCGAGGATCTCACCGCTGTATCCCCGCACGACGCCGAGGTCGCGGTAGTAGCGAATGCGCGGGCCGACGATCCACGTCTGGGGCGTGGAGAGCCGGCTCCCGGGCTCGAGCCATTCGTAGATCAGCAGGTTGTTCACCACCTTCTGCCACACGTCCAGGCGCCGG
This sequence comes from Phycisphaeraceae bacterium, assembly GCA_002686995.1. Taxonomy (GTDB): domain Bacteria; phylum Planctomycetota; class Phycisphaerae; order Phycisphaerales; family Phycisphaeraceae; genus NYZC01. The sequence goes on along the minus strand of NYZC01000262.1, from coordinate 191 downwards.
CGGTACTCGGCGTTTTTGGGGCAGACAGGGTCGTCGATGCCGTGCAGCACGCAGAATCGCTTGCCCATCACGACCACGTTCATGACGGCCGGGTGCGCTTTCAGCACGACCGTCCCGTCGGCGCGCACCGGCGGTCCGGTCATGTTGCCGTACTCGCCCAGGTAGGCGAACCAGCGCCCCGGGTGCGTCCT
>NYZC01000261.1 GCA_002686995.1 Phycisphaeraceae bacterium | reverse complement strand
GGTCGAAAGTCGAAAGAACCTGACTCCGGCCGGCGCGGTGGGGCTTCGACGGTTCCGCTTTCGACCTTGGACCTTGGACCTTCGACTTCTCGTCGCCGTGACGAGAAGCCACACCGGAAGAATCTAATGACCAATAGCTCAATTCACTGTCCCGGCCGAGGCGGATTGCCCCACTGGCCGCGCCGGTCCTCGCCGCAGACAAGCACCCCGAACTTCGACCAGTCGCGCAGGTCCCGCACGTCCGCATCGGCGTAGCGGAACGTGATCCCGAAGCGCCTGCGGTCGGATCGGTTCGGTCCGGAGCCGTGCAGCAGCATGTCCGAGTGCAGTGACATCTCGCCGGCGCGCAGCGCCACGTCCGCGATCCGGCCGTAGGTTTCAATACCGTCGACCGTGACGCGCAGCACGTTCTTCTCGTCCTCCCTCGTAAGCCGATGGGGAACCTTTCCGAGCCGGTGCGAGCCGGTGACGAACTGCATGCACGCGTTCCCGTGGTCCGCGTCGTCCACCGCGAGCCAGACGGTCACCGTGCGCGCCGGCGTGAACGGCCAATAGTAGGCGTCCTGGTGCCATGCCACATGGCGCTCGTCGTGCGGAATCTTGACGAAGGCGTGGGTGCTCCAGCACACCAGGTCCGGTCCGATCAGATCCTTGATCGGGTCGACGAATCGCGGCTCGAACATCAGGTCGTAGATCCAGCCGTGTCGAAGATGGGGATCGATCAGCGAATAGCTGTCACCGCCCTCGGCCATCGCTTCGTCCAGCACGGCGTCGAAGAGGCGTCGCAGCTCCGCGATCCGGTTCGCGTCGAACGCCGGCAGAGGCCGGAGGAACCCGTCGCGATTGAACGTCTCGATCTGCTCTGCGGTCAGCGTCTTCGCGCGAACGCGTTCCGCCGGCCGAAACGACAGATCACGCTCGATCGTCGCCAGCTCGTCGCCACTCAGGAGCGTCTTGCGAAAGTTTTCGATAAAGGTACGCGCCATGGCCGCACAGCTTACAACAAACAATCAATACCATACCCTGTACATCCAGATCTCCATCCGAAGCACCCGGCCCCCGGAACCCGGAACCATGCTCGTCTCCATAGAAGGTATCGACGGATGCGGCAAGGGCACCCAGACCGCGCGGATCATCGATCGGGCCCGCGCAAGCGGCGCGCGAGCCGCGACACTCACGTTTCCGCGGTACGGCGAGACGCATTTTTCCGAGTCGATCAGCGCGTACCTCAACGGCGATTACGGCGACCTCCAGTCCGTGCCTGCCCGGTTCGCGGCGCTGCTCTATGCCGGCGACCGGCTCGAAAGCCGCGACGAGCTGGAATCCCTGATCGCCGGGCACGACCTCGTGGTGCTGGATCGGTACGTGGCATCGAACCTGGCCTACCAGGCGGCGCGCGTGCCGCCCGACGAGCGCGCGGCGCTGACGCAGTGGATCGCGCGCGTCGAGTTCGACGTCTATCACCTGCCGAAACCCGACCTGCAGATCCTGCTGGACGTTCCCGCGGATGTCGCCCGCGGTCTCGTGGACCGGAAGGGCCGGCGGACCTACACGACGAAGAAGGCAGATCTGCACGAGGCCGACGTCACCTACCTCGCCGCCGTCCGCGAGGTTTACCATGCGCTCGCCCGGCATGACGAACAGGGCGCGTGGCGAACGGTGGCCTGCACGGACGAGGAGGGCGCCATGCTTTCGGTCGAGCAGATCACCGACACGATATGGTCGATTATCGACGCGGCGTGACCAGGAGGGCGAACCGGAAGCCGTCACTGTTACGGGGAATTGATTATCGATTGTCGATTGTCGGTTATCCGTTATTTCGGAGGCCATGGCTCCGAATCAACAGATAACCGACAATCGGCAATCGATAATCAATTCTCGCGCCCGGAACCAGTTTGACGGGGTATAGGGTCTTGGGTTTGGGGGGCGGCCCGGTCCGGAAACCACGTCGCAATGCCATTCGACCCGCGGGCTTACGCCGCGCGGTTCGCAGGTGTCTGGCGAGCCGTGGTCGTCAGCCGGCGTCAGCGCGCAACAGAAAGGGCGCAGAGCCCGAAGCCCTGCGCCCTTGAATTCGTGTCGCTTCGTTTCCGCGTCAGGCGCTGCCGACGCCGTCGACATGCACGTCCATCTGCGGGAACGGGATGCCGATGCCGGCCTCGTCGAGCGCCATCTTCACCGAGCGGGTCAGCGCCTGCTTCACGCCCCAGTAATCCGAGGTGTTCGCCCACACGCGGACCTGCCAGTCCACCGACGACGCCCCAGACCAGGACGATCGCGGGCGCAGGATCGCTCAGCGTGTCGGGCACGTTCTGCGCCGCCTGCTCCAGCACTGACCGCACCTTGTCGATGTCGGCGGAGTAGTCGACGCCCACGGCGACGTCGACGCGCCGCGTCGGGTGGTGCGTGATGTTCAGGATCGTCGAACCGAAGATCGAACCGTTGGGAATGATGATGCGCCGGTTGTCCGGCGTGTCCATCGTCGTGGTGAACAGCTCGATCTCGTTCACCTTGCCCGTCTCGCCGCCGACCGACACGACGTCATCGACCTTGAACGGCCGGAAGATGAGCAGCATCACGCCCGCGGCGATATTGGCGAGCGTCCCCTGGAACGCCAGGCCGATGGCCAGGCCGGCGGCACCGAGGATGACCGCGAAGCTCGAGACGTCGATCCCGAACTTGCCCAGGCAGAACAGCGCCGCGATGAGCATGACCGCCCACCGCGCCACCTTGGCCAGGAAGCGCGACAGCGTCTCGTCGAGCTTCGCCTTCGCGCAGCTTCCCTTCACGACGCGACTCACCCAGCTGGCGATGATCAGCGCGATGAAGATGATCACGAGAACCGTGAGCAGCGGCACGCCGTAGGTCTCGCCGAGATGCCAGAGCTTATCGCTCATTTCAGCGCCGGCGCCGATCATGTCGCCGGCGACCTCGCCGGCCGCGTCGCCCGCCGCATTCCCTGCGGCCTCGATGTTTTCAGTGGTTTCATCCATGTGCATTGCTCCTCGAATCGATACGCGTTTCGTCTAAAAAAGACTGCACGGCGGTCGGCCGCCGTGCAGTCTTTGTTTACTACCTTGCGGGGTCGTCACGACCCTGCTCGAACCACGTGAACTACGACTTATTCGTAGTAGTGCGTGGATTCGGTTTCCTCGACAGGACGCCTCAACTGGTCGCTCGTGAGCGACACGCCGAAGCGAGCGTCGTCCTCGGACACCGCCTTGACCACGACCTTGAAGGTCGCCTTGGCCTTCGGGGCCAGGCTGGCCAGCGCCTTGAACGTCACCTTGCCACCGGCATGGCTTGCGGCACCCGTGTCACCGCTCGAGGACACGTACTGCATGGAGTCTTCGAGACTGGCCACGATCTTGATGTTCGTGCCGGGTGCGCTACCCTGGTTGGTCACGGTGATCACGTAGGTCTCGTTGGCGCCGACCTCGATCGGGTCATCGATGTCGATCACCTCGAGCAGGATCGCCGGGATGCCGGCGATGACCATCTTCGTCGAGTCGCACACCTTCTTGGCACAGTCGGCCATGGCGCACGCTTCGTTGACGACGTTGCCGGCCGAGGCGGCCTTGACCTTGAGGCTGTAGGTCCGGCTGTCGCCGGGCTTGAGGGTGCCGGCACTCCAGACGACCTTGTTGCCGACCAGGGAGCCGCCGTCGCTCGCGCTGACGAACGTCACGTTGGACGGAATCGGATCCTCGACCCGCGCGTTGCGGGCATCGCCGTCACCCGTGTTCGAAACCTTGATCTGGTAGGTCGCGGTGCGGCCCAGGAACAGCTTCTCGGGACCGGTCTTCGAGATGCTGAGCGCGGGCTCACGAACCGTCGTCGAAGCCGTGGCGTCGTCGGTCAGGCCGCCGGCGCCGGTGGCCACGGCCTTGTTGTCAAACGTGCCGGCTCGGGTAGCCTTCAGCGTGGACTTGAACGCCTTCCTCTCGCCTGCTTGCAGCGTGCCCACGTCGGCGACGACCGTGCTCTTGCCGCTCTGGGTCACGAGACCGTCGGGAAGCTGATCCTTGATGACGACGTTGCGCACGGCGCCGGTGCCGGAGTTGGTGACCGTGTACTCGACCACGATCGGCTCGCAGAGGAGCACCTCGGGCGTCATCTTCTTGGTCAGCTCGAGGGCGGGCTGCACCACGTTGGTGGCGATGCAGATGTACGGCGTGTAGTCGACCGTCGTGCAGTTCACGAGCTTGCCGGCGCCGGCCGCCTTGCCCTTGATGACGAGCGTGGCGCTCTCACCAGGAGAAAGGTTGCCCATGTTCCACATGGTCTTCCCGCCCGCGTTGCCGGACGCCGCCGGCGACGAGCTGCTCATGCTGAAGTTGCCCGGCAGCACGTCGGTGATGACGACGTCACGCACCTCGACATTGCCGCGGTTGACGGCCTTGACGGTGTACTCGAACTCCTCGCCGACCATGACCTCGCTCGGGCCGCTCTTCTCGAGCACGACCTTCGCGCAGCAGTCCTTCTCACCGGCACCGCTCAGCACGGCGGACGGGAAGGACATCGAAGCGGAGTTGCCGATCCGCGGCGCGGGAGCCGGGGCCGGCTTCGCCTGACGTGCGTTCCACCGTGCCCGCGACTCCTCGGACAGACAGCCCGTCATGACGAGCTGTGCCGACACGAGCAGCATTAAAAGGGATTTCATCACCAGTCTGGTGTTCATCGTGAAGGTCTCCTACCCAAACAGTTCCGTTGTTCACGGGGCACGTTTTCCTGCACCGAGCAGGTTTGTGACCACTGCGTTAATCAGCAGGCGAGCCGCAGAATCTAGGGACCAAGGATAACCCTGTCAACCCGGGTCCACTACCTAGGCTCCCGTCAATACGGGCTTTTCCACAAGGCCGCGCTCCAGCGGCTCTTCGAACCAGTAGGCCATGCTCCGCTCGAGCACCTCGTCAATACCGAAACGGGGCTCCCAGCCGAGCAACGTCCTGGCCTTGGTAATATCCGGAATCCTTCGATCGGAGTCGTCGTAACCCTCACCGTAGAACGCATCGCCGCTGACCGTCTCGGTCGTCGGGAGGCGACCGACGCCGTCCCACCAGCGACGCCGGTAGATTTCGATCATTCTGGCCGCGAGCTCCCTGATCGATAACTCATTGTCAGGGCTACCTATATTGAAAATCTCGCGACGGCACGCGTCCGGCCTCCCTACGATGCGCGCGATGCACTCGATCGCATCATCGATCAATGTATAGGCACGTCGCTGCCCGCCGCCATCGACAAGCTTCATTCGCGTCCCGTCCTTGAGCGCCTGCAGGAAGTGGGAGAAGACGCGCGGGTTGCCGTCCTGCTCCGAGGGCAGGTAATCGATTCGGGGTCCGATAAAGTTGAAAGGCCGAATGATGGTGTAGTCGAGCCGGTCCTCGAGGCCGTACGCATGCACGAGCCTTTCGAGCAACTGCTTCGCGCAACTGTAGATCCAGCGGTGCTTACCGACCGGTCCGAGGATCAGGTGCGACGTGTCCTCCGAGAAAACCGCGTAGCGGGCCGCGTCCTCTTCCGAGACGACCGCTTCCGGACCGATCAGCGGAGCCACGGTCTTGCCGTAGACCTCGCAGGTGGAGAACTGGATCAGGCGCCGGCCGTGCTCGACGCAGTACTCCACGACCTTCAGGTTCTCGTCGAAATTCAGACGCACGACGTCCAGAGGGTTGGAGACATAGAGCGACGGGTTCGCGTGCGCAATGAGATCGATCACGAGATCCGACTCGGCCACCAGCCGCTCGACGCGCTCGTGGTCGCTGCGGATGTCGCCCGCCACGTAACGGAGCCGTTCGTGCCCGATCGATTCCTCGAGCTTCTCCCGGTAGAGGTCATAGGCGACGACGTCGTACCCGCCGCGGCGCAGAAGACCGTCGACGAGGTGCGATCCGATGAAGCCACCGCCACCGAGCACGAGTACGTTCATGAACTGCAGGTCCCGGCCTTTTCGGGCCACGGTGAATCCGGCCGCCTGCCCGGCGACCGGGGCGGCGATTCCAATCGATTGCTCTGACCCTCCGGACCCTCTTCTTCCCTCCTGGGTCCTCCCTCTGGGGGCGGCCATTCTAATGAGTCAGCGATCTCTTTGCTGGACCCGTTCTAAATCGAGGATTCCTCCCCGTCTCGCCCCGCCAGGTCCTCGATCAGCGAGCAGGCCCGCTCGATGCCGCCACCGTCACATTGCCCCGCAAAATCACGGCAACGATTCCGGACCCCATCTGACGCCAGCAACGAGCCCAGCCGGTCCGCCATCACCCGCCCCTTGATCCGACCCGGCCCGATCTCGCGGCCGACACCGAGCCGCCTGAGGCGACGGGCGGTGTCGCGGTGGAAATGCATGAACGGCGTGACGAGCTGGGGTACGCCCGCCCGGAGACACTGTGCGGCGGTTCCGATGCCCGCGTGATGGACCACCGCGGCGACGCGCGGCAGCATCTCGCTGAACCTCAGGTACTCGAAATGCCTCACGCCCGTCGGCAGGTCGCGCGGCAGCTGGTCGGCGCTTCGCGTCAGCATCAGGCCGCGGCAGCCGACGATCCGGCAGGCCTCGACCGCCGCCCGGAAAAAGCCTCCGGCGTCGCGATTCACCGCGCCCGGCGTGAAGACGACCGGCGGGGGGCCGTCGGCGAGAAACTGCTCGATCTCGCCGGCCGCTGGAGCCTCGTCGTCGTCCCAGAACGGGAAGCCGGCCAGGCGGACCTGGTCCGGCCAGTCCGGCTGGACCGGCCCCCACCACGACGGAAAGAGTCCGACGATCCGCTGCGGCGAGTGCCACCAGGCATCGATGACGCGACGCACTGGCCGGAGGCCGAGCTCGGCGCGGAACCGGTTGAGGCGCGGCGCCAGCACGCGGTCCACCACCGCGACGTCGACGAGCCAGTACTGCCAGCGCTTCGCGAGCTTCGGCACGAAGTCGGCCATGACCAGCGGCGCCGGCATGACCGATGACCGGTGCACGCTGCGAAGCTTGTCCGGCTCGAGATGCAGCGAGACCAGGGGCACGCCAAGGCGCTCCTGCGCGATCCGCGCGCCGAGCCCGGCCCAGGACGCGGCAACGACCGTACGGCCCCGCTCGTACCGATCCTCGATCGCTCCGTAGACCTCGCGCATCGGCGCGCGGGCGGCCATCCGCATCCAGACCTTCCATCCGCTGCGCGGATGCCAGGCGCGTGGGTGGGAGAGCATCTCCTGCTGCGCCTCGGCCGTGCCGACCGGCGCAAAGTCGAGGCCGGCGCGGCGCACGAGCCGCTCGTACCACGGGTTGGCGATCACCGTCACGCGATGGCCACGCCTTCGCAGCGCACAGCCGATGCCGACGCAGGGATAGACGTCTCCGACGCTCCCCGCGGCCACGATCAGGACATGAAGGGGACCCGAAGCCATCAGGCCGATCATCCCGCCTCACGGAGCGGAGGACAATTCCAATCCTGTTCGGCACGGCATTCGCGGTGCGTTCATCGAGATCGCCTCACCGAGCCGGGCCGTCTCGGCCCGGAGGGCGTTGCCGACTCCGGGTCGGGGACGACCCGGCTCGGCAACGCAAATCGAACTTCCAAGGACGCGGACGTTGCAGTTGGATTTCCAAGCGAATTTCCGTGCCGAACAGGAAGGTGCATGACCGCTGTCGCGGGTCCCTTGGGAATCGTTCGCAGAGTGGGTGGCTGGCCACCCAATCCTCTGGAGCAATCTGAATCATGCCCGCGTCAGCCGTCATGCACCCCGAACAGGATTGGGACCATCCCCCGCCTTGACGCGCCACCTCACCGTGCAACAATTAACCGAGGACCGAATTCGGGCGTCGCGGGAACGCCGCACGGACAGTAAAGCCTCCCGTGGCGCCCTTTTTTCGAGGTGGAGCCCGTGAATCCGAGGCCCGCAATCGAGACGGGAACTCATCTGCGCCTGCGCCGTGCCGGGATCGCGATCGCCCTCGCGGCCTGGATCGCCGGCAGCGCCGCACCGGCGTCCGCCATCGTCAACGGCTTCGAGCCTGCCGCCGACGATACGCGCTTCGACGCCGTCGGCGCGTTCAGCCGCACGGACTGGCTCCGCGCCGGCCCCGACCGCAGTCCGGAGGATGCCCACAACTGGTTCGGCGCCGCGACGCTGATCGCGCCCGACACGATCCTGACCGTGCGTCACAATCTTCCCGACAAGCGTCCGGCGCGCCCCTACGAGTTCGCAGTCCGCTTCCGTCGGCACGTAACCGGGTCGGTCGGCAGCCGCCAGGCCGGCCCCGACTCTTACCATCTCGCGCCGGTGGTGAAATGGGTCATGGCGCCTCACGGCGAGGACCTTGCGATGGGCATCCTCGTCGCGCCGGTCACGCACATCGATCCGATCCCCGTCGACACCCGTCGCGTCAGGATCATTCGCGAGCCGGGCTTCGTCGCCGCGTGGGGCTCCGAGTCTCGATGGCTCGGCGCGCCGGTGCCCCGGCGCCGCCTGCTCGTCGGTCGCAATCTCCTGGCGCGTACGGACGAAGCGAGGGAAACACAGGACCGCCGGCCGCTTCTCAGCGAGACGCATCCACGCAACCTCGTCTTCATCATGCAGTTCGCCAACGAGAAGCGCAACTGGCAATACAACAGCCGCACGCGCAAATGGCGACGCATCAACTACGTCACCACGGACGCCGGCGTACCCAACAGCCATGACTCGGGTGGGGCGCTGCTGATCGAGGATGAACGCGGAATGCTGAAGCTGCTCGGCGTGATCAAGGGCAACCGGACCGGACTGTGGCCGGGCCGCTACGTGGGCAGTCGATCGTTTCCGATTCCGGTCTGGCGCCCCAACCGCCATTGAGCAGCCATTGAGCAGCCATTAAGCAGCCATTAAGCAGCCATTAAGCTATTCGTCGTTAAGCCAATCGTTATTTTTCATTTCGGACGCGCGCGGGGACCGCGTTCTTACGCCGCGATCGCTGCGTGCGGGTCCGTGCTCACCGACGCCATCGCGCCGGCGAGGAAGTCGTAAAACTCAGATGCCGTCTCGATCTTCCGCACGTGACGACGCAGGCCCGGCCATGGCTGAAGATGGGGCGAGTACCAGGTGATGCGCTGGCGCATGCCGTGGACGGCCCTGCGCTCGCCCTTGTACCGGCACAGCAGATCGAAATGCTCCATCACCATGGCGACGCGCTGAGGCCGCGGTATCGGGGGCAGCGTTCGCCCGCCGCGCAGCAGCGCCGCGGTCTCGCGAAAGATCCAGGGCGTAGAAAGCGCGCCCCGGCCTATCATGACGCCGTGACAGCCCGTGACCGCGATCATCTTCCGCGCGTCCTCGGGCGTACGGACGTCGCCGTTACCGATGACGGGCACGTTCGGATGGCGCCGGGCCAACGCCTCGACGACGTCGGCGATCCCCTCGAGCCGCACGCTCGGCCTGAACTTCTGCTCGGTCGTCCGGCCATGCACGGTGACCGAAGCGATGCCCGCATCGGCCAGCGCCGGCGGCAGCGTCCGCGTGATCAGCGAGCCGTCATCCCAGCCCATCCTGATCTTCGCCGTCACGGGCACCTTCACGCTCTCGACGACGCGCCGCGCCAGTGCGACCGTGCCCGACGGATCGCACAGCAGCTTCGATCCGCCGTTGCGCTTGGTGACCTTGTCGACAGGGCAACCCATGTTGATGTCGATGACCGCCGCGCCGCGCGCCTCGGCCCATCTTGCCGATTCAGCCAGGATGTCCGCGTCCGCACCGTACAGCTGCATGCAGAGCGGCCGGTCGTCCTCGCACGACTTGGCCAGCTCCAGCGACCGCTCGTTCTCGCGGACGACGGCGTGGGAGCTCAGAAGCTCGGTGCATGCCAGACCCAGTCCGCCTTCCGGCGGACCGTTGATGCGGCGCACCACGAGCCGGAACGGCAGATCGCAGTAGCGCGCGATGGGCGCCAGCAGGAGAGGAGAATCGAGCTGGACGTCGCCGATGCGAAGCATGGCCGGGAGTTCAGCGTCTGCGCTTGGCGGCCTTGTCGATGAAGTACTTGCGCGCTTCGCCGGCGAGGTAGAAGCTGCCGGTGACGACGACGAGGTCCTCGCGGCTGACCGCGCGGCCCGCCACCTGGAGGGCCGCGGCAAGGTTCGGCGTCTCCTGCGCCATTTTCGGGGAGTGCTCGGCGAACATGCGCATCAGCTCGTCGGGCGGGGTCGCCCTCGGGTTCGAGCGCGCCGCGGTGAAGATGACCTTGTCCGCGCCGAGCGCGATCTGCTTGAGCATCCCGTGCGCGTCCTTGTCCTGGCCGCAGCCGAAGATGAGCACCAGCGAGTCGTAGGTGATGTGGGCGCCGAGCGCGCGGATCAGCGCCGTGATGGACGCCGCGTTGTGCGCGCCGTCGATCAGCACCCGCGGCTCGTCCCACACCTGCTCCATCCGACCGGGCAGCTTCGTGGCCGCGAGACCCGCGACGACGCGATCCTCGGGAATACTGAAGCCGTGTCCCTTCAGCTTGTCGAGGATCGCCAGGGCCAGGCAGCAGTTGTGCGCCTGATGCTCGCCGCGCAGCGGGACCGCGAGGTGGTCCCACCGGCTGGTCGGCGTCGACACGCAGATGCGCGTGTGCGGCCCGAGATCGCGCGTCGCCTCGAAGCGGTAGCTGAACTCGATCTCCTTGCCAGTGAACTCGAGCTTCGCGCCCGTCTCCTCGGCGACCTGGTTCAGCACCCGGGAGACCGGCGTGTCCTGGCTGATGCTGATCGCGGAGACGCCCTTCTTGAAGATCCCGGCCTTCTCGCGGGCGATCGTCTCGACATCGTTGCCGAGGATGTTCATGTGATCGAGGCTGATGTGAGTCATCCCGGTCACCAGCGGCGTCACCACGTTCGTCGCGTCGAGCCGCCCGCCGAGCCCGGTCTCCAGCACCACGACGTCGACCGCCTGGTCGGCGAAATGCCGCAGGGCGGCCGCCGTCAGGATCTCGAAGTGGCTGGGGCGGTTGTCGCCGAGCACGCGCTGCTTCGTCGCGATCAGCTTGAACAGCTCGGCGATGGCCGAATGGCTGATGCTCTGCCCGTCGATCGCGATCCGCTCGCAGACATCGACCAGGTGCGGGCTCGAGTAGAGCCCGACGGTGTAGCCGCACACCTGGAGCATGCTCGCGAGCATGGCGCAGGTCGAGCCCTTGCCCTTGGTGCCGGCGACGTGCACGCACTTGAGCTGCTGGTGCGGATTGCCGAGCGCCCCGAGCAGCTTCCTCATCCGCTCGAGACTGAATGTTCGGTTGTTGTACGGAACCACGCGCATCCGCTCGAAATCGACGTGGCTGTTGAGCCATCGCTGGGCGGTGGTGTAGTTCGTGATCGAGGACGGCGAGATCTTCGGTGCCGCCACCTTCTGCGCCGACTTGACCGCTCGAATCGTGCTGGCACCGGATTTGCTCAATCGACTGCCGGTGCTCTTCGTCTTGGTTTTACGGCGGGAGGAGGTGGTGGTGGGCATGATGACGGACAGGATATCATGCACGAATATCAAGGTCAAATCTGTAATTATAAGCTCATTATTTTCATCTATTTACGAGTTTACAGCCCCATAATCCACTCTTTCGGGCCGCCGCGCAGCGCCTGCCGGGCGGATCCCTGCGTGAAGATGGGGTAGTCTTGAAGGCACCCCCGCTGCACATGCTTGCGGCCCGCCCAGGAGCCGCTCCCACCGCGTTCTGCCGCCTGATACGCCATGTCCGACCTGATCCGCCGAGCTCAGTCCCTGATCCAGCAAGGCCGTCTCGACGAGGCTGAACGGCTGTGCCTGGATACCCGGGCGCAGCACCCGGGCATGGCGGCGGCGTGGTATCTGCCGGCCATGCTCGCCCACCGTCGGGGCGACCACGACGAGGCCGCCGACCAGATGGCCCATGCCCTGCAGATCGAGCCTGGAAACCCCGAGTACCAGGCCCATGCCTCCGAGGTCTTCCGCCGCGCCGGTCGACTGGAGCCCGCCGTTGACGCCGCCCGCGCGGCCGTCAGGCTGGCCCCTGACCACCCCGCGCCGCGGAACAACCTGGGGTTGGCGCTGCAGGACCGGGGCGAACTCGAGGCGGCCCGCGCGGCGTTTCTCGAGGCGCTCGAGCTGAGATCGGACTACGCCCGAGCCCATCACAACCTGGGTGGCGTGCTGAGACAGCTCGACCGGCTCGACGATGCCGAGGCATGCTTTCGGCGGGCGCTCCACGCGCAGCCGGACTACGCGCCGGCCTGCAACGCGCTGGGCGTCGTGCTCAAGGCCCGGTACCGACACGCAGAGGCCGTCGAGTGCCTTCGGCGCGCCCTGAAGCTGCGTCCCCGGTACGCCCAGGCTCACCTGAACCTGGGCAACACGCTGGCCGAGCAGGACCAGCCCGAGGCGGCCGAACGGCACCTGCGCGCCGCGCTCGAGATCGACCCCGACTACGTGCAGGCCTGGCATGACCTGGGCGCCCTGATGGAGCGGAACCGCGACGGCGCCCGATCCGTCGAGGCGTACCACCGTGCGGCGGCACTGGCCCCCGAAGACGTCTCGATGATCTCCGCGCTCGAGAACGCCCGCCGGCACATCTGCGACTGGTCCGGCCGGCCCGACCAACTCGACCGTCTGCTCGCCGCGACCGATCGCCTCCTGGCCGAAGGCGAGGCGAGCCCGATCTGGCCGCTTTCGAGCTGTCGCTTTCCGACCAGCGGCACCCAGCGGCGGGCCATCGCGGAGCAGCACGCGCGCCAGGTGGCGCGCCAGGCGGCGCCCGACGGCGTTCCGTCGCGCCCGGCGCCACGACGGGACACGGGTGAACGGCTGCGCGTCGGCTTTCTGTCCCACGAGCTTCTGCATAACGTCGTCGGTCACCTGATGCAGGGGCTGTTCGAGCGGTTCGACCGCGATCGGCTCGAGATCGTGGCCCTTGACTACTCGAAGGACGACGGCAGCGCGATCCGTCGGCGCATCGTCGATCACTGCGAGCGGTTCCTGCCGCTGCGGGACCTGTCGCCGTCGGCCGCAGCGGACCGCATCGCCGAGAGCGGAATCCACGTGCTGGTCGACATCAACCCGTACATGCCGGGCGGCCGGCCGCACATCGCCGCGCTCCACCCCGCGCCGGTGCAGGTCAGCTACATGTACCCGGCGACGACGGGCGCGGACTTCATCGACTACTTCCTGACGGACCGCGTCGCGACCCCGCCCGGCCACGAAGCGCATTTCCGCGAGCGCCTCGTCTACCTGCCGCACTGCTATCTGCCGACCGGCGGCGGACAGCCGATCGCCGACCCGGGCCCGGACCGCGCCGCCTGCGGCCTGCCCGACGCGAGCGTCGTCTTCTGCTCGTTCAACAGCTGCGACAAGATCGAGCCCGACCTGTACGACGTCTGGATGCGCATTCTCGGGCGTGTTCCAGGCAGCGTGCTCTGGCAGCGCGCCGACGATCCGGCAGCGCGGGAGAACCTGCGGCGGGAGGCGGATCGGCGCCACGTCGCGACGGAGCGGCTGGTGTTCGCCGACCGCGTCGGATCGATGCCCGACCACCTGGCGCGGCACCGCTGCGCGGACCTGTTTCTCGATACGCTCACCCACGGGGGACACGGCACCGCCGTCGACGCGCTCTGGGCGGGGCTGCCGCTGCTCACCTGCCCGCGCGACACCTTCACGTCGCGCGTCGCGGCAAGTCTCCTGAGGGCGCTCGGATTCGACGAGCTGATCGTCGACGATCTCGATGCTTATGAAGAGCGCGCTGTCGACCTCGCCACGTCACAGGACGGGCTTGCGAACCTGCGCGCCAAGCTCGCACGTCAGCGCACGGCCTCGCCCCTGTTCGACACGGACCGCTTCGTGCGCAACCTCGAACGCGCGTTCCTGACGATGTGGGAGATCCACGAGTCAGGCGCGGACCCGGCGACCTTCAGCGTGTGGGAGCCAGGTCAGGATTAGCGCGTAACCGATCTCGCGACGTCTACCGCCGAGGCGTCCCCGCGGTTCGCAGGAATCGCCAGAACGCGGCCAGTCGGCGCGCCCCGAAGAACAGCCCTGCGCCCAGGATCAACTGCAGCACGGCGCCGACCAGGCCGGTCCGTGCCTGGCTCATCTCCCGCGCGAGGCCCGGAATCGTCGTCGCGTCCATGCTCGACAGCGAGATCAGGTATACGACCCGGTTGAACACGCCGGGTACGGCCAGGGCGAAGACGAGGACGCCGACCGCCGCGAAGGCGATGCCGGCAAAGTCGGCCGACGATGCGCTGGACACTGACGAATCGGGCAGACCCGCCGACAGGCGTCTTCCCCACGGCTGCGAAAAGACAAGCAGGAGCAGCCCCGCGACGATGAAAACCACCGGATCGACGATCGAAACGAGTACCGTGGCGACGCCCCAGCCCAGTTCGCCTATCGATCCGGATTCGCCGAGCGCCAGCGAAAGCAGCATCAGCGGCGCCATGGTGACGCGCGCCACACCCGGCAGCGCCATCACGAAGCAATACACCGCCCCGAGTCGAAGCGCCAGCGTCGCAAACCCCATCATCGGCTGCATGATCTCTGCGCACCGATCAAAAATCAAAAATTGGAAATGATAATTTCCCTACAATCCCTCCATGATCGAGCCGACCACGTCCGTGACCGGCCGGATCCGTCTGCTGATGAAGGTGGTCCGGGTCCACCAGTGGGTCAAGAACGTTCTCATCTTTCTGCCGCTGATCACGTCGCACACGCTGATGTCGTGGGACGCGCACCTCAGGCCCGCGCTGCTCATGTTCCTCGGCTTCTGCTGCTTCGCCTCCGCGGGCTACGTGTGCAACGACCTGCTCGATCTCGAGGCCGACCGGAACCATCCCACGAAGAAGAACCGACCGTTCGCCTCCGGCGCGGCGCCGGCGTCGTGGCGGCACGGGCTGCTGCCGGCGCTGCTGATCGCGGGCCTCGCACTCGGTGCTTTCATCGGGTTCACCGCGACCTGCGTCCTGGTCATCTACCTGCTGGTCAGCCTCTGGTACAGCCTGCATCTCAAGCGCAAGGTGCTGCTGGACGCGTTCGTGCTCGCGGGCTTCTACACGTTCCGCGTGATCGCGGGGCACGTCGCGTCGGACATCGAGTTCTCGCCGTGGCTGCTCGCGTTCACGATGTTCCTGTTCCTGAGCCTCGCCTTCGCGAAGCGCCACGTCGAGCTTCTGAAGCTGCAGGACCGGCAGGACGCCGACGGGGACGACAAGCCGGTCCTGGGCCGTCGCGGCTACATCCTCTCGGACCTGGACCTGGTTCCCGTGTTCGGCATCGCCAGCGGGTTCATCTGCGTCCTCGTGCTGGCCCTGTACGTCGGCAGCGACCGCATCACGGAGCTTTACTCGGCGCCCATGATCCTGTGGCTGCTCTGCCCGCTGCTGCTCTACTGGCTGTGCCGGGTCTGGATCCTGTCGCACCGCGGCCAGCTTCACGACGATCCGGTCGTGTTCGCCCTGCGCGACCGGACCACGTGGTTCATCGCCGTGCTCGCCGCCGCGCTGGTCTGGATCGCGACGACCGGCACCCCGGCGTCCGACGCGCCCGCCACCTCGCGCGCTCCTGACCGTGTCCTCCTGGCGGGAGGGACGAGTTGATCCGGCGCCTGTTCGACCGCACCGTCTCCGCCCTGTGCTACAGCCTGGCGACCGAACACGCGCGCGACTTCGACGTGCTGCGACCGCCCTACAACGACGTCGTCCGCTTCGTCCGCGCCCAGTACGGCCGGATGTCCGAGCCGCTGCGGTTGCCGATCCTCGCGGCGACGCTCGGCTTCGCTGTCGCGGCGCTGCCGTCCGGATCGCTCTTTCACCGGCTGTCGCCGTCCTGCCGCGCGCGCATCGTCGGCCGATGGCGGGCGGCGCCGGTGGGTCCGTGCCGCGACCTCATCCGCTTCTACGAAAGCCTCGTCATCCTTTCCATCCACGCGCGCCGCGCCGAGGCGCCCGGCGCCACGACATGACGACGAACCGGTCGGAACGCGTCCTGGCCGAGCCGGGCGCCCGCGTCGAAGCGGCGCACGTCGTCGTCGGCTCCGGGCCGGGCGGCGCGATCACCGCCTGCCTGCTCGCCGAGCACGGCCGCGACGTGATGCTGATCGAGGAAGGCGCCTACCACCCGCAGGACTCGTGCCCCGATTTCAGCGTGCTCGAGATGGAGCAGAAGTACCGGGCCGGCGGGCTCACGGTCGCGATGGGCAAGCCGAACGTCGCCTACGTCGAAGGACGCTGCGTCGGCGGCGGCAGCGAGATCAACAGCGGTCTCTACCACCGCACTCCCCCGGACATCCTGGCGCGCTGGCGGCAGCAGTTCGGGATCCGCGATCTGGACGAAGCCGATCTCACGCCGCACTTCGAGGCCGTCGAACGCGATCTCGAGGTGCAGACGCATCGCGGCACGCTGCCGCCCGCGTCGCTGAAGCTGTCCGAAGGATCGCAGCGCCTGGGCTGGAACTGCGTGGAGGTCCCGCGCTGGTTCAGTTACGAGCGCGACCCGCGCGGCCGGCGCAAATCGATGACCGAATCGTACGTCCCGCGGGCGCTCGACGCGGGATGCAGGCTCCTGCCGAATACACGGGCCCATCGAATCGTCCGCGCGGGCAGAGGATGGGAGGTGCGTGCCCATCAGCAGAAGCGCGGCTCGATTCTCATTCGCGCCGAGCACCTGTTCCTCGCGGCCGGCGCCGTTCAGACACCGGCCCTGCTGCGACGCAGCGGCATCCGCGAGGCGGTCGGCGACGACTTGCAGATGCACCCGACGGTCAAGCTGCTCGCGCGCTTCGACGACACGGTCAACGACCCCGGCATGGGCGTGCCCGTGCACCAGGTCAAGCAGTTCGCGCCGCGCATGAGCTTCGGCTGCTCGATCAGCGCGCGACCCTTCCTTGCGTTGACCATGCTCGACCATGCGGCCGACGCCGACGCGATCGACGAGCAATGGCACCACTCGGCGATCTATTACGCCATGATCCGCGGCGGTGGCCGCGGGCGCATTCGGACGATCCCCGGCCTGCGGGATCCGCTGGTGCGCTACCGTCTCTCGGACGCGGCGATGACCGACCTCGCGGAGGGACTGAACCGGCTGGCCCGGGTCCTGTTCGAGGCCGGCGCCCGCGCGTGCTACCCGAGCTTCGCAGGCGGCGCGGGCCTGACGGGCCCGGATCAGCTCGACCGATGGCCGGCGCAGCTACCGGTCGACCGCACCAACGTCATGACCATTCACCTGTTCTCGTCCTGCCCGATGGGCGAGCGCCTCGGGCACTGCCCGGTCGACAGCTACGGCCGCGTGCGCGCGGCCGACCGGTTGCACGTTGCGGATGCGAGTATCATCCCCGGACCGCCGGGCGTGAACCCCCAGGGCACCGTCATGGCGCTGGCCCGGAGGAACACCCTGCGGTACCTGGACGCGCTTTAGAGGATGGCGTCTTCAACCGAATCCTGCCCCGGCCGTCTGACTTCTGCCTTCTGCCTTCTGATCTCTGACCCATGAGCGACAACGTCTACGTCGTCACCGGCGCCGCAGGATGGCTCGGCAGCCGCTTCGTCGAGCTTCTGGCCGGCGGCGCGTGGGAGCATCCCACGCTGAACGCGCTGGCGCCGTCGAAGATCCGCTGCCTGGTCCTGCCGGGTCAGGACGCGGCTCTACTGCGGGCATTGGGGGACCGCATCCAGATCGTCGAAGGGGACATCCGAAAGCCCGAGGACTGCCGCTCGCTTCTGGACGGCGCGGCGGACGGCGTGCTCGTGCACACCGCCGGCATCATCCACCCGGGCCGCGTGCGCGAGTTCTACGACATCAACGTCGACGGCACGCGCAACCTCCTCGACGCCGCGACCGCGGCCGGCGCCCGCCGCGCGGTGATCATGTCGTCCAACTCGCCGATCGGGTGCAACCCGCACGTCGACCACCAGTTCGACGAGGACTCGCCCTACAACCCGTACATGCACTACGGCCGCTCGAAGATGCGGATGGAGCACGTCATTCAGGGTTTCTCGGAGGCCGGCTCGCTCGAGACGGCGACGATCCGCGCCCCGTGGTTCTACGGCCCGAACCAGCCACCGCGGCAGACGCTCTTCTTCACGATGATCCGCGAAGGCAAGGCGCCGATCGTCGGATCGGGCAGGAACCGCAGGTCGATGAGCTACGTCGACAACCTGTCGCAGGGCCTGGCGCTCGCCGCCGTCGTCCCGGCGGCCGCCGGCCGCACGTACTGGATCGCCGACGAGCGCCCCTACTCGATGAACGAGATCGTCGACACCGTCGAGCGCCTGCTCGCCGAAGAGTTCGGCTTCGACGTCGTGGGCAAGCGGATGAGACTGCCCGGCTTCGCAGGCGACGTCGCGCGCGTCGTCGATCGGTGCCTGCAGGCGACGGGCCTCTACCACCAGAAGATCCACGTCCTGTCGGAGATGAACCAGACCATCGCCTGCACTGTCGACCGCGCCCGGGCGGAGCTTGGCTACCAGCCGCGGATCGAGCTGGAGGAAGGGATGCGCCGCAGCATCCAGTGGTGCCTGGACCAGGGGCTCGCGATATGAAGCCGCCCGCAATCCCTTCCGGCTCCCCTCCTCTCCAGGGGGAACTGCCTTCCGGCTCCCCCCCTTTCCAAGGGGGGGTTGGGGGGGGGGCATGAACGTCCTCGTTACCGGCGGCGCCGGGTTCTTCGGAAGCATGCTCGCCGGCAAGCTGCAGCGGCGCGGCGACCGGGTGCGCGTGTTCGACGTGAACCGGCTCGACGAGCCGACCGGCGAGATCGAAACGATCAAGGCGGACATCCGCGACCTCGATGCGGTGAAATCCGCCTTCGATGGCGTCGAGGTCGTCCATCACAACGTCGCGCAGGTTCCGCTGGCCAAGGATCGCCACCTGTTCGACTCGGTCAACCGCGGCGGCACACGCAACGTCCTGGAAGCGGCGCGGCACACCGGCGTGCGCAAGGTGATCTACACGTCGTCGTCGGCGGTGTTCGGCGTGCCCAGGGACAACCCGGTGACGGAGCAGACCCCGCCGACCCCGATGGAGGCCTACGGGCGCGCGAAGTACGACGGTGAGCTTCTCTGTCGCGAGTATGCCGACGAGCATGGCGTCGACGTCACCATCATCCGCCCGCGCACGATCATGGGGCACGGCCGCCTCGGCATCTTCCAGATCCTGTTCGAGTGGATTCGCAGCGGCGACAACGTGCCGGTTTTCGGCAAGGGCGACAACGTCTACCAGTTCGTCCACGCCGAAGACCTCGCCGACGCCTGCATCCTTGCCGGCGAGCGTCCCGGGGCCACGATCTACAACTGCGGCACCGACCGGTACAACACGATGCGCGAGGTGCTCGAGGACCTCTGCCACCACGCGAACACGGGCTCGAAGGTCCGCAGCGTACCGATGACGCCGGCGGTCCTGGGCATGAAGCTGACCAGCGCGCTGGGCCTGTCGCCGCTGGGCCCCTACCACAGCCTGATGTACGGGCGCAGCCTGTACTTCGACATCTCCAAGGCGAAAGAGGAGCTGAGCTGGCAGCCGACGCGCTCGAACACCGAGATGTTCATCGAGAGCTACGAGTGGTACCTGGAGCACCGCGACGAGGTGCTCGCCGCGAAATCAGGCGGCAGCGCGCACCGTTCGGCGGTGAAGCACGGCGTGCTGGGGATGGTGCGGAAGGTGCTGTGAGGAGGCTCAAAACACGTGCTCCACGGCAATGAACGCCGTCGACCCGGCATGATCGATAAACTTGGATTCATCCTCGGCGAGCAGGGCGCTGGCCTTCTGACCCTCCGGCGAGCTCATCGCCTCGATCAGCGCTGCTTCGGACTCGAACCAGACTTCAGCGACCCCGTCGTATTCCTGCGCCATCCCTCTTGATGCGCGGATGTCGTCATTGAGCCGCGTATCGATCGTATGGTCCTGTACGTATCTCTTTGCCTTGAAGGTGTCGGCAAGTTTCTGGAAGAGAGGTGCATGCTGGTTGAGCCAGTAGTCCTGAAACTGCGCTCTGGACATATCCGGGTGGCGGCATATGCACATCACGAACTTGACCATTGCGAAGGGCTCCTTCGTTACTGTTGCTTCTTGCGGGTATTCATTCGGCCGTAACCCACAGTTTGCGCTTTCGTGAGTGCCAATGCGATCCGTCTTTGAATTTCTTCAGTGCCTTGGCGCCGAGCCGATGATCGTCAGCGAGGATGCAGAACCCGACACGTCAATTAGCTTGCCCAGACGCTGCCGAACCTTTACGGGATCAATGAAGGCGGGAATCACCTGACGGGGAAGAGCGACGGGGCCGCGTGCGCCGCGCCGCCTTGCGGAGATGAGTCGCCCGTTGCTCCAGTCTTTCGGCCTCCTCTTCTCGGCTGGTTGCTCGATACAGCCTCGCGAGTCTCCGCAGGCTTGAGGCCAGGGCGAGCCGGGCACCGAGAGCGTTCGGACTCTTCAGCATCGCTTTCTCGAACCTTGCGACTACGCGCTTACATAGCGGCTCAGCTTCCGCATGGCGCTGCTGCAGGACGTACGTCATGGCCAGACCGTTCAAGCACTTGTCAGTCACATGTTCCCACCCCCAGGCCTTCTCGTATATTGTCTGTGCGCGCCGGTAGAGCAGTTCAGATCGCGCGAACTGGCGCTGAAAAGAATGGAGTTCGGCCAGTTCGGTCAGAATTGCGGCCACAGTAGGATGAGCCGGCCCCCGCGCCGTCTCCGTGATCGCCAGCGCACGCTCGTAAAGCGCGATGGATCTCAGGGGTCTGCCTGTGAGTCTGTGGAGTTCGGCCAGGGCGATCAAGGTGGCGGCCACATCAGGATGGTTTGGCCCCAACGCTTTCTCTTGTATTGCCAGACAACGATTGTATAGGGGCTCTGCATCCGTCAAACAGTCCTCGTTGTGCAGGCAGACTGCCAGACTGTACAGGTCTGTTGCCACATCGGGGTGATCGGGACCCAGAGCTACTTCGTCGATCTCCAGCGCGCGCCGGTAGAGCCCGCCGCACCACCTCCACCCGTCTTCGTTCTTCCTGACCAGCGCGGCCAAAGTGCGCAGGTTCGTGGCGGTAGACGGTGGAGACAGGCGACCATCTTCCTCGGCCAGGTCGAGGGCTCTCGCGACAATGTCGGTGATGATGTCGGGATTCTCCCGATTCTTGCGAAGGGCCTCGATGGCCTCCCGATTGAGGATATCCCATCCAATCGAAGCGCCTTGCAACCGAGCCCCCCGCACCTCCCTTACGGTAGCGGTCGAGGGAGACGTGGACGGGGATATCATGAGACAGGTGCTGGCAATGAGCATGGCGTTCGATATCACCATGGCCGCCACCTTGTGCCTTTGCCTGCCGACCTTCCTGCCAGCGGCGGAGGAGCCGTTCTTTCCAGCTGACCACGCTGCCTTCGAGCCCGCTACCGAGATTCTACAACAACCGATGCCGGGCGAATGGGCTGAAAGAAAGCCGCAGGACGACGCGGGGCGCGGGTGACGGCCTGTTCATTCCCTCTCCCGCCGCGCCAGAATCCTCGATATGTTCCCGCTCAGAACCTTCTGCTCCGTCGCGCGGTCGAACTGCATCGCCCGGAGCCGCTCCAACTCGCCCTTCGGGTTGACGCACGGCGTGTCGCTGCCGAACAGCAGCTTGTCGGGCACCTTTTCGCCGGCCTCCTTGAGGGTGAACTGCACGAGGACGGTCGACATCTCGAGATAGAGGTTGTCCAGCTCCTGCGCCGCGCGGATGCAGGTCCGGTGGGCGGCCCACTGCATGCCCATGCCCATGTGCCCGAGGATGACGATCGTGTCCGGGTGCCCTTCCGCGAACTGGATCTCGCGCTGGATCGCGTCGCCGAGGTTCTCGCAATGAAACATGACGGGAACGCGGTAGTCGGCGCACCGGTCCAGGATCTCGTGAAGATCCGGATCCTTGTCGTACGGGCCGGGGAGGTCGAACTCACCCAGGCCGACGAGGCCGTGATCCTCGACGGCAATCCGCAGCGTGTCGCGCCACTGCCGATCCTGCGCCGGATCAACCTTGCCGAACCCGATGAAACGATCGGGATGCGCGCGCACCGCGTCCGCGATGATCCGGTTGGCCTCCCGGTAACCGTGGTACCGGTTGGGCATGATGACGGTCCGATCGATGCCTGCCTGGTCGGCGTAGCGCAGCACCTCGTCGACCGAGCAGCCCAGCAATGCCGCCGAGCACCGCGGGATGTTGCTGTCGCCGACGTAACCGTGCGCGTCGATGATCATGGCTTGAACCGTTCCTGTGCCACCCGCCCAGGCTTTGTCTGAAGATTCGGTTTCCATCGCACGATGGAGGGCGGAGCTCCCGCGACGCCGCAACCTTTCCGCATGCCTGCGGCCTCGCGGGAGCTCGGCCCTCCAATGCCCGGACCGGATCGGTGGCCTTGCCGACAAGGCCTGAGCTTTCCGTGCGCGGGCGCATGATTCAAGTACGGGGCACGGCCACCAGTCACGGGGACGACGTCGATTTCCAGGATATTGTCCGGGGGATCCTTAGCCGCCGGCGGTCCACTCATTCCAGCTCGTTCCGGTACACCTTCCCGTCCTTCATGATCAGCATCAGGTTCGTCTCGGGGTCGGCGAGCACGCGGATGTCCTCGAGCGGGTTCGACCGGACGATGAGCATGTCGGCGTAGGCGCCTTCGGCGATGACGCCCAGTCGCTTCGGATAGGGGTTGCGCGGCCCGGTCAGCGCCATCAGCTTCGCGGCGTTCGAGGTGGCCTGGCGCAGGATCTCCACCGGCTTGAACCATCGCGCCCGCGCCGCGAACTCCTTCGGCTGCAGGGCCTGCAGCTTCGGATCGCCCAGCAGGTCGGTGCCGAACACGATCGTCACGCCGTGCTTCGCGGCGAGCCGGAGCATGCGGTCCGTGCCGGCGCGGGCCTGCTCGAGACGATGCATCTGATGCGCGTCGAGGCCGGGAAGCCCGACCTCGAACGTAACGACCTGCGGCGAAAGGAACACGCCGCGATCGGCGAGAAGCTTCATCGTGTGCTCGTCGACGAGATGCCCGTGCTCGATGCAGGCCACGCCTGCATTCACGGCGCGGCGCACGCTGCGCGAGTTGTACGCGTGCACGGTCACGTACGTGCCCCAGTCCGAAGCCGCATCGACCGCCGCCTTGAGCTCGTCGGTCGTGTACTGGCTGACGTCGAGCGGATCGTGACGGGAGACCACGCCGCCTCCCGCCATCAGCTTGATCTGCGAGGCGCCAAGCCGGAGCTGCTCCCGCACCGCCGCCAGCACCTCCGGCACGCCGTCGGCGATCGTGACGGCGCCCATCTCCTCGGATCGGTCGGGATGGCCGCCCCACCGCCGGTGACGGTCTGCCCATCCGCGGAAGTCGCCGTGCCCGGACGTCTGCGAGATCGCCGCGCCGCTCGGATAGATGCGCGGCCCGTCGATCAGCCCCTCGTCCACGGCGCGCTTGAGGCCGAACGTCGGCCCCGCGGCGTCGCGCACCGTCGTGAAGCCGCGCATGAGCATTCGTCGCAGCTCGCGCGCCGCGCGGGCGCCGACGTACATCGTGTCGGCGTTCTTCAGCGCGGAAATCGGCATGTTGACGGTGACATGCACGTGCGCGTCGATGAGGCCGGGGATGAGCACGCGGCCCCCGCCGTCGATCACCTGGGCGTCGCCGGCGTCGATGGGGTCGGCCGAGACGCGCTCGATGACGTTGCCCGTCACCAGGACGTGCCGTCCCGGCCCGACGTCGTCCGCTTCGCCATCGAAGACACGAACGTTCCGGATGAGGATGGACGAGGGCGCCGCCTCGTCGTCGGCATGCACGGGCGCCGAGGCCAGCAGAAGGACGAGAACCGGAAGGAGGCGCATGCCTCCATGATACGGCGTGGCCGGAGTTGCCAGACGAGTTCGGCCTGGGGCCTGGAGGGGTCCTGGGACATGCCCTGGCCGCGACCGACTTGCTTTGCATCGAAAGGGTCCACGGGCCGTGAGCCGTGTACCGAGTGCCGTGGCCGTGGCCGTGGCCGTGGCCGTGATCGTCGATCGCGGTCTCCTGCTGAACACTTACAAATCTTCTGACTTCGGCTAACCTACCCGCCCATGGACGGAAGAAAACGCGTACTCGTCACGGGCGCGGCCGGGCGCGTCGGCACCGCCATCGCGCCCGCGCTCGCCGATCGACACGACCTCGTGCAGACCGACGTGCGCCCGCAGAGGGGCATCGACGCGCTCGACCTGCTCGACTTCGACGCGGTGCGCGCCGCGGCCGAGGGCGTCGACGCGATCGTGCACATGGCCATCCTCTCGGATCGCGTCAACCAGCACCTGTCGATGCAGGAGCGAGCGGATCGCAGAATGACCATGAACGTCCTCAGCACGCAGCACGTGTTCGAGGCGACCCGACAGGCCGGTGCCCGGCAGGTCGTCTTCTTCAGCAGCCTCCTCACGATCCTGGGCGCGCCGCGCCGCCAGCGGATCGAACGGAATCCGCGACCGAGGCCCTCCAACCTCTACGCGTGCACCAAGCTGTTCGGCGAGCACCTCGCCGATCTCTACACGCGCACGAACGACATCTCGATCATCTGCGCCCGTCTCGGCCAGCCGTTCCCGATCGACGACATCGGCTTCGAGGAGGGCGGTCAGCATCGCATCGGTTCGGCGGAGTCCGGCATCTGTCTCGCGATGGAGGACGTGGCGCGCTTCGTGCTCTGTGCCCTCGACGCCGAGCACGCCGGGTTCGAGGTGATGAACCTGGTATCGGCGAACGAGGTGGAGAAGGTGGACCTCACCGCGGCGGCGGAGATCGGCTATCGCCCCGGCCGGCACTTCGATCGAAAGGGACGGATGCGCGTGCTGGACGACGCCTGAGCGCGATTCGTATCAGATCGCGGCGCGCGACGTGATCGCGGACTCCGAAGGCGACCAGGAGGCCGCCGACTGATCCGCCTGGCCGTGGTCGTCGTCGGACGCCCCGTGCTTCCAGCCGTGCCAGCGAAGCAGGCGCGCCGCGCCGACGGCGCGTGACGGAGCCGAAGCGCCTCCGAGTGCGGACGGCGGCTCCACCGAGTTCGTGAAGTTGGCGAGCACGAGGTTGAGATCCTCCGTGCCGACGACGCCGTCCCCGGTCAGGTCGCCCGACGAGAAATCGCCCGGCGATACATTGCGCGTGAAGTTCGCCAGGACTGCGTTGAGGTCCGACGTGCCCACCACGAAGTCGCCCGTCGCATCGCCTGGAATGGTCACCGTCAGCGTCGGGGACTGCACCGAGAGGGCCACGATGCTTTCATCGGCGGCCACGATCGCCGTGTCGGCCGGCCCGTTCACGATGATGTCGAACGTAAAGGTGCCCAGCGTGCCCGGCGCCACGTCGTAGTCCACCCGGATGAGGCCCGAACCGTCCGCCACGGAGAGAACCTGGCCGCCGAAGTTCGCCGTGCCGAGGTAATAGGTCGGCGGCGCGCCGTCGACAAGGCCGCCGGTGTTCAGCAATCCGGGAGGATTCGGACCGGTCGTCGCCGCTGACCACAGCGCTTCGCCGCCGCCGGTGATCGTGACGCCGGTCGGACCGGTCAGTCCGACGCGCACCGAGTAGTCGTACAGGTCGACCGGGCTGCCGTCACCCGTGCTCAGCACGATGTCCGCCGAGCCGCTGTGGGCGGTTCCCGACGGCGTCGTGATCAGCCGGTCGACCCCCCCCAGGGACACGGTCGTCGATCCCGACGCGCCGCTCGAGACCGGAGCGAGACTTCGTCCCTGGTTTGCGAGAATCCCGTCGAAGTCGGCGCTCGTCACGTCGCCGTCGCCATTCAGATCCGCGAACACGTCGCCGCCCGTCGCCCCGCGCACCACGGCCACGTCGTAAATCGACGTCGCATCGTCCCGGTCGCTGCTGCCGACCTGGACGTGAAGTGCCATGCTCAGCGCGCCGCCCGAAGCCCCGTCACCCGACGTCGTGCTCTGCTCGTCCACCCACTCGCCATCCAGCGCGTTGCCGACCGTATCCGTGACCACGTCCGAAAGACCGATCTGCACGTGATTCGAGGGCAATGCGCCGTCCAGCGTCCACGTGGCGACGTTCGTCGTCGCGTCCCAGGACATGCCGGCAATGCCGCGCGCGCCGGTCGCGTCCACGATCGAAAGATCGCCGGCACCGACCGTCACCGCCTCGTCGAAACGCATCGACACCTGGTCCACGTTCATCCACGGAACGGCCAGGAGCTGATCCGGACCGGTGGAAACCCGGAACCCGTTCGCCCCGCCCGTGCCTGACGACGCGAGCGCATCCGCGAAGGCGCTCGACCACGACGTGCCACCGACGTACACCTCGATCACGCGCGGGCCGACGTCGTCCGCGTTTTCCGCCACCGACACGTCGTCGAACTCCGCGAACGCGTTGTTCGTGGCGAGGCCCGCGCGCCCGCCCGAGAGGTCGGTCCCGAAATCGTGGCTCAACTTCGTTGCACCGTCGACGGAGAGCTTCGCCAGGGCGTCGCGTATCGAAAGCGTCAGCGCGTAGTCCTGGTTCGTCGCGAGCGTTTCGTTCAGGGACGCCTCCACCGACCAGATCGTCCCGTCGTATCGGCCCATGCGCCACAGCCCGGCCCCGAAGAAACCGCCGGCATACGCGAAGTCCGTCGGACCGTGATAATCGAAGATCAGAAGGCCGTTGCGGGACGGCGCCCCGTTCAGGCCACGCACGGTCGCCGCAAGATCGAATCGCGCCGGAAGCGATTCGGCGAGCCCGAGCAACGATACGGCGTCCGCGCCGGGCGCCGACCGCGCTTCGTACCGACCGGCCCCGGTCACCGACCAGCCATCGCTGGCGAAGAAGAAATCGGCGAGACCGTCTTCGAAATCCTCGGTGTGAGGAAGCGTCGGTCCCGCTTCCACGGTGAGGTCGTCGAACACGGCGACCGACTGCGTGGTCCCGTAGCCGACCGCTCCGTCGTTCAGCGGGTCGCCGAACGTATGGTTCAGCACCGACGCGCCGTCCACCACCAGCGACACATCGGAGCCCGACGCGAACACGTCGGCGCGATAGTCCGTCTCCGCCGCCAGCGTCGCGTCCAACTGCACGTCGGCCACCCACCCGTTGCCGTCATGGTGCCCGATCCACCACTGGCCGAGCCCGACGAACGCCGCCGCGAACTTGAAGTCAGTGGGGCTTCGGTAATCGAAGACGAGCGCTGCGTTCGTCGAGCCGCCGCCTTCCTTGGGCCGCAGGACGCCGCCCAGTCTGAAGGCCTCCGGAACCGGGTCGGCGAGCGACACGAGCGACACCGTGTCGACCGCCGCGCCGGGCGTGACCAGGTACCGGTCGAACTCGTTGACCTGCCATGCGCCCGCCAACGGCACCTGGAACTCGGCGCGGCCGTCCGACAGATCATCGAAATAAGGAAGCGCCGCGATGTCGCGCACGGCAAGGGCGTTGAATCCCGCCACGGCGCTGCGCGTGCCCAGCCCGACACGGCCGTCCGACAGCGGAGCGCCGAAATCGTGGCTCACCTTCAGTACGCCGTCGACCGTCAGCGCGGCCGCGCCGTCCCGGATCACCAGTTGCGCGAGGTAGTCCTGCCGAAGCTGCAGCGGCTCGGCAAACGACGCGTCGACCACCCAGCTGGTCCCGTCGTGGTGCCCGATCTGCCATTGCCCTGCGCCGAAGAAACCGCCCGCGAACTTGAAGTCCGTCGGCCCCTGGTAGTCGAAGATCACCGCGGCGTTCTTCGAGTAGCCGGCGCCGCCGTCCAAGCCGTGCATCAGCGTGTCGATCGCGAACGTCGCGGGCAGTGCCTCGGAGAGCGTGAGCACCGACACGCCGTCCTCGCCGACCGCCGGCGTCGACACGTAGCGCGTCGCGCCGTCGATCGACCAGGCGCCGGACACCGGCGTCAGGAAGTCGGCCTGTCCGTCGGCGAAGTCCTCGAAATAAGGCAGGGACGGCGGCACCTCGATCGCCAGGTCGTCGAAGGCCGCCGCGGCGTTGTGCGTGCCGTACCCGACGCGACCGGCCGTGACCGGTGACGCGAAGGTGTGGGTGAGCATCGTCTCGCCGTCGACGATCAGCGTCACCGTGTCGTCCTCCACGCGAACGCGCAGCGCGTAGTCGACCTCGCTGGCCAGCGAGGCATCGGCGACCGACGCCTGCACGCTCCAGTCCGAGCCGTTGTAGTGCCCGACCCCCCACTGGCCCGAGCCGAGGTACGCCCCGACGAAGTTGAAGTCGCCCGGGCCGAGATAG
>NYZC01000260.1 GCA_002686995.1 Phycisphaeraceae bacterium | reverse complement strand
CGGACCGGACGCCTCGCGGCATCCGGGTCAGAACTCGCGTCCGTGTCCATCCGTGTCCATCCGTGTCCATCCGTGGTTCCTGAACGTTGCGGCTCGCCCGCACCAGGCAAGGAGAAGACGCATGCCCATGCTCAGGATCGCCCTGGCCCAGGTCGAGCAGACCGACGACATGGATCGCAATCGCGCGAGGATTTTCGAGTATCTCGAGAAGGCCGTAAGCGAGGGTGTGCAGATTCTCTGCTTCCCGGAGGCGCAGACTGCGGGCTACCGGGTGGACGTGACCGCCGCCGACGCCCCGGTGCAGGTTGACCGACTGGAGGCGATTCACGAAGAGGTCGCCTCCTACTGCGGCAGGCACGGCATGGCCTGCATCCTGGGTACGGAGATGCCGCTGGAGTCCGATCCGCGCGACGGCAAACCCTACAACTCGGCACTGGTTATTTCAGAGCACGGCCAGGTGCTCGGCGTGCACCATAAGTCGAAGCTGACCCCGATGGACGCCCTCGCCTACACGCCGGGGACGGAGGTCGCGAACTACGAGCTGTTCGGCGTCAAGGTCGGCCTGGTGATCTGCTTCGAGGGGTTCCGGTTCGCCGAGACGACCGAGTGCTGCGTGCGCCACGGTGCCCAACTGGTGTTTCACCCGCAGAACAACACGACGCGGCCGCACGACTGGAAGATCCCGGTGCACCACGCGATGATGATCACGCGCGCCGCCGAGAACACCGTCTGGTTTGCATCCTGCAACTGCGCGCACGTGCCGCATCAGAACTGCGAGACGCGAATCATCGCCCCGAACGGGGTGATCCATGCGCGGTGCGACATGAAGGAGGAAGCGCTGGTCGTCGGCGACATCGACATCGACGAGGCCACGCGGGCCATGTGCGAGTTCGACCGGGCGGAAAGCAACGATCTCATCCAGCAGCTTGGGCCGACCAGGTTGAACCGCTGATCCCCACCGATCTGCGGCTCAACCGAACTGCTTCGCGAACGTGCTCCGGATGCTCTCGAGGCCGCGACGCAGCACCGTGATGTCCGTGCTGAACGTCGGAAGCCGGCAGCCTCTCTCGATCACCTTGTCCGCAAAATCGGCGTCGGGGGCCACGCAGCCCCACGTCTTGCCGTGTCGGCGGCACGCGTCAGCGACGCGGTCGATGGCGCTCCACAGCTTCTCGTGGTGGAACTGTCCCACGACGCCCAGCGCCAGCGACAGGTCGGCCGGGCCGACGAACAGGATGTCGACGCCCTCCAGCGCGGCGATGCCGTCCGCCTCGTCGAGCGCGCCGAGTGTCTCGATCTGGATGGCGACGAAGTGCTCGCGATTCGCGTCCTCGACGAACTGCGCCGCCGGCTTGTGCGTGTACGCGCAGTCGCGGCCGCCCATGTTGAGGCCGCGGACGCCTTCCGGCGCGAACTTCGTCCAGCTCACGAACTCCTTCGCGTGCTCAGCGGAATGGATCTGCGCCGCCATGACGCCGCCCGCTCCGGCTTCGAGGACGCGCGTCACCTCCCAGTATCCAGCGGGCGCCATGCGGACGAAGCAGTCCATCTCGTTGGCGCGCGCGGCGAGCGCGAGCGCCTGGACCTGCTGGCCGGTCATGTCGACGTGCTCGATATCGATCCAGAACCCGCGGAACCCGCCGGCGAGCCCGAACATCTCGACCATGATCGGAAAGGGCACGCGCGCGATCGTGAACAGCGGAATCAGCTCGTCGGTCGTGATCAGATGCTTGAGACTCGTTTTTCTCATTTGGCCCTCGTCTGGAGAAGCAGATCGGATCGTCGATTGTAACGAATGCCATGCGGCGGCGCTTCCCGTGCGAAGTGAGAAAGCGGGGCAGATTCCAACGAAACCCGGTGACACGCGAGCGCAGGCGTGCAGGACCATCGACATCGATCATCGGGATGAGTTGCTGCGCCTGACGGCTCCGGGCGCGGCGAATCCTTGTAAAGTGTTTCCATGAGAGCCAAAGCCATCGTCTTCGAAGCGGAACGCCGCGTCGCGGTGCAGGAGATCGAGATTCCCGAGCCGACGGAAGGAGAGGTCGTCGTGCGGTCGACCGTGACGGGCGTCAGCGTCGGCACGGAGCGCTGGGCGCTCACTGGTCAGCGGCCCGAGATCAAGTACCCCAACGTGCCGGGCTACCTGGGCGTGGGTGTCGTCGAGCAGGTGGGCGCCGGGTGCGAGGGATACCGCGTTGGAGATCGCGTGTTCTTCTTTGCGTGCCGTCTGCTTCCGCCTCATGGCGAGCACAGCTGGATGACGACCCACGTGTCCCGCGCCGTCGTACCGGTGAAGCGCGGCCATGACTGGCCGCCGTACGTCTGCAGGATTCCCGACGGCGTGCCGGACAGCTCCGCGGCGATGGCAGGCCTGGGCGCCGTGGCGGCGCGCGGCGTCGACATGATCAAGGTGACCAGCAAGGACATCGCACTGGTGCTGGGGCTGGGAATGATCGGTCAGGGAGCAGCGCAGGTGCTGCGGGCAAAGGGGGCGCGCGTCGTCGTCGCGGACATGCTTCCCGATCGCGTCGAGCGAGCGCTCGAGGTCGGCGCCGATGCCGGCGTGGTGCTCGACGGGGGCCCGATCCATCCACAGGTGGCCGCGCATCTGCCTGCGAACGGTGCCGACATCGTGGTCGATACGACCAGCGTCGCTCCGGTCGTGCAGCAACTGGCCGACCTCGTGCGCATGGAAGGCCAGGTGCTTCTGCAGGGCTACTACCCTGGTCTCATGCCGTTCAACCTGCATGACCTTCACGGCAAGCGCCCGTCAGTCCAGGTGGCATGCGCCCAGTCGGCCGAATCCCACGAATACGTTCACCGTCTGATCGCGGCCGGCATGGCGAAGCTCGAGCCTCTCGTCACGCATCGCGCGTCGCCGTCGGATGCGCCCGAGATCTACCAGATGGTCCTGGACAAACCGGACGAGTTCCTGGGCATCGTCTTCGAGTGGGCGTAGCCGTAGCGGCCACGCTACGGGAGTGCGCTTTGCATCGCCGCCAACTGGGCGCGGCCCGCTCGCTTCACCTCTTCGTCCGGTCGAATCGAGAACGCCTCGCGCTGGAGACGTGACTGCTCCTCCGCGAACGAGATGTTGCGCTGCGTGGCATAGCAGCTGATGAACGCCCAGCGCCTGTCCGGGCTGTGGTTCTGATCGGAACGGTGCAGCGTGTTGCAGTGAAAGAACAGACCGGTGCCCGGCGCCATCTCGCAGTAGACGGTCTCGAGGTGCTTCTTCGCGATCACGATCCGCTCCGGATCGGCGCCGACCTGCGCGCCGACGGTGCCGTGGTCGAGCCGGCCCAGTCGATTCGACCCGCGCAGCACCTGGAGGCAGCCGTTGGCGCGGGTCGCACGGTTCACGGCCACCATGCAGCTCGCCGCTTCGGGAAAGAGCAGTCCGCCGTCCTCCTCGTACCAGTATCCATAGTCCTGGTGCCACTCCCACGCGCCGCCCACGTTCGGCTCCTTGAGCATCATCTTGTGGTGAAAGTGGTACACGGGGCCGCGAAGAAGCTGCGCCGTCGGGCGGACGACGCGCTCGCAGCATGACGCCATGCTGAAGATGTCGTCATCGTCGAGGTCGTGAGTCAGCCAGATCCGGCTCGCGGTGCCCTGGCTGTCCTGATGGTCGATCGTCCCTTTCGCGATGGTTTCGCTGGTCTCGGTGATCTTCTCCAGAAGTTCGACCTCCTCCGCGTCGAACAGGTTCTCGACGAAGAGATAGCCGTCGTCATCGAATTGCCGGATCTGCTGCTCGTTGAGCTGCATGCGCGGATTGTAGCAGGGAAGACGTCACGACAGGTTTCCGAACTGACCGTTATAGTCTTTCCCATGAGCGATCTCCCGACCTGGCAAAAGGAACCTGGCGCGCGCGTGTGGCCTTCGCGTCCGCTCGACGACTGGAAGGTCCAGGGGCCCGGCATCGTCGAACGTGCCGGCGGCGGGTTCCGACTGTTCTACACGGCGGTGGGGCCGGACAAGCCCTTTCCGACCTGCCAGGGGTACATCCTCAGCGCCGTGTCCGATGACGGTCTCGACTTCCGGGTCGAACCCGGTATCCGCCAGGCTCCGCGTCCCGATCTGCCGCACCTTGCGCGGCGCGCGCTCGTGCCGAGCATCATTGCGTGCGGCGATGGCGGATGGCGCATGTACTTCGAGGCGCGGGGCAGTGCGGAGATCCCTGCGGTCGTCTGCAGCGCGACTTCACGCGACCAGGTCAACTGGGATTACGAAGGCATCTGCCTCGAAGGCGGCCACGGTTACGGCGGCCCGCGGGCGCTGACGCTGCCTGACGGTCGTGTCCGTCTCTACGCGTGTGACCGGGGTACCCGCGGTGTCGCCAGCGCCGTGTCCGATGACGGCGCGTCGTTCGAGATCGAGCCGGGCGAGCGGATGGCCATTGCGACGGCGGACTTCGCGCCGTCCAGCATCACCGCGGCGCAGGTCTTCGCGCCGCAGCAGGCTGGCACGCCGTGGACCATGTATTTCTCGCAGTGGCAGGACGTCCCGCCCGGCACGGAGGTGCCGCTGCACCCCGTCTTCGATCCCGACATGGAAGCCAGCGAGAACTTCGCCGCGGCGTCGATCGCGTCCGACATGGCGGGTTATCGCTCGCGCATCTATTGCGCGACGTCGAACGACGGGCTGGAATGGCTGCGCGGTCCCTGCGTGATCGATGGGGCGGGCTACGGCGGCGAGGGGATGGACGCCGTGCATGCGGAGGACATGTCGATCATCCGCCTCGCGGACGGCCGGCTTCGCATGTACTACGCGACCTGCGACAGGGACGGTAACTGGGGCGTGGCCAGCGCCGTCAGCGCGTCGTGAGGACGGGCTCCGGATCGCGACCCGACGACCTCCCTCATCCGACCTTCGACCTTCGACGTTCGACCTTCGACCTTCGACGTTCGACGTTCGACCTTCAACCCGACCTCCCGTTCGCCCCGGCGGAAAATGCTGGTATAATTGTCAGTCATCTGGAGACGGCGCCGCGGCCGTTCGGGTCACGGCCCGCAAGTCACGACATTCAGTCATCTTGCTGAGAAGGAGACCTGATCGAGCATCGTTCTGCTCGTTGAACGTCAAGCGACGTCTTGCGCCGGCGGATTCCCCCGCGCCGGCTCGAGCCGGTCTTCACACGGGGCGAAAAGGAGAACGAGGACATGAGAACAACATTGACAGTTGCGCTTTCGCTGCTGATGCTGATCGGCGGATCGACGACGGTCCGGGGCCAGGCGGTCTGGCATGAGCAGCAGTACGACAATCCCCCTTATCAGCTCAACGGCGATCAGTTCGGCAATCGGCTGGAGGACATCTGGAGGACATCGACGAGTGGGTGACCAGCCGCGGCGGACTGTACTCGCTCTTGAGTGCGAACTTCCCCTCCGCGGAAGGAAACAAGGGCGGAGCGTTCAGCGAGGACGGTGGCACCGGGTCGATGTTCTGGCCCGACGGCATCACGCACGATGGCATCGAGCGGATATCGATGTGGGTGCGCAGCGACCCGACGTCCGCCGACTGGATTCACTTCCGGCCGGGACAGGTCGTCGAGACCGGTCGCCTTGGCACGGACGCGGACATCGTCGCGTCGGCGTGGGCGGCGTTCGGGCGGACGCCCACCGACAGGAAGACCGTCTTCTACTGGAACGGCAGCCAGTACGTCGACATGGGGCTCGATCTCGACGGGTGGTCGCACAGTCCGAGCGGCCCGGCGTTCTACCAGCTCGTCTTCGACATCAACGTGCCGGCCAACCGGTACAGCCTGAGCGTGAACGATGACGTCACGGGTCTGCTGACGCGTGTCAACAACATCAGCATCGACGGAACGATCAGCAGGGTCAACGGCATCTACGTGACGTCGGCGATCGACGGCGGTCACATCGACGCCGGCTGGGACCGGCTGATCTTCAGCACGGTGCCCGAGCCGTCGACGCTGATCGCGACGAACCTGGTCGGCCTGGCCGTGATGCGGCGCCGGCGGGTGTAGCGAACGAAGACCGTTGCGGCAGATGGCCGCCCTCCCCGATGGCCCGGGGAGGGCGCGGGGTCGATTTGCAATTCACGATCGGCTGGATGCATGATCTGCCTATGACCGAACTCACATCCACGGCACGAACTCGTCCTGACTGGCTCCGTCGCGGCTGCGTCGCCGTCGGCAACTGGGAGCCGCTCGTTTTCCAGCGCCGGCGCGGAACGTGGCGCACGGTCGACGAGGCGGAGATCTATGAGCGCGAGCATTCCGAGCAGACGGTGAGAACCCTTGTGGATCTCGGCGTGAACATGGTGATCACGCATTTCTACAAGGGCTACGGGCTGCGGGCCGAGGCCGAAGAGACGGAGAAGGCGGTCGCCCTGGCGCGGCGATGCCGCGCGCACGGCATCCGGGTCGGGGCGTACGTGCAGTGGGGCACCTACCATCCGGAAACGCTCGTGCTCGAAGTGCCCGACTGCGAGCGCTGGGCGCGCATCGATCGCGACGGCCGGCCGGCCCTGCCTTACGGGTCGGCCCAGTCGTTCCGGCTCAAGGCGTGTCCCAACCGGCCGGGCGTGCTCGAGTACATGGAGCAGGTCGTCGCAGCGGCCGTCGACATGGTCGATCCCGACCTGATTCATCTCGACAACTTCAACCTCGGCCGGCTTCATGATGCGTGCTGGTGCGACGATTGCCGCGCGTCGTTCGAGGCGTTCGTTCGGCAGGCGTATCCGCCCGATCGATACCGCGAGGTGTTCGGCTATCCGCCCGAGGCGACGCTGCGCCGACCTGATCTTCGCGCTCCCGTGCACGAGGTTTTTCGGCGCCGTATCTGGGATCCTGCCGTGCGGGCGTATCTCGACTGGCATTGCGACGTTTCGAGGCGGGCGCTGCGCCGAATCGTCGACTTCGGCCGGCGGCTGAAGCCGGACGTGATTTTCGACATCAACACCGGCGGGTTGAACGGCGTCAACGTGGCGGGGATGCTCGGCATGGACAGCGCGGGGCTCTATCCGCTGGTCGAATCCTTCTGGGACGAGGAGCACTGCGTGCCCCGCGTTCGCCCCGAGGGCGGCCTCACCTCGAAGTTTCGGTCGTACAAGCTGACGCGAAACTACGAT
Organism: Phycisphaeraceae bacterium; assembly: GCA_002686995.1. Taxonomy (GTDB): domain Bacteria; phylum Planctomycetota; class Phycisphaerae; order Phycisphaerales; family Phycisphaeraceae; genus NYZC01. The sequence continues at coordinate 1,128 of NYZC01000260.1, read as the reverse complement.
CTCCTGCAGTTCTCGTACTGCGGGAACATGGACCACGATGATCGCGACGCCGGCAAGTGGCTCGCCGAGTCGCTGGCGTTCAACCGCAACGTGGCGTTGTATGTCGACCACTACCCGGGCAGCCGGGGCTTCTGGCCGGCCACGGGGCCGGGCTACGTACGGTTTCTGCGCGAGCACGAATCGCTGTTTGCGACGCGGCGTCCCGTCAGTGACATCGCGGTCGTGCGCGTGGAGACAGCGCTCACCCCGAGCTTCGACGACGACTGGGCGCAGCAGATGCTCGCCGAGCAGTACTTGTTCGAGCGAGGCCGCGCCTTCGAGATCCTGTTTGGGTCGCAGGTCGAACGGATCGGCGCGTGCCGCGTCATCCTCCTCGCGGGGGCGTCGGCGGTGGACGATGCCTTCGAAGCGGCGCTGAGGCAATACGTCAATGACGGCGGCGGGCTCGTGATCGCCGGCGCGGTCGGACGCCGCGACGAGCACCAGCGGGATCGAGGGAGCAATCTGCTCGACCGTCTGCTCGACCGGCGGAATCTTCCGATGCCCTGCCGGGCGGCGAAGATCGGCCGGGGCCTCGTGGCTCACGTGAATCAGATCGTGCCGTCGGTACCGTATCCGCAGGAGGAATCGTTCGACCTCGGCGGCACGTACTACGACGCCTGGCGCCTGCCCGCGAACGCCGTCGCTCTGGACCGCGCGCTCGCGGCCGTTGCACCGGACGGGCTGCGGTTCGAGCCGGATGCCCCGCACGGCGTCGTGTTCGAATACTACGCGGACGATGAAGGTCACCAGGTCCACCTGCTGGACCTTGCCGATCGGAAGGGCCTGAAGTGCACGCTGACCTGTCGACTGGACCGGCGCCCCGTCGATGCGCGGCTGATCACCCGATCGGGCGAGACGGCATGCGCCATCTCCGATCGAAGCGAGGCGGTCGAGATCACGATCGCCGACGATCAATTCGACACGTACGGGATCCTGCTGATCCGGGATGCCGACGGCGCCCGTAGCTGAAGTCGCCCAACGCGGCGGAGCCGCAACGCAGGAGCCACGGATGGACACGGATGAATGCTGGCGAACCGCGCGGCGTAAGCCCGCGGGTCAGATGTGAGCCCGTCCTGTCACGAACGG
>NYZC01000259.1 GCA_002686995.1 Phycisphaeraceae bacterium | reverse complement strand
CCCGCGCCGTTCGGATCGATCAGCGCCGCAAGCACGCGGAGCATGTCCTGCGCCTCGGTCGTGTCGTAGACCGACTCGTCGCTGTGCAGCACGACCGGCACGCGACGATCGGCCAGCGCCCGCTGCATACGGCGAAGCTGATTGCCGGTTCGACACAGCACGGCGAAGTCCGCGGGCTGGATCGCCTCTCCGTACGCGTGGTCGCCGTTGAGGCGCTGCACGATGTCCGCGGCGACGACGTTTGCGATCCGGCCCATCACCCGGTCCTGTCCCGGCGCCCGTCCCTGGCCGAAGCGCGCGTCGCGATCGACGAACACGACCTCGAGCGCCGGGTCGCCTGCAAAGCGGTCCGGGTTCTCCGAATGGACCTTCGGGAGCGGAATGCCCCGGTCCCGGAACGGATCGTCTTGCGTGCGGAACACGGCCTGCACCGCGTCGACGAGCGAGCCGTCCGACCGCCAGTTCCGGTCCATGGTGTGCTGATGGGGGGTCGTCCGTCTGTCCGTCGCGTGCAGGTAGCTGTGAATGTCGGCGCCGCGGAAGCGGTAGATCGACTGCTTGGGGTCGCCGATCATGATGAAGGCGCGCGGCGTCGCGGCGTCGCGCGCCGCGTCGTGGAACGCGCGCCTGAAGATCCGGTACTGCACCGGGTCGGTGTCCTGGAACTCGTCGACCAGCGCGACCCGGTAGCGGCCGCGCAGCACGTCGATCAGCGTCGCGCGGCCCGGGCCGCCCAGCGCGTCGTCGACCTGGTGCAGCAGGTCCCCGAAGCTGACCTGACCCCGCTCCTCCTTGACCTGGCGCACGCGTCGACGCACGTCGGTGCCCAGGGCGGCGAGCATCCTGATGCGTCGCTTCTCGTACCCGGCGTGCATCCTGCCGACTGCTTCGACGACGCGCTGCACGGCGAGGAAGACCGGGTGCCTGGCGGCGTCGTTCTGGTGCTTCTTCAACGTCCCCCCGATGATCACGTCCTGGGCAAGGCGGCGCTGACTGGCCGGAGATCCGGGATCGAATCGATTCAGCGACATCGATCGGACCAGGTCGTCGATGAACGCGACGGTCTCGTCGATGCGCTCGCGCGTGTGGCCGTACTGCGTCTTCGAGAGGTGTCCCTTTTCGAATGATTCATACAGCAGGGCGCAGGCTTCCTCGCCATCGGCCTGCCAGGCGTCTCGAAGCGAGGACAGCGCCTCGTCCGCCGCACCGTCCGGCGCCGCCGTCAGCGCCGTGACGTCGGCGGCCGGGACGATCGGGTATCCGGGGTGCTCGGTGGCGAGCGTCGCCACCTTGCGCATCGCCTCGAGGTGGTCGCGGAGCGGAAGGGCGCGGGCGAGGACCGCATCGTCCTCCGCCCAGTGACGCGCGGCGAAATCGAAGACCGCGTCGTCGACCATGGGCACCTGGGTCGTGATGAGCTCCGGGTCGAAGCGGCTTGCGGTCTCGAACACGAGATCGCGCAGGACGCGGTGGCAGAAGCCGTGAATCGTGTAGATCGGCGCCCGGTCGTAGTCGAGCAGGGCGGCCTCGAGACGGTCGCGAAGCCTTTCCGCCGAGGATGCCGCGCCGGCAATGGCGAGAAGTCGCGGCACGGTGTCGTCGTCCCGGTGGCCCGACGCGGCGGCATCGGGATGGCAGATCGTGCGATACGCCTCGTGCAGCCGCGCTCGGAGCCGCTCCTTGAGCTCGGCGGTCGCGGCCTCCGTGTAGGTGGTCACCAGGATCTGCTCGACGGGACAGCTCCATTCGAGCAGATAGCGAAGGTAGAGCGTCGCGATCGTGAACGTCTTGCCGGTGCCGGCGCTGGCGGCGATGCTGTGCGCGCCGTCAAGCGGCATGGTCAGCGCGTCGAACGTCTCCTGGGGGCGGTCACTCAATTGAACACCCCCTCGAGCGACGGAGCGACGCGTAGAATCGGCCTGCAGATCCGTTCGAACAGGGCGAGGAAGAGCGGTTCGCGCCCCCCGGATTCGAAGCCGGGCGCCTCGGCGCAGGTCATGTCGAAAGGATGGCGGCCGGAAAACGCCGCGCGAACGGGGAACCGGTCGGCGTCGGCTTTTCGATCGCGCTGATGCTCGTAAGCCCATCGCGCCTGGTACGCGGCGCGTCGAGCGAAGTCCGAATCATCGAGGTCGAGCTTCTCCTTGTGCATCATCCTGATGACGGTCGACGCCGACTCGGAAAAGAACGGCAGCGGAAGGCACCGGGCCAGCCGGTAGAGCCCGACGAGGTCCTGGAGATGGCCCATGGCCTCGTCCGGGTCGACGGGCGGAATCGTGACCTCGTCGGCTTCCCGGAAGACCATGTGCGCATCGCCGGACGCCGCGGTGTCCGCGCTGAGCAGCAGGCGGTCCACCCAAAGTCGCAGCACGTGCTTGAGCTGAAGCTTCGAGAACGTCGCCCGCCGGATGGCGCCCGCATCGCATCCCTCGATGCGTCCCGCCACGTTGATCCGGTCAATCTCGATCCGGATCAGCTTCGATTCGACGCGACCGGTGCCACCCCGCTCGGTGGCGCGCGTGACGACGACCTCGGCAGCCGCTTCGATGTCGTCGAGCGTCTGAGCGCCGAGTTCGCCCGCGGGGAGGATGCCTTCCCGCCGCAGCCGGCGGCGCAGCGGCCCCGGGGGCGTGCCGTCGATCCGGTCCCTGGTCCAAGTGTCTCCGGCGCGCCATCGCTCCAGCGAATCGAGGACGAGCGGCTCGCGCTCGTGCACGATCTCTTCGAAGTCGGACACCGTCGCGCCGACGCGCTGAAGCAGGATCTCCCAGGGAGATTCGACCACGCGTCTCAGGTCACGAACGGAGATCTCGGCGGGATCTTCCCCGGCGGGGAGGACCGATCCGGCGAACGCGAGCGGTGGCTTCGGCGCGCCGGCCAGTGCCGTCGCGGCCCTGCACGCCGCGTCTTCGTAGCTGTGGCAGAACCGCTCGCCCCCGTCGAAATAGCGCGGGCTGAATGCCTGAAGCGGATGACGCACGACCAGGCGCGCCCGCCAGAATCTGCTGTCGTCCCGGTCGTCCTGGTCGTCTTCGGCGTCCAGGGCGTGCGCGTCGGGCGGCGGCGTCTTCGACTGGGCGATGGCGTCGAGCAGCTCGTCGACGACGATCGACGGCGGCCGCGCCTTCTGATCCTCGAGGTCCCGACCCTGGTAGGTCACGATCAGGCGCTCCCGTGCGGCAAGCAGCGCTTCGAGGAACAGCTGCTTGTCCTCGAGCCGCGGGCTGGGATCGCCGCGGGCGTCGACGTGCGGCGCGAGGTCGAAGCCGATCGGCGTCTCGACGCGTGGGAACTTTCCGTCGCTCATGCCGAGCACCGCGACCACCTTGAACGGCAGACTCCGCATCGCCGTGAGGTCGCAGAACGTGACGCCGCCCGGTCGGAAGGGCAATCCGGCGGCGCTCTCGTCGAGCCGGCGCTCGATCTCGCGCGCGGCGACCGGCAACGGCACTGCCGCGTCGAATCCGCCGTCACCGGCGACCTGCACGATCTGGTCGATCGCGTCGAAGAGGCGCTGCCGGCCGGGCTCGTCGCGATGCACCGGCAGCATTCGTTCGGCCAGCTCGCAGAGGGTCGCGCGCCATTCCGGCCACGGTCGCGGGCTCAGGGTCCGGTCGCGAAAGTGATCGAGCTGAAGGACGAAGGCCCAGAGGCGCCCGATCGGCGCGGCGGCCATGCCGTCGCCGCGGTCGAGCGCGACGATGTCGCCCGACATGGCGGGCGTGCCGGGAGGCATCGCGTAGCCGAGGACAAGTCGATCGAGGCCGAACCGCCAGGTGTTGAGATCGGTCTCGGGCAGCTTCTCCTCGAGTCGGTGGTCCGCGTCGAGACCCCAGCGGATGCGGCTGCCGGCGACCCATTCGGCGAACGAGCGCACCTCGTCGTCGCCGACGCCCGCGCGCTCCGCAACCATCGGCACGTGCAGCAGGTCGAGCACGTCGCCGGCGCCGAGACGACCCTGCAGCGCGTCGAGAATCCTGAAGAACGCGTCGACGAGCGGACGCGTGGCCCGCACGGACCGGCCGGCGATGTGAAAGGGAATATGCCGATCCGGCTCCTCGGCGGTGCCCCCGAAGACCGCCTGGATCAGCGGCGCGTACGTCTCGAGGTCCGCGCACATCACGACGACCTGCTCCGGCGCCAGGGATCGATCGGATTCCAGCGCGTCGCGAAGCTGGTCCCGCAGGACCTCGACCTCCCGCGTCGCACTGTGGCAGTCGTGAACGGTGAGGCTTGCGTCGACACTGGTCATCGGGGCCGGTTCCGGCTCGCTCGCGCGATGCAGATCGCGCTGAATCGATGCGAGCATCCGGTCCGGGCGCTCGTCCCGGCCCGGCACCGGGGGCGCGTCGTGGAAGCGCCATGTCTCCGTGTCCCGATCGACGAGCAGGATCTGGCTCTCCCGCGCGGCGCGTCCCATCGAGCCCAGGAGCGGGTGCAGCAGGTCGATGTGCTGATCGGCGCAGAAGGCGCGCAGGGTCATGCCGCTGTCGCGGAGAAGTCGCATCAGCTCGCGTCGATCCTTCATGTCGCCCCAGTAGGCAAAGCTGGGGGCGAGCCAGTACAGGCCGATCTCGCAGTGGCGCCCGACCGCCTCGAGGAAATCGAGGTGCGCCGGCGGCAGGCTGCCGCAATGCCAGACGCTGGCGCGCCGGGGCAGCGATGCGGCGTCGCGGGAGAGGGCCGTGGCCAGGTCGCGCAGCAGCGCCGCCACGGACTTTATTGGGAGCCGTTCGTTGACCTTCGCCCAGAGACGGCACTGCCATTCGGCGTGCTCCGGCGTCCGGTCGGCCGGCGCGGGCCACGGCGATCCCCGGGACCACGCCTCGATCAGCTTCGGCCGGTACAGGCGGTATTCGTCGAACCGTCGTCCGATGCTGCGCGCCAGGTCTACGAGCCGCCGGGGGTCGCGATCCGGGTCGGCGTCGAGATACGCGCGGACGGGGGCGAACGCGTTCTCGCCGACGAGATCGGGCAGCACCGACGCGATCGCCCAGGTCAGGGCGTCGGCGTCTCGGTCCGGCGCCTGCCTGCGACCGAGCACGTCGTCGAGCGTGATCGACATCCAGCGGCCGAGGGCGAGGTAGTGCGCGTGGGCGAAGCACCCCTGCTCCAGGGCGGCGCGACGGGTGATGTACGTTTCCCAGCCGCGTGCGGGAACGACGATCAGTTCGCGCGCGAGGGCGGCGGACGGCGGAACCGAGAGGTCACGGGTGAACCGAGCCCACAGCGCTTCGAAGGAAACGGACTCGTAGACGTCGATGCCCATGATGGTTCGCGCATGAGCATAACCGGAACGGGGCGCGGCCGCGCGCCCGCGCTCATTCCGCGCGGGCGGCGCGTCGAATCGGTCGGAACCTGCCCGCGAAGCTGGTCACGATCAGGCTGAGGTGGCCGACGTTCTCGAGGAACTCCTCGAGGGGCACGTGCATCGTCTCTTCGATCGGAAGCAGGCCGAGGTGCCGTGCCGCGAAGGCTCTGCGGGCGATGGCCTGGGAGAGCACGTAGAGCAGGGCCGTGCTCGCGAGCCAGGCCTTCGTCTGTCCGCGCTCGAGCGGCACGACGAGTCGGTTGCGCCACAGCACCGTCCAGATCGCGAGCACGGCCAGGGTGACGTAGATGCCGGGGCCCGATCCGGTGAAGTGAATCTCCCGACAAAGGAACGCCACGGACAGGGCGCCGAGAATCATGTGCAACGGATCGCGCGTCGTGATCGCGCTGTGGGCATACACGCCGCAGGCGAATGTCGCGAGGTAGAGCGCCAGGGCCTCGGCATTGGGCTTGGCGATCAGGACATGCCAGCCCAGGCTGTGGAAGAGATAGACGGCCCCGATGCCTGCCGGCGCAATCAGCGTCAGCCACCAGTTCCACCAGGCGAGCGGATTGATGACGAGCCTGGCGGGGCTCTGCTCATCCGCCTCCCTGGTTTCTGTCAGAAGACTGCACATGGGACGAGGTCTTGTCGATCGATCGGAGGTGTCGCGGATCCGCGCATCATAACCGTCGTGGCGCGGCAGGTCGAAGCGTCCTCTACGGATATTCTGCGGATACTGCGGATATAATGTTCGACGCGAACCATGATCATCGCCAAGCCCATTCAGCTGCGATCGAAGGGCCACGACCTCGACATGGACGAGCGGAGCCTGGGCCGCTACCGCGACTGCTCGGACATGGTGGGGGACCTCGGACGCCTGCGCGAGCACATGCGCGAAGAAGGGTATGTATTCCTGCGGGGCTATCTTGACTGCGAGGACGTCCTCGAGGCGCGCCGCGCGATGACGGAGCGGCTGGCGGCGGAAGGCATCCTCGACCCCGAACACCCCGCGATGGAGGCCGTGGCGCATCCGGATTACCGCGGCGATCAGGCGCATCTGCTCGCCAGGGACTGTCCCGAGCTCGAGAAGGTGCTCTACGCGGGGCCGATGATGGCGTTCTTCGAGGGATTCCTCGGCAGACCGGTCTACCACTACACGTACACGTGGCTTCGCGCCCTGGCCCCGGGCGTGGGGACCCCGATGCACTGCGACGTGGTCTACATGGGACGCGGGGCGCGCAGCAATCTATACACCGCCTGGACGCCGCTCGGCGCGATCGACCTCGAGCTTGGCGGGCTGATGATGCTCGAGCGTTCGCACCTTCTGGATCGGCTGCGGAACACCTACTGCAAGCGGGATGTCGACGCCTGGTGCACCAATCGACGCGGTGGCGACAAGGTGAAGACGATGAACGGCGAGAACGGCATTCTCGCCCCCGATCCGAACCGGATCCGCAAGAGCCTCGGCGGCCGCTGGTTCGTCGGCGAGTTCGAGCCCGGCGATCTCATCGTGTTCAACGTATTCATGGTCCACGCCGGTCTCGACAACCAGAGCGATCGCATCCGGCTGTCCAGCGACAGCCGTTACCAGCCGGCCGACGAGCCGTTCGACGATCGCTGGAACGGACCGGATCCGCCGCGTCACGGGCCGCGGGCGAAACGCGGGATGGTGTGCTGAGACGAGGAGGCGACTAAATGATTCTGATTTAATGACTCCCTCCCAGCGGCATCGCCACCGCGTGGCCGCTCTCCGCACTGCGCGCCACCGCCTCCGTAAACTCCATGTAGCGTACTCCGGTCTCGAAATCCGTGAACTCGATCGTGCCTCTTCCGCGAATCGCGTCCACGAACTCCTCCTCGACCCGCCACGCGTACTGATCCTTTTCGGGAATGTCGACGCGCTGCAGATCGCCGTCGCCCTTGCGCCCTGCCACGAGATGCTGATCCGGCGCCGAAAGGTACTTGATCGTGCCCTCCGACCCGTAGAGATGTATCTGCAGCGGGGGACCGAAGCGGATCGCGTTGCTGATGTGGTAGATGCCGCGCGCCCCGCCGGGCAGCTGCGTCAGGATCTGCACGCTGTCCGGCGTGCCGACCTGCTCCTTCTTTCCGGTGTCCGGGTCGATGCGCTCGTGCGTGAAGATCTGCGTTTGCGCCATCACCGTCACGGGATCCGGCACCCACCGGATCAGGGCCTCGTGAACGATTCCCATGAAAAGCGCGTTCAAACCGCTGAACTGCTTCGACTGACGCCAGTGGTAGGGGGCGTCGGCGTCGGCCAGTTCGTCGAACGCGCCGATGACCGCGACCTCGCGCAGGTCGCCGAGATACCCTTCGGCCACCATGCGCTTGACGGTGGGGTCGACGAGGAAGGCGATGGGGCTGGGCACGATCTGCGCGACGAGGTCGGGATGGCGCCGGCTGGCAGCGAGCATCCGGTACGCCTCGTCGGCGTTCATGGCCATGCGGGCCTCGGTCAGCACGTGCTTGCCGGCGTCCAGTGCCGCCACGGTGATCGGGCAGTGAAGGTACGGCCAGGTGCCGATCACGATCGCATCGAGATCGGGATCCGCGACGAGATCCTCCCATCGCTCGAACGTGCGCGGTATGTCGAACTGCTTCGCGGCGGCGGCGGTGGACTCGGGGCGCCGATTCACGACCGCCGCGATCTCGACGTCGTCGCAGGCGAGAAGACCGGGAACGTGACGCGTGCGCGTGTTTTCGCCAAGGCCGACGATGCCGACTCGAATCGTGCTCATGGGGTCATCCTTCCGGACAGGATTGTAGATCAGGCCAAAGCGTCGGAAAGTCGAAGGCTCTCCGCTCCCCGCTCCTTCGCGCGCGCCACGTCTTACTCCTGAAAATACCTCCCCCAAAGCACGTTCAGCCTGCTCACCTCCGCCGGGTCGAGGGTGGTCTTGTCAGACCAGATCGCCAGGGCCAGCGCGTCGTGGGCCGGGCTCGGCTCGGATTCGAGCGTTGAAACGTCGCTCAGCGCCGCCTTGATCAGCGCGATGCTGTTTTGCGTGGCGCGATCGAGGTTACCGATGATCTCGCTCAGCAGCGCCTTCGGATCGGTCGTGTCATGCGGCTTCCAGCAGTCGTAGTCGGTGGGTAGGGCGATCAGCGCGTACGCCAGCTCCGCCTCACGGGCGAGCCGCGCCTCGGGCATGCAGGTCATCCCGATCAGATCGCCGCCCCATCCGCGATGCATGTGAGACTCGGCCCGCGTGGAGAACGCGGGGCCCTCCATGCATACGTAGGTGCCGCGATCGTGCACGGTGACGTCGGGCAGCTTCGATCTTGCGTCCAGCAGCCAGCGACGCATGACCGGGCAGAACGGGTCGGCCATCTCGACGTGGACCGCCGCGGCGTCGTAGAAGGTGCCGGCGCGACGCGACGTCTTGTCGATGACCTGGTCGGCGATGACAAGGTCGCCGGGGTGAACGTCCTCGCGCAGCGATCCGGTCGCGCCGCTCGCGATGACGTGCGTGACGCCGAGCGATTTGAGGGCGTAGATGTTGGCGCGATAAGGCACCTGCGAGGGATTGAACCGGTGGCCGGGACCGTGTCGCTGGAGAATTTCGACGTCGACGCCGTTCCAGTGTGCGCGGACGATTGGTGAGCTCGGGGGGCCGAAGGGGGTGTCGAGCGTGCGCGCCTCGCCGCTCTCGGCCCCGAGGGCCTCGCCGAGCCCGGAACCGCCGATGATGCCAAGGTGGATCGACATGTCGCGGATGATAACGGGGGAGATGACGAATAACGACTGGCTTAGGCTCTGTCTCAGAACTCTGCCGCGGGCCCAAGACCGAGCGAATCGTCCGTTGGCAAGGAGGCCGAAGCAGGCGATGTCGCGGTGCATCGTCGAT
>NYZC01000258.1 GCA_002686995.1 Phycisphaeraceae bacterium | reverse complement strand
CTTTCGACCTTCCGACTTTCCGACTTGCGGGCGAAGCCCGCGTCAGGAGAGTCGGAAGTGTCGGAGCGTCATGGAGTGCGGACGTCCATGGCGCAAACCGCGTCTCAATTCGTGGGTCCTCCTGCGGGGTGCTGCGCGGCGGGGACCGGTCTTCCTGACAGCGTGCGCTTCACGACGCTCAGCAGATCTGACATGTGCAGCGGCTTCGACAGCACCTGCTCGCGGCCTCGTTTGCGCGCGGCCAGGAATGCGTCGACGTTGCCCGACACGACGACGACAGGTAGGTGACGGTGCTCGCGGTCGATTTCCTCGAGACAGGAAAGACCGGATCGCTTGGGCAGATCGAGGTCGAGGACGAGGAGCTTTGCTTCATCGCGGTGGCGCCGCACGGCCTGCATCACCTGCTCGCCGTCCTCGGCCGTCTCCACGCGATACCCGGCCGACTCGAGCGATGTGAGCATGATCGATCGCACGTACTCGTTGTCTTCGGCAAGGATGACCAGCGACGGATCATCCGACGCCGCGTCCTGGAGCGCGGCCTCGTCGTGAATCGGTTCGGGCGGGTCGCAGACCGGGAGCCGGATGACGAATTTCGTCCCCCGATCCGGTTCCGATTCGACGCTGATGCGTCCGGCGTGACCCGCGACGATGCCGTGGATGACCGACAGACCCAGCCCGGTACCCGCACCGCGCGCCTTCGTCGTGAAGAAAGGCTCGAAGATGCGCGCCTGGATCTCGGGCGACATGCCGTGTCCGGTGTCGCTCACCGTGATGACCGCGAACCTGCTCCCGGGCTCCTCGGCGAGATGGATCAGAAGCTGTCCGCCGTCGGGCATGGCGTCGCGCGCGTTCACCGCGAGGTTCATGAACACCTGCTGCAGCTGAAGCTTGTCGGCGTTGACCCAGAGGCATGCGGCGGGGCGTCGGCCCTCGGCAACGTCGATGGACGCGGGCAGGAAGCTGCGCAGCATCCGGAGCGTCTCCGCCAGGATCACGCCCAGGTCGGCGGGCGACTGCTGCCCGGACTCCTTGTGCGTGAACGTCAGCAGCGATCGCGCGACGCTTCCGGCCTGCTCGGATGCCTTCTCGACCATTTCGAGCGGGCTGACCGCCGGGTGATCCTTCGGCAGCAGTTTCCTGGCGGTGCCGGTGTACCCCAGGATCGCGGTAAGCAGGTTGCTGAAATCGTGGGCGATCCCGCTGGCCAGCGTGCCCACCGCCTCCAGCTTCTGCGCCTGGCGCAGCTCGGCTTCCAGGTGCGCCCGCTGCTCCTGGGCATTCCTGCGCTCCGAGATGTCGCGCATGAAGCAGTGGAATCCCCAGGTGTCGTCGGTCGTGCTCGAAGTCTTCAGCACCAGGACGTGCTTGTGGAAATTTGATCCGTCCTTCCGTACGGCGCGCAGCTCACACTCCGCGCGGCCCTCGCGAAGCATGCGATGGTATTCGTCGTGCGCCCGCGGCAGGTCGCCGGGATGCACGGTGACTTCCCACGATGCGCCGATCAGCTCCGAGGGCGTGTACCCGAGCATCGCCGCATAGGCCTCGTTGACCTCGACGAAGAGCCCCTCCTCGTTCAGCCGCGACGTGCCCGGCATGGCGTTGGCCAGGGCGACGTTCATCGCCTGTATCTTCTCTTCCGAGCGTTTGCGATCGAGCTCCGCGGCAACGCGCATGGCGACGATCCGCAGCGCCGGATAGTCGCACATGTTCATTTCCATCTGACGATCGTCCATGACGGCCAGATGCCCGATGACGCGTCCGGCACGATCGGAGAGCGGGAGCCCGCAATAGCTTTCGGCGTTCAGCGCGACCAGATCCTCGTCCTCGGGAAACAGCGCCTGGATCCGGTCGGGATAGAACGTGAACTCGCCCGAGGCGGTGACTTCGCAGGGGCCTCCGGCCACCGCGTATCCCACGTTGTCGACGTGCTGACCGTCCATCCAGAACGCGAGCGTGCGCACGCGGGTCGGCGGCGAATCAAGGTGCTCGCAGATGAACGTGTGCCGGACGCCGAGCACCGTCGCGAGCTGTCGGGTCACCGACGCGAAGAACTCGTCGCCCACCACCGAGGACGTGCCTTCAGCGATCCGTCGAAGTAGCTCGTTGGCGTCGGTGCATTCACGGGACATGGGTGTGAATCATTCTAGTCGATGTGCCTGCAGGCATGCTCGCCCGATCGCAGGAACGGCATTCACCCCCCCGGGGAGGGGATTCGGGTGGAAACCCGTCCTGCGTGATCTCGAACCGGAACATCGCCAGCGCCTATCATCGGTGCTGACGAGCTTCGGATGGCCATGACGCACGACGAGCTTCAAACCGACGCCACGACCGACGCCACGACCGATGCGGCGGCCGAATACGATTCGACCGTGGCGGCACCCCCGGACCCGATCGAGCAGCAATCAGGCAGGAGATGGGGATTCTGGGCGACGATCGGTTTCGGCATCGTCGTGGCGCTGGCCTTTGTGCTTGTCCAGACCGTCGTGGTCGTGGCGGTGCTCCTGTGGGAGATGGTGAACGATCCCGACTTCTCCATGGAGCAGCGGATTGAAGGGCTCGAAGCTGATGGCCTGGTGCTGGGCCTGTCCACGGTGAGCACGACGATCGTCGGTGTCGGCCTGATCGTGCTCATCGTCCGGTTGCGCCGTGGCGCCTCGTTGACCGAGTACCTGTCCTTGCGGCCGATGTCGTCCGGGACGGTCCTGAAGGTCCTGGGGACATGTGCCGCGTTCATGGCCGTATCGGACGGTGTGACGATGATGCTGGGAAGGCCCGTCGTCTCGGCGGCCATGGTCGAAGCGTATCGAACCGCCGGATCGCTTCCCTTGATGTGGGTCGCCCTGGTCGTCGGCGCGCCGGTGTTCGAAGAGATGTTCTTCCGGGGTTTCCTGTTCGAGGGAATGAGGCGATCGCGGCTGGGTGATACGGGTGCGATCGCGTTGACCGCGCTGGGCTGGACGTCAATCCATCTCCAGTACGGGTCCTATGAGCTTGCGGTTGTCTTTGCCGGCGGTGTGATGCTGGGTATTGTCCGACTGAGGACGGGCTCTCTCTGGGCCCCCATGATGTTCCACGCGTTGTTCAATCTCATCGCGACCGTGCAGACCGCACTGGCGTCGCGAGCATCGGGCTGAGACCTGCGGGCCGTTGCACCGATTTCAGGAATCGCGCGAATGAGCACGACGTTGCAGCCGGATGAAGTCGCCGACTACCGCCGGCGCGGCTTTCACCTCGCAAGGGGGATGCTGACGCGTTGCGAGATCCGCGAGATTCTTGATCGCGGCATGCGGCTCGAGCGCGCTTCGGACGTGCCCAACCGGGTCATGAACCCGCACCGTGAGGACGACCTCTTCCTGGGCAGCTTTCGACACCCTGCGATCGTGCGCGTCATCGAGCGGCTCGTGGACGAGGCGGCGGTCGGTGTGCAGACGATGTTCTACATCAAGCCGCCCGGCATGACGGGCCACGGATGGCACCAGGATCAGAACTACATTCCCGGCGATCCCAAGCCCATCCTCGCGGCGTGGTGCGCGCTGGACGACATCGACGAGGAGAACGGCGCCCTGACGGTCTTTCCGGGCTCGGGCCGCCTCGGTCTGCTGGAGATGAAGCCGATCGACGATCCTGATTTCGCCAACCACGAGAGGGCCGTCGAGCCGCCCGCCGACATCGAGCCGATGACGGTGCCCATGTCACCCGGTGACGTGCTCTTCTTCGACGGGCTTCTCATCCACGGCTCGAAGCCCAACACGAGCACGACGCGCTTCCGTCGTGCGTTCGTCTCGCATTACCTCGCCAAGGGATCGAGCGCGCTCGCGGCCGGGAAGGGGCGCGAGCTCATCGAGCTGCGGTAGAGCGGGGCGGGTTTTCTCAGCGCTGGATCCGCGCACCACCGCCGGCGGCGAAGTCGCGCACCTGCTCCAGCGTCGCCATGGTCGTATCGCCAGGGTACGTGGCGATCAGCGCGCCGTGCGCCCAGCCCAGCCTGACCGCTTCCTCGGGCGTCGAATTCGACAACAGGCCGTAGAAGAGGCCGGCCGCGAATCCGTCGCCGCCGCCGACGCGATCGAGCACGTCCAGGTCGCGTTCCGGGGCGCGGTACGTCTCGCCGTCGATCCAGGCCACGGCGCTCCAGGTGTGCCGGCTGGCCGAGTGGACCTCGCGGAGCGTGGTCGCCACGACTCTGACGTGCGGGTAGCGTTCGACGACCTGGTCGATCATTCCGAAGAAGGCCGTCGGATCGAGCTTCGATTGACCCGCCATCTCCGGTCCGGACACGCCGAGCGCCTTTTGAAGGTCCTCTTCGTTGCCGACCAGCACGTCCACGTGCGCCATGATGCGGTCGATCACCGCCTGCGCCGTCTCCAGTCCCCCGGAGACGCGCCACAGCTTCTCGCGGAAATTCAGGTCGAACGATACGACGGCCCCTGCCGCCTTCGCGGCGCGCATGGCCTCGACGATGACCTCGGGCGTCGATTCCGAGAGCGCCGCGAAGATCCCGCCGCTGTGGAGCCATCGGACGCCGCCGGAGAAGATGGCGTCCCAGTTGAAGTCGCTCGGCGCGAGCCGCGCCGCGGCCTCGTTGGAGCGGTTATAGAAGACGACGGGGGCGCGGACACCATGTCCCCGATCGCTGTACACCGTGGCGAGGTTCGGGCCGTTCACGCCGTTGTGCTCGAAATGCCTGAAGAAGGGCTGCACGCCCATCGCGCGGACGCGCTCGGCGACCAGCGCCCCGATCGGGTAGTCGACCATCGCCGAGGCGATGCCGGTGCGCAGGCGAAAGCAGTCCGACAGGTTGGCAGCGACGTTGAACTCGCCCCCGCTGACGTGGATGCAGCATTCGTTCGCCTTGTGAAACGGCACGATGCCGGGATCGAGGCGATGGACGAGCGCGCCGAGCGCGAGGAAGTCGAGGGCGCCCCGAGGGGGAATTCGAAGACCAGGATCGGAAGGGCTCATGGTTTTTGTTCTCATGCAGACAGGTGAGCACGTGGGCGAGCATGGACTGGTAGAACAGGCACGCATCGAACCAGAGAACTACATGATCATGATCATGATCATGATGGTGATCGTGATCGTCGCGAGCCGCATCCGCAAGCCGGCGGTACTGGGCCTTCAGCGTGCCCAGGATGTGTAACTCCCATCCGTGTCCATCCGTGTCCATCCGTGTCATCCGTGGTTCCTGAACGTTGCGGCTCGCCCGCGTTGGGCTCTGACGTCGGGCGGAGAATCGCGTCGTGCGAACCGTGTGGATGCGATTCTAATAACATCCGTTGATGCAGCATGTATTCTGGCTACGTCCCGACGTGATCGGTGGACGGCCCGGGCCCGACATGGAGCCGTGGGATGCCCAAGAGATGGCCCGCGGGGGCATCGGCGCCGTGCTTTCGATCAACCATGGAGAGCTTGTCGACGCCGAAGCGCTCGCGTCGGCCGGGATCGAGCACCTCTGCGTGCCGCTGTCGACTTCGGCGCCGCCGGAGCCGGGTGATCTCGAGATATGCGTGGACGCGCTGCCCCGGGCGTTCGAGTTCGCCGAGCAATCCATCGCATCCGGACAGACCGTGCTTGCGCACTGTCGTGCGGGCAAGGACCGTACCGGCATGTTCCTCTGCTACGATCTCTGCCGCTCCGAAGGTCTTTCGGCGGAGCAGGCCATCGAAGAGGTTCGGCGCGTCCGCTCGATCGCCCTGACGGCCGAAGGGTACGTGCCGTTCACACTGGAGGTGCTCGCGGCGCTCGGCGTCTGATCGAAAACCTGACCGTCGGCGGACGGATGAACACGGATGGATCAACGAGAAATGCCATGCAAAAGAACTGGATCTGGTCGACTACCGGTCACGGCTTCGATTCGAAAACGCACGACGAAGTCATCGCGCTTTGCCGCGGCTCGGGTCTCGCGGGTCTGGAGGGTGCTCCGGGGCAGTTCGAGGGCCTGCGCGACGACGAGCTCGAGGCGGTCGGCGCGCGCTACCGCGAGGCAGGCGTCAGGATCGAAACGTTTCACCTGCCGATGCCGCCGGACATTGCGGGTTTCTACGAGACGGATCGCCGGGCGGCGGTCGAGACCATTCGAACCTGGATCGAGCGCAGCGCGCGGCTCGGCGCCACGATCGGTATCCAGCATCCGTCGAGCAGCCACCGAAGCGTCGACGTAGAGGACCTCGAGCAGTGCTTCCGGCAGCTCGGCCGGAGCCTCGAGACGCTCCTGCCGGTGGCCGAGTCGCTGAACTTCAGGATCGCGCTCGAGAACATGCTGCCGGGGCCGGCCGGGGGACGACTCGGGTCGCGTCCCGAGCACTTCGAGCGGTTCATCAGGGAATTCGCGCATCCGAACCTCGGGTTCGTGCTGGATACGGGCCACGCGCTCGTCGCCGGCGGCCCCGCGCGCGCCGACGAATTCCATCAGGTGATGGCGCCGCACATGATCGCCTATCACCTGGCCGACAACGCGGGTGATCGCGACTCGCACCTCGCCCCCGGCCACGGGCTCGTCGACTGGAACAAGGTTTTCCAGGGCGCGGCCCGAATCGGCTACAGCGGCTGCATGTGCATCGAGACGCCGCCGTTCGCGCCGGGCCCGAACGAGAGCTACAGCATCGAGGCGTGGCGGAAGATGGTTGAGGATACGGATCGGCTGGTGGAGGCGGCGCTGGGTGGGGGAGGCTGAATCCGGGCGAGACTCGAACCCGGAGGGAACGGCCACAAAAAGAGCAGTTCTCTTTCGGTCCGGATCGCGGACTTATTGTGGGTTTTCGAGGCTATTCGTGGCTATTCAGTTGTCTGAGCGCCCGCGGCGTGCCGGCTAAAGCCGATCCAATACACTCTCGAGGTACGTCGCGACGGCGCGCCCGAGAAGCTCGTAGCCGGCCGGCGTGAAGTGGACGCCGTCATCGACGAGAAGCGTGTCGCGGCCGGCTTCGCTCACGACGGCGAAGAGATCGTTGATCGGGATGTCCAGTTCCCTCGCGATGCCGGACGCCACTTCGTTGTACGCGACGACGTCCTTCTCGAATCGGTCGAACGACTTGTTCTCGTTATGCCACGCCTGGTTGACGGGCGTCGTGGCGGCCCAGATGACGATGGCGTCGGTTTCGGTCTTCAACCGGGTCAGGATCGAGCGGACGTTCTTCGCGTAGTCTTCGAGCGGCACGGCCGCGACGTCCTCGCCGAACGGCTTGCTGATGTCGTGCAGACCGCAGTTGACCTGCACGATGTCCGGGCGAATCGCCATCACCCAGGGGTCGAGATGGGCGAGGACGTTTGCGCTCGTGCCTCCGTTTACCTCGGGGTTGACCATCCCGACACGACCGGCGAGCAGATCGTGCACGAAGTTCTCGTAGCCGCGCCGTATCGAATCGCCGATGAGGGTGATCTGTTGCATTTCGGCATTGTAGTCGTTGCTTGTTGGCGCATGCTCTGAAATCTGGCGACTTCAGCTACGGCCACGCCTCCACGCGCCCGCGACGCCGTTAAGATCTCCGGATGCCCGTTTCCGACGATCCACCGTGCAGCGCCGACGCCGTCGTGATCGGCGCCGGATCGCTCGGCGCCAGCGTGGCGTTTCACCTGGTCGACCTCGGCGTCGAGCGCGTCGTGCTCGTCGAGCGCAGCGACGCGGTTTCCCAGACGACCCGTCGGGCTGCCGGTCTTTCGTGCGAGCTTCAGCCGACGGCGTTCCTGACGCGGATGGCGTCGTCGAGCGTGCGCCTGATCGAGACGTTCGAGCGGGACACGGGCGAGACGTTTCCCTGGCATCAGCCCGGCAGCCTGAAGCTGGCGACGTCCGACGAGATGGCGCAGCGCCTGGCGAGCGACGTCGAGCGCGGCCGCAGGACGGGCATCGGGATCGAGCTGGTGACGGCGGCCGAGGCGGCGAAGCTCACGCCGTTCGTGGAGCCCGCGCCGATCCGAGCGGCAAGCTACACGCCGACCGACGTGTATTTCGAGCCGGACGAGCTTCCGCGGGCGTACTTGCGCGCGGCGCAGCGGCGCGGTCTCGACCTGCGGGCGAACACGGCGGTGACGGCGATCGGGCGGCAGGGCGACAGGGTGGCGTCGGTGGTGACGAGCGCGGGCACGATCGGAACCCCCGTCGTCGTGGACACGGCCGGCGCTTGGTCCGCGCTGCTCGGCGAGTTGGCCGGCGTGAGCGTGGCGATCGTTCCGGTCCGCCATCACCTTCGGATCACCGAGCCGATCGAAGCCGCGCGCCCCGATCTGCCGATCGTCCGGCTGATGAACTACAACGTCTATGCGCGTCCGTGCCGTGGCGGCCTCATGCTCGGAGCCTACGAACCGGCGCCGATGCTGCTGGGCGCCGGCGCACTGACGCGGGATTTCGACATCGACGCGCTCGAGATGGACGGCGGCGTGCTCGACACGCTGGCGCGCGACGTCGCTCACATCATGCCGGTTCTTGCGTCGGCCCCGATCGCGGAACTTCGCGGCGGATTGCCCACCATGACCGCGGACGGAAATCCGTTGCTCGGGCCGTTGCCGGGCCTGCGCGGGTTCTTCGTGCTTACGGGGTGCTGCGTCGGGGGTCTGTCGAAATCACCGGCGTACGGACGCGCCCTGGCGACGTGGATCGTGGACGGCAAGCCGGACGAGGATCTTTCCGAAGCGGCGCCGGATCGTTTTGAAGGGCGGTTTGACAGCGCTCAGGCCCTCGTCGACGCGTGTGCGTGGCAGTATGCGCATCATTATCACAAGGCTTGAACCACTGAAGGGTCCGGACTTTGCGATCGTTCAGACGTTCGACGGCGCCGCCAGTTCGGGGTACTGGGGGCCCTTGACGATCGCGCCGACTGGAACGTCGACGGTCGCCATGCGCTCGTTCCAGTTGTCGCTGACGCGCCGCGTCGTGCCGGGCATCAGGTGCATGATGTAGCTGCGGCGCGGGTTGTCGGTTCGGTTGCCGTACGAGCCGTGGAGCAGGCGACAGTCGTGGAAGTGGCAATGCCCCGCCTTCACCTCGCAGGGGATCTCCGTCAGGTCGGCGCCCTGCGGCACCCGCTGCGGCTGGAGCGGCCAGTTCGGATCGTTGGCGTCCACGTCCTCGCGCCGGTACGCGTAGTCCCACTTGTGGCTGCCGGGGACGACAACCATGCACCCGTTGTCGATCGTGGCGTCGTCGAGCGCGATCCAGCAGGTGCCCAGGTCCGGCGGGCCGACGTGGTCCCAGTAGGTGTAGTCGCGGTGCCAGCCGAGAATCGCCTTCGCGTCGAAGGGCGGCTTGTAGATCATCTGGTCCTCCCAGATTCGGACCGGTCCTTCGAACAGGTCGTGGGCGAGACTGCCGATTGCCTCGTTGTCGATCATCCCGGCGAAGACCTCGTCGTGACGAAAAATGTTGACGACCTTGACGGACGGAAGCTGCCCCTGCGCCTTCGAACTCTCGACGGTTTCGCCGAGCAGGTGGTCGGGGAACGCGATGCGCCGCTCGAGCAGATCCTGGATCCGTCCGCGCAGGCGCCCGATCGTCGCGTCGTCGAGGACGCGGGGGCCTGCGACGTATCCCTGCTCGCGGTACTGCGTGATCTGGTCTTCGGTCAGGTGCATGGTCTTGCCTCGTGAATCGTTTCCATTGCCTCTTGTGGCTTCTTGTGGCTTTTCGTAGCTATTCCTCCGGTCCGCGCTGAAGCTTCCGGAGCATCTTGACGCTCTTCTCGACCAGCCGATCCACCGTGCCCTTCGCCGGCGCCAGGCGCACACCGCCGAAGTAGGGCAACTTCCAAAACGAATCGGTCTCGTAGCCGCCGCGGTCGATCTCCGCGTCGTCACCGACGTAGCCGAACAGGCCGTTCGAGTCACCGCAGATCAGCGTGTGGACGAATGGTGAGCGCTGGCGGATCTTCATGCCGGTCGCGGTGAAGTTTTCGCCGTGGGCGATGAGCGCGGCGGCGTCGCCGAGGCGCACGACGCCGAGCGTGAAATCATGAGTCGACGGCGCTGAGTCGCCTGCCTCGACCATCCGCTTCGCTGCGTTGAGGTAGTCGGCCTGCATCTGAGCCGTCATGCGCTTCTGCTCGACGTTGAATTGCTCCGGCAGGTTGATGCCGTCGAACCAGGTCGCGGCCGGATCGTCGTCGAGGCTCTCGACGAATCGGTGGCGGACGTCGAGCGCGCGCTCGAGCTCATCCATCGTGTACATCGGGCGGCACTCGATCTCGACGGTTTCGAAGGCGTAGTCGAACGGTTCGGATCGCGAGGGCGAAAGGGTCGGCAGCGCGGCGACGGCGGCCTCGCCGAGCTTGTGTCCACTGTTCCTGGCCTGCGCCGGCGTTCCGAAGATGTGGTAACAGTTGACGTCGCCGCAGAAGCCCTGGACGAACATGGCGGGCGCGCCGCTCAGCGCTTCCTCGATGCGCGAGCGCGCCGTGCCCACCCAGTCCGACGAGATGTACCTGTCGTTGATCATCGTCGCCGGATGCGCGCAGAAATTGAAGATCGCTCCCAGCGCGCGGCCATCTTCGTCCTCGAAGACGAGCAGGCCGATCGTCGGGTCGAAGAACTTGCCGCTCTGAAGGCCCTCCTCGTGGTGGCGGCTGAACTTGACGCCACCGGTCGGCATGGGAAAGCGCGCGTTGTAGCTCATCGTGTCGCAGAAGCCTCGTCCGGCGCGGAGGCGCGCCGGTCTCAGGCTGTCCAGCGCGGCGCGGCCCGCTTCGACGCACTGCTCCATGAAACGTCGGCGCTGCGCGTCGCAGTACGCTGCGTCGAAACTGCCGCGCACGGTGACGCTCGAACCACCGGGAAGGTTCGACCCGGGCAGCGTCGGGCTGGAGTGCGTCTGGCTGGTCGACCAGATCACCTGCTCGGTTTCGAGACCCAGCGCATCGGCGATGACGCCACGCAGTTGCGCCGTCTCCTGGACGGTGTTGCCGCAGAGATCGAGG
>NYZC01000257.1 GCA_002686995.1 Phycisphaeraceae bacterium | reverse complement strand
CTCTACGCACGGCTCTGCTGGGACCCGTCGCTCGATGTGGACGAACTGGTCAGGGAATATTGCGATCTGGCGTTCGGGCCGGCCGCCGGGACGATGCTGCGATACTACAAGCTCCTGGAGACAGCCATCGCGGGACCGACGCCCTACTACGGCGGCACCGGCGAAACCGTGCGCGTCTTCGGCCCGGAGGTTATCGACCAGGCCCGGAAGCTGATGGATCAGGCCGTGGTGGAGGTCGATGAAGCCGAGTCCATCGGCACTGATGCGGATTTGCGGACACGCATCGAATGGGTGGCGAAGGCCGAGCGCGTCGCGGGCCTGCATCTCGGGGCGCAGCACGCGTACATCGAGTACGGCAGATCACGCGATCCGAAGCTGCTCGAGAAGATGCGGGCGAACTACGAGCAGGAGCTGGCGATCCTCGAGCACCCCGACAACGAATACATCGCGGAGATGCCCAAGGCCCGCGACGAGATCAACCAGAAGCTCAAGGTGCTCCAAGAGAGACTGGTATACGGCCCCGGCAGGTTCTCGTATTCCGATTACATGGCCTACAACGGGGGCAAGTCCGTCCTCCACGCTAAATCGATGGAGGGTTTTCATATCGGCACGTGGGGACTGGAGCTGGCCTCGAAGGTAAAGGGTCGCGCGGTGTGGCGCTTCGCGGCGGAGGAGGGGGCCGAATTCTCGGCGGCGAAGCTCACGGGCGTGAACTTCTCGTACGCCGAAGCAGACGTCATGAAGCAGAAGCAGGACGACGCCGAAACCTATGCCCGCAACGTGAACGGCATCAGCGTGCGAAGCAGCACCGGCGGTGACACGTTCGTCACCATCAGCCGGCAGGCCAACCTGAGCAGCGCGGAATTCGATATCACGGAGCAGATCGCGGGCGCCGAGTGGTTCGAAGTCTGCTTCACGGCCGCCAACGCGTCGCCGAACGTCATCTGCTCTCTCATCGGGTTCGGCGTCAAAGGCGAGGTGCGCCCGCAGCGGTGACGTTCCGTCGTGAATCCCCAGTCAGCCGGCATCAACTCAATCGAAGCAGCGAAAATGCGAAAGATCTGGTGGACCTGGGATATCCGGATGCGGTGGGCTCCGGGGTTCTCCTCGACCCGCGAGTCGTTCGTGGCCAACTACCGGCGCGCCATCGATGCCGCCGGCAAGTACGGAGTCGAAGGGATCGTCATATGGGGCTTTCTCAGAGACCGACACGGTGGCATCGACGCCGCGCGGGAAGTCGTCGAGTATGCCAGGCACAAGGGCATCGCCGTGCTGCCCGGGGTCGGCATCGACGACTACGGCGGCGTCTATTACCAGGGCGATTCGCCGTACTCGCTCGACACCTACATTCGAGCGCATCCCGAGGCACAGGCCAGGAACGAGGACGGCACGCCCCAGGTCCATCGCTGGCCGCCGACCGACACGGACGCGCGACTGAAGGCCTGTCCGTCGGACGAGCGGGTCGTCGAGTTCTATTGCACCTCTCTCGCCTGGCTCGTCGAGACGTTCGGGCTCGAGGGCTTTCAGATCGAGCAGGGAGACAGCGGGGTCTGCTTCTGCGAGCGATGTCGGGCCAGGGACCGGCGCATCATGACGCTCGACCACGACGACAAGCCGCGAATTTCTCTCGAGGACGCAGCCGTACGCATCCCCGCGGTGGTCGAGGCGGTGCTTCCGCAGCGCGGTGACTGCACGATCATCACGGAAACCTACTCGGGCCTGTTGCCGAGGCAAATCGAGCAGATGGCGCCGTTCGTCGAGAAGTACCCGGATGATTTCTACATCTCCTGGCAACTCTATGACGGTGTCGGCCGGTTTAAAGTCGACGACGAGTCCAGGAGTCCTTCGCCGCACGGCTGCGCGGCCCTGAGAACCAACAATGACCGCAGCGGCGGAGAGGTCGACGACAGGGAGAACATCGGGCGCGCCCTGGACCTTTCCAGGAAAGCAGGTCTGGACATGACGTACATCTACGGCGAATACGCGGATGACCGAGCAGTGACGAGGGGGAATTACGATGCCTGGAGCGAGGGCGCCGGAGGTGGAAGCAATCGCTGACCCGAAGAAGGTGCGATGAGCACGATGGATGGCTATTCCAGCACCACGATCGATTGCGTCAGTCTGATGAGCTCTGACGACGGGCCCACCATCAGCTCGAGCTGACCCGGTTCGACCACGCGTTGCATGTCGGCGTTCCAGATGGCCAGTTCGGTGGTCGGCACCGAGAATGCGAGCCGGCGGGCCTCGCCTGGTTCAAGGGAGACTTTCTGAAACCGGATCAGGCGACGGTTCGGCGTCACGGTCGAACTGAAGGCATGACGGTAGTAGACCTGGGCGACCTCCTGGCCTTCCCTATCGCCGGTATTGCTTATCACGAAATTGAACGACACATTTCCGTCCCGCGAGACCGCCGTCGCGTCCATCACGAGATCGCAGTACTCGAACGTCGTGTACGAAAGCCCATGACCGAAAGGCCAGGCTGGATCCGGCGACGAGAAAACGTAATCCCGGCCCGGTTTTTCCGGAGTGCCCCGAATGTGGTAATAGCCGCGATCGGCGGGTTCGTAGTCGTACACGGTGGGTATATGTCCGACGCTCTGCGGGATCGACACCGGCAGTCGGCCCGAGGGATTGACCTTGCCGAACAGGACATCCGAGATGGCGTGACCGCCTTCCTCGCCGGGGTAGAAAGCCTCGACGATGGCGGGGACGTGCTCCTTGATCCACGGCATCGAAAACGGACGACCGTTCACGTTCACGAGCACGAGCGGTCTTCCGGTGGCACGGATCGCCTTGACCAGATCCTCCTGGGGTCCGGGAATCGAAAGATCGCTTCGGTCGTATCCCTCGCCGACGGTGGCGAGCTTGCCAATGGCGCGGTCGGTTTCGTTTCCCGGGAGGCCACCAGCAACCCGTCGTCGTTCTTCAGAAGGATGACCGATTCCTCGGCGACACGCCGGGCGAGGGCGACCATCTCCGGGGTGTGAAGGTGTCGATCCAGCTCTTCGATCGTGACGGCTCGATGAGCACCATCGAAGAGGCCGGCCCGGAACTTCGTGCGCAGCACCCGCGCGACGGAGCGGTCGATGACCTGCTCGGAGACACGCCCCTCGCGGACCAGTTGCGGCTGGTGCATGTAACAATGCGCGTCGGGGGCTTCCAGGTCCATGCCGGCGTCGATGGACATCAGCGCGGCTTCGGCGCGCGTCCGCGACCCGGTGGAGCTCGTGATTGAAGTAAACACCGCCCCAGTCCGCATTCAAGTAACCATCAAAACCCCATTCATCACGCAGCACGGTGGTGAGCAACCACCTGTTCGCATCAGCCGGCACCCCGTCCACGCAACTGTAAGACGGCATCAGCGAGGCCACGTGCCCCTCTTTCACCGCCTTCTCATGCGGGACCAGTTAGAGCGATCGCATCTCACGCTCGCCGATCGAAGCGCCGGCGATATTGAGCCCGGCCCGCGGCATTTCGTAACCGGCGATCACCTTGGACATGCACAACATCTTGTCGCGGGGCAGAGCCTCTTCGGCCGGATTGACTGCCTGCATCCCCTCGAGGTAAGCCACCACGAATCGTGATACGAGGTACGGGCACTCCCCGAAACATTCTTCGACCCGGCCCCATCGGGGATCGCGGGCGAGGGTCGACATCGGGGACAGCGACTGAACCACCCCGCAGGCACGGGTTTCGGTTGCGATCAGCCCGGCCATTTCCCGGATAAGGTCCGGGTTCCAGGTGGCGCCCTGGGCGATGGTTTGCGGGTAGATGGTCATGCCCAGCGCAAGGCCCCCGTGGAGCGTTTCGATGACGGTCAGCAACGGTATGCCGAGGCGTGTCTTCGCGAGCGCGTATTCCTGCGCATCTCGATTGTGAATGGCGATGGTTCGAGCTTCGTCGCCGAAGGGGCCGGAAATGGTGCCGTAGCTCGACCCTTTGAACGTTTCTTCCAGCGACTGGTCGGTGACGCGGCCGTCCCGGATCTGGAACTCCTTCGGCTGTTCGTGCAGTTGGGCGACCTTCTCTTCGACGGACATCCGACCCAGCAGGTCAGCGACTCTTTCCTCCACGGGTAGCGCAGGATTTCGGTAGGGAGGTTCCGATTCAACGTCCGGCATGTCATGTGCCTTCAAGACCGGGATGGATCAGACGATATACGGTCCGGGCCGTGACGGCACGCTCATCTGAGCGATCGTGCGTCCGTTCGCCGTCCGCGTCAGGGCGAACCGCCGGCGGTATCCCGTCGATTGCGCGTCTTTGCCCGGTAGCTCGATGTATCGTTCGTGAGGCTGAAACGTAAATTCGTCTTCGTGGTCGGCGAAGCGCACGCGGCAGGAAGTGACGCCGGGGTCGTCCTGCAGAAGCTCGATTCGTGGCGTCGCGAGACCGTCCTTGAACGGTGTCAATACGGTCAGAAAACGACCGTGCCTGCCCCGCCGTCCCCACAACAGTCGCGGGAAGCCCGCAAAGTCGTCACGGCGGCTCGTCACGCCTTCGCGGCTCACCAGGTCGATACGGAGTGAAGCCTTCGGCGCTTCGATCAGGGCGCCGCCGTCGATCTCCTGCAGTCGTGCCTCCTCGGGCGCGAGCAGCACATAGCCCAGCTCCGGCTCGGTCTCGGCCATCGCGGGGGCGTAGTCGAACATGTCGCAGATGACGACGTAGAACGGGGTCGGGCCGGCATGCACGACGGCGGCCATCCGGTCGGCGGCGATGCCGGCGCACAGGCGACGCCAGATTTCCTTGGGGCTGAGGGTGCCGATGCGCGGATCGGAATGCGGATCGAAGTCATGCGGGTACAGGTCGTAGCCGTTGGCCGGTTGACCGCCACCTCCATAGAAATGAAACGCGCAGGCCATCACGAACTCCACGCCCTCCTGCTGCTCGTGCCAGTTGATGAGCCCCGGCACGTTGCCCGGGCACAGCGTCTCCTGCCCCTTGCCGTTCAGGAGAAGCGAGCAATGCACGGCGGTATCGAGATGGCCGGGCTTCTTGAGGTCCTCCCAGCCCTTGTAGCAGTAGCCGGCATCGACGGCCAGGCGCTGGCCGAAGGCGCTCAGCGTGTAGGACAGCGCATCCCAGTGCTGGTGCCCCGCCGCGCTCCGCCTTCCACCAACGAGCCGGAACAGGGGCGTCTCTGGGTCGAAGTCCCGGCGACACACGACGATCCCGAGCTTCTTGAAATGATGCGACGGTCCCAGACCCAGCGCCTGCGGCGCTTCCGCGGGCTCGTCGTCGTCGCACTCGAGAAGGTTCTCGCAGGCGCCTTCGGCCCAGGCCTCGGCGTATCGCGCGATTCGAAACGCGCTGGATTGCATGGCGTCCGGCCGGTCACGGTGAAGGTCGAATCCCTTCCGCCAGAGCCATCGGGAGAGCGGCTGGTCGAACTGCCGGGCGTGATACAGCCACAACGGGGACGGCGCCAGATACTCGTCGAACGCATCGTTCATCGTGAAGAACATGCCGTCCGCTTCGAGCAGCAATGCGTAATAGGTGGGCACGTTCTGCATGGACGGACGAGGATCGAGCAGATGGTGCCGGATGCCCTTGCGCTCGAGCATGTGCGCGAAGCGCAGGCAGTAGCCGAGCATCATGCCGTAGCTCGGGCCTTCGCTCGAGCCGCCGTCGGCGTACCAGGTTTCATCCAGATAGTCCTCGGCGTTCGGAATCGCGTAGCGGGGATATTCGGCCAGCAGAGGATGTTCGATGTCGCCCCAGAACGACAGGGCCAGGGTCGCCGGCGCGATGTTCACGCCCAGAGCGATGTTGCGCATCCCGTTGGGCGTGTCGCCGCGCATGTCCCATGCGTATTGCAGACGGTCAAACAGGAACGCGCGCAGGTCCGCGATCTCGTCGTCCTGCATGAAGGGTGCCGCCCAGTCGTAGGCCATCCCGTGCTGGGCGTAGAACCAGCACCAGCTGGGCACGAGCGTCCAGCCGGGAAACACGTAACCGTGGTTCATTCCACGGCCTTCCTTGCCCGCCCCTTCGCGGGCGATGGCCATGAGAATGCCCACCGCGTAACGGCCCAGCGTCTCGTCTTCGGCGACCAGGCCCGCCAGCGCCAGGTCGCACACCTTGCTTAACGTTTCGCCCTGACCGCGTCGCGTGCCCCAGAATTCACGGCGCCGCTCCTTGTAGTCCACGTGCTGATCCGACTCGGGGTCCATGTACGATCGGCAACGATCGAGCAGCCACTGCCAGATCACCATCGGCCGCCCTGCCTTGATCCGCGTGCGCACCGCCTTCAGCTGCGAAGCGTCGCACAGCAAATGCGGATGGGTGATCGCGCCGACGGCGGGCGGCGTGATATGCTCCGCCTCGAAATTATGGGGAAGTCGTTCCATGACGGACTGCCTGGTCGAGATTGTAAGACCGTTTGTGTCCCCCATACCCCATAGCCTATAGCCTATAGCCTATACCCTATACCCTGTACCCATGTTCGACCTGACCCCCGGTGACATCAGCGACAGTGATCGACGCATCTGGGAAGAGGATCTCGCCGACTTCGTCCCTGACCGCGTCTTCGACGCTCACTGCCATTTCTTCCAGCAGTCCCACATGAAGGAGGGCGAGAAGAGCCCCCGACAGGACATCGACCTCGCGCGCATGCAAGAGTGGAACCAGGCAATCTTCCCCGGCCGCCGCGTGAATTTTCTCGTGCTGGGTTCGCCCAACCTCGGCATCGACACGGCGCGGCACAATGCGTTCATCGCCGAAGAGCTGAGCCGTGATCCGGGCAGCCGGGCCCATCGTCTCACCACGCCCGCATGCACGCCGGACCAGATCGAGCGGGACATCACCGATCGCGGCTTCATCGGACTCAAACCGTATCGCATCTACTCGGTGACGGGCGACAAGGATCACTGTCGTATCCATGAGTTCCTGACGCACGAGCAGCTGGATGTCGCGAACCACCTGGGCCTGTGGGTGACGATGCACCTCTCGCGCCCGCACGGGTGCGGCGACGAGCAGAACCTCGACGATCTCGAGGAATACACGACTCGGCGCTATCCGCGCATCAGGTGGATCCTGGCGCACTGCGCCCGCAGCTTCACTTACTGGCCGATCCGACAGGCCGTCGACCGGCTGCGCGACATGCCGAACATCTGGTACGACCTGTCGGCCGTCAACGACCTCCGCCCCTTCCTGACGCTGTTCACGGAAGAAAACATCAAGCGCATCTTCTACGGGTCCGATGGCATCGGCGCCACGTTCTTCCATGGCAAGTACGTCGTGTTCGGACGGTGCTGGTTCCCGGTCGAGCCCGACAAGCGGAACTTCGGCTTCACGCACACGCCCGAACGCCCCATCTTGTCCATCTACGAGCAGGTCCTCGCGATGAGGCACGCCGCTGACATCGCGGAGCTCTCGAAGGACGATATCGAGGGAATCTTCTGGCGGAACGCACATGAGGCTCTGGAACTGTAACCTTCGTCAGCGATGGATCGCTATCAAGGCAGTCAGCCCGACGCCAGGGCCGACCTCAGCCGCTCGATGGTCTGCTCGGGCACGTGACAGCAGTTCAGCGCGTTGACACCGGAGAGGCGCGCGTCGTGGCAGTCCGAGCCTCCGCTGATCACGCATCGAAGCTGTTGCGCTTCGGACACGAGCGCGTCGAAGTGCGGCTCGGCGATATTGCGCGGGTGATGCAGCTCGAAGCCGTCGAGCCCGGCGTCCAGAACGTCGTGGATCAAGCTGATCTGCTTCGATAGATCCGCTGGGTGGTAGTTGGCCACGTGGGCCAGCAGCACGACGCCTCCCGCGCCGTGGACCGTTTCCAGAATCCTCTGAACATTGACGCCGCTCTGGAAAGCCTCCGGACCCCGCTCGTCCGTGATGCGCTGGCGAACCTGATTGATCGCGGCCTTGCAGGCCGCCAGATCGGGGAACACGCCCTGCTCGACCAGGAAGTCTCTTGCGAACCACTGACTCACGACCGGCGCCGGATGCGTCGGATACCGCTGCGCCAGGCCGGCGGCCATCTGCTGTTTCGTCCAACGGCATCCCAGTTCGCGCAGATGGGGCTCGAGCAGGCCGAACTGCCGCTCGTACTTCGAAAAGCAATCGTCGACCATCCGCTTCATCGGCTCGTTCTCGGGATCGAAGCCGATCGCGAGCAGATGGAGCCCGACACCCTCCCAGGGCGCGCCGAGCTCGACGCCGGGCAGGTACTCGAGGCCGCGCTCAGTCGCCCGGGCCTGCGCTCGCGCGCAGCTGCCGATATGGTCGTGCTCGGTAATCGACAGCGTCGTCACGCCGCGATCGGCTGCGACGTCCACCAGGTCCTCCGGCGTACCCCGGGCATCCACCGAAAACACTGTGTGACAGTGCAGCTCTACGCTCATGCGAACGACCTCTCGTGCCCTGATGCGGGCCAGTCCAGTCTAGCAGCGCCCGGCGAGATCATGCCGATCGAGGTACGGATTCGATGACCGCCAGGCGATATCCCCAAGCGCTGCTCATGGGCGTCAACACGCCGTGGACGGAGCGGTACGAGCTGCATGAGCCGATGTTCAGGAAGCACACCGACCGGCTGCTCGATCTCGGCTTCACCCACCTGTACGTAGGCCGAGCCCAACGCAGGCAAGGCAGGCGGGGATCGAAGTCATCGCGCAGACCTCCGTGATAGGGTTAGTGAAACGACGTGTCGAAATGGGCACGCAAATAATATGGTTTGGCGCGCTGGTCGAGCGGCTCCTGCCACTGGCCCCACGTCTGGAGGTTGCCCTGGCGCGCGCCGACGCCGAAGAGGAGCATCTCCGTGCTGCGCTGCGCATCGTCCTCGTAGCCGTACAGCACGTTGAAGGCCGCGGTGCCCAGACCGTCCTAACACGCGGTTGAATCCGAGCATCGGGCTCTTCTCGCCGGGCGTGACCAGTTGGTCGTCGTGCACTTCGCTGACCTTCAGGGCGTCGCCGATGATCGTGTTGCCCAGCTGCCGCGGAAAGCTGGCGTGCTTGGCGTTCATCGTGGTGCCTGAGCAGCCGATCATCTCCTGGAAGTCAGAATCGGCTTCCAGGAAACTGTTGGGGGACCGGCATCGAACCAGGATGGTGCCCGGGCCTTCGACTACATCGAGGAAGCCAAAGCTGCGATGAACCCGAAGCATTTGAAGTGGATGATGCCGCCACGGCAGTCCACGAAGGACCCTTTCATTGAAGCCGTCTAGACGCTAGCGTGATGAGACTGGTGGTGCAATGAACAGGGAGTTGCCGATTTTGTCGAGCTTTTGGGCACGTTCGAGCGCAATCGTCGTCTTTGGACTGGCGGCCTGTTCCGCCGGTGTCGGCAAGAAGCAGACCTCCGGCGATCCGTTCGCCCGACTGGCGGGCCCGGAGCCGAGCGTTCGGGCGGCGGCCGTCACCGAGGTGGGCAAGACCAGCGACCTGCGAGCGAAGACGGCCGTGAAGCGCGCGCTCGCGGATCCCGAGCATGACGTGCGGCTGGCCGCGGCGAAGGTGCTGGCAGAAATGAAGGATCCGGCGGTTCTGGATGACCTGATCGCCGGGCTGGACCACGACGACCTCCATGCCCGCAAGGGCAGTGTCCTGGCGCTGGCGCGCCACTCCGACGCGCGGGCGTTTGACGCGTTGATGGCCCGCTGTAAGAAGCGCAACTTTGCGTTTCGCTGGGAGGTCGGGGAAGCGATCGCCACGGCGGCGAATCGGGCGTACATTCCCATGATGCTTGACACGGTGAAGCAGGGCGCCGATTGGCGGGTCCAGGAGGTGTCCGTCGTGGCGCTGGCCCTGATGCACGACGCCGTGGGGATCGATCCTCTGCTGCAGTCGGTCCGAAGTGACGATCGTTACGTTCGCCGGATCGCGTGCTG
>NYZC01000256.1 GCA_002686995.1 Phycisphaeraceae bacterium | reverse complement strand
TGGCGACCGGCCTCAGCGCGGACGTGTTCTACTCCGGGTTCATCTCGTGGGCCGGAGCGCAGGTCCGGGCATGGGGGCTGGGTCCGACGCCCGACGACGAGCAGCTCGCCGATCTCAAGAAAGCCACGGGGGCGGAGCGCGTCGCGCTGTTGCGCGAGCTGATCGACAAGTATCCCGACCATCCTCCCCTGCGGCGGCTCGATGCCGCGCGCAGGATCGAATCAGGCGACTACGACACGGCCCGCGCAGCGATCCTGCGCTATGCGGAGGTGCGTCCGATCGATCCGTGGGCGAACCGGGCGCTGCTGAAGCTGGCGCGGACGCATCAGCGCGTCGAAGACATGGTCGGCCCGCTGGAGGAGCTCGACCGCGCGATGCAGAAGCATGGTCGTCTCGCGGCGGAGCTCGCGGAGATCTACCGGGGGCTGGATCGCCCGGACCAGGCGGCCGAGGCGTATCGGCGCGCACTCCATCGCGAGCCGTTTGCCGCGGCCTGGCGCGAGAAGGCGGCGGCGGTGGAGCTCGAGCGCGGCGAACGCGCTGCGGCGCTGCGGCACGTTCAGGCGATGACGCTGATCGAGCCGGAGCGCGTCATCCAGTGGATCCGACTCGCGGCCATGCATCAGAAGCTCGGGCAGCCGGAGAAAGCAGCCGAAGCGGCGCGCCAGGCGCTGCGGCTTGATCCTTTGGCGCCGGTAGAGCAGTATCTGCAATAGACGCAGGGGGAGCGGCGCCGCGCGGGTCGGGCTTGCCGCGCATCAGACCCGTGGGTTGACGCCCACGGTACGCCAGCCGAAGGCGAACCGCGCGGCGTGAGCCCGCGGGTCGAATGCCATGTCGTCCTGTTGCTGCACCGGACCCGATACCCCAGATCCCTGTCCATGCCCATCACGCCAGACATGCTCGTCTGGGCCTACAGCCACGGCGTCTTTCCCATGGCGGACTCGGCCGCCGGCTCCATTCACTGGTACTGCCCCGATCCGCGCGGCGTCATTCCGCTCGACTGCTTCCACGTTCCGCACAGCCTCCAGCGTCGCGTTCGCAGCGGCGCCTTTCACGTCAGCTTCGACCAGGCTTTCGAAGCGGTCATCCAAAGCTGCGCGCTTCCCCGGTCGACGCAATTGGATACCTGGATCAGCCACGAGATCATCGAAGCCTACGTGCACCTTCACGATCTCGGTCTCGCGCACAGCGTCGAGGCCTGGACCGATCAGGCCCAGGCCACGATCCCTTCCGAGCCCGACGCCGACTGCGTCAGGAACGGCCTGCGCCTCGTCGGCGGTCTCTATGGCGTCGGTCTTGGCGGAGCGTTCTTCGGCGAGTCCATGTTCAGTCGGGCGACCGACAGCTCCAAGGTCTGCCTCGTTCACCTGGTCGACCACCTGCGCGACCGGGGCCACAGGCTGCTCGACACGCAATACGTCACCGAACATCTCCGTCAGTTCGGCGCGATCGAGATACCGCGCGACCGCTACCTTGCCTTGCTTCGCCAGGCGCTCCGGGTCGAAACCCGGTTTTGACGCGTCGATGAGTCGGAACGTCGGCAGGTCGAACGAGCCAGGCTCGGAATCGAGGGTTCGTGCGAAACCTGGCCCTGGCACTTCCCTGCGGGTCCGGGGAGCGTGAGCCGACTTTCCGGCATCTTTGACGCTCAGTTCGCAAGAATTCCTCGAACCCCGGGTCGGGGGCGGCCGTAATGATGGCAACAGGGCAAGTTGAAACAGACACGGGACGCGAAAAGGCTGGAAAGGCACGAGTAAATGACGGTACGTACGAAGCAGGCACCCGGATAGGAGCCGACGACGACCATCGCGGCCCAGCCTCCGCGGCTGCCCCCAAACCATCGATCCTCCTTCTCCTTTCGGCCGGCCTCGTTGAGTCACGCTTCGGCGTGCTTGACGAGGCCGGTTTCGTGCGCGGCTCGCCTGTTCGCCGCGGTCGAATAGAATCATTCCGACACCCTGACGGAAGCACGAACTTCCAGACCCCAAACTCCAGACCCCGGAACCCGGACTCCATTGAAGCGCCTCACTTGCGACCAGGTCGAGACCTTCCGTCGCGACGGCATCCTCATCGTCGAGCATCTCGTGACCGACGACGACCTCGCGCCGATTATCCGTGCGATGGAAAAGCTCATCGACGATCGTGCCCGCACGTATCACCGGGAAGGTCGCATCCACGACCTGCACCAGGACGAACCGTTCGATCGGCGCCTCGCCAGCCTCTACGCGCAGGATCACGCCATCATCGATCGCCTCGACATCGTCGACACCCGCCTCCGTCCCCTGTTCGAGTTCCATTTCAACGAGCGCCTGCTCGATGCGGTCGAGGACCTGATCGGGCCCGAGATCACCATCAACCCGATCGAGCACATCCGACCGAAGATCCCTGCCGCGCTGACGGACGATCCGAACGGTTACGAGAACGTGCCGTGGCACCAGGACGCGGCCGTGACGTGGGAGGAGGCGGACGAGTCGGAGATCGTGACCTGCTGGCTGCCCCTCGTCGACGCGACGCCCGAGAACGGCTGCATGCGCGTGATCCCGGGCATCAACCGCGTCGGCTACCTCGAGCACGAAGCTTCCGACATGGGCACGACGATCAGGCCCGACGTCTTCCCCGCGCATGTCGAGCCGATGACCGCCGCATGCGGGAAGGGGGCGTCCGTGTTCATGAGCCGGTTCACGCCGCACCAGGGGCTGATGAACCGAACGGACTGCGTCCGATGGAGCCTTGACCTGCGTTACCAGCCGACCGGGGAGCCGACGGGCCGACCTTTCTTTCCCGCGTTCGTCGCCCGCAGCGAGGCCGACCCCGATTCGGTCGAGCGCGATCATGATGCATGGTCACGGCGGTGGGACGAAGCGCTGCCCAAGGCGCGCGGCATCCACTGGCATCGGACCCTTCCGCCGGAACAGAGGGTGCCGCCCGACTCGCCGTTCGCGACCGGCCACGACGGGATTCATTAAGCTATTAGTCATTATGCCAATCGTTATTTGTCATTTCAGAGTCCCGCTGAACACCGGGTCCGAAATGACAAATAACGATCGGCTTAATGACTAATAGCTTAAGAGCTTGATTCTTCCCCCGCCCCGCCCCTCGACCTCATGCAAGCAGGCACCGCCGTCGTCGACTTCACGCCCGAACCGGGCCTCGTGTCTCAGGGGCACCTGGGCGCTCCGCCCACCCACACCGTGCTCCATCCGCTGGAGGCTCGCGCCATCGTGTTCGCAGACGACGCCGACCGCGCCGCTATCTGCACCCTCGATGTCATCGGCGTCACCGGCGATTTCACTCAACGCGTACGTCGTCGCGTTGGCGACACACGCGCCGTCCCGGCCGATCGCATTCTCATCGCCTGCAGCCACACCCATTGCGCGCCAGCGGCCATTGCAGCCGTCGGTCTCCAGCCCGACGCCGCGTTCCTGGCCGGTCTAGAGGACGCCGCCGTCGACGCGATCGTCACGGCGGCCTCGCGCCTCGAGCCGGTCACGCTCGGCCTGGGCGCCGGGGCGGCGAACTTCAACATCAATCGCAGGAGCCCGGCGCCGGTGGGCGAGGACGCGAAGGATCACTTCGTCATGAACCATGGCGGCGTCGTCGACCGGCGGGTTCGGCTCCTTCGCGTCGACGGCGCGAGCGGCGCGCCGCTGGCGGTGCTGTTTCACTACTCGTGCCATCCCACGACGATGACCGGGATGCAGGGGAACCTGTCTTCCGACTATCCCGGCGCAGCCCGGGAGCGGATCGAAGAGCGTCTTCAGTGTCACGCCCTGTTCATGCCCGGCTGCTTCGGCAACATTCGACCGGCGATCGTCAATCCCGAGACCGGCGGCTTCCGCGACGCGACCCGCGAGCAAGTGGACGCCTGCGGCGCCGAGCTGGGCGACGCGGTCGTCACGGCCATGAGGTACGTGCGGACCGTCGAGCACGGCGGCCTGGCGTCGCGGTCCGTGGACGTCACGTTCCCGTTCGACGATCTACCGTCGCCTGACGAGCTCCGGGCAACCGCCGCCGACTCGTCGAGCAGGGAGTCCCGGGCGAGGGCGGCGTGGGCCCGGAAGGTTCTCGAGAGGCTGGAGGGCGGCGCGGCCCTGGAAGGCGACGTGGCGACGATGCAGACGCTGCGCATCGGTCCGCTGCGGCTTCTGGCGATTCCGGGCGAGGTCGTCCAGGAAATCGGCTTCGACGTGGAGAAGGCCCTGACGTCACGATGCGGCGCCGATGCGTTATGGGCGATGGGCTACTGCAACGACATGGTCGGCTATCTCGTCACCGAGCGGCAGAAGCAGGAGTGCGGATACGAGCCCGGAGCCTACTGGCTCTTCAACCGGCCGGCGCGCTTCCGAGAGGAGCAGAGCGTGATCGTTGACGCCGCGACGCGGTTGCTCGGCGGTGGGAGGCAGTCGCATTAATCGGATCCTTTCGTCATGACGACCGCGGCCTCAACGAAACCGACGCGCATCAGCTGGTACCGATCGCCGGTCAGTCGCGAGGACCTGGCGGAGCTGAACCGCCGCAGCAATTTCAAGGGCTTTTTGCAGGCCGGGGCCTATCTCGGCCTGCTGGCGCTGACGGGCACCGGCGCCTGCCTGTCGGTGGGCCGCCTGCCGTGGTACCTGAGCGTCCTCGCTTTCTACTTTCACGGGACGTGCTGCTGCTTCCTGATCAACGGGTTTCACGAGCTGGTGCATGACTCGGTCTTCCGGACCCGATGGCTGAACCGCGCATTCCTCTGGGTTCACAGCTTCCTCGGCTGGTACAACCACGTCTTCTTCTGGGCCAGCCACACCGAGCATCACAAATACACGCTGCACCAGCCCGACGACCTCGAGGTCGTGCTGCCCCAGAAGCTGACGCTGCGCGGCTTCCTGTTGAGCGCCTTCGTCGACCCCATCGGTCTGTGGCGTACGTGGCGGGAAACGATTCGCATTGCCGCCGGGCGACTCAACGGTGACTGGCAGACGCATCTGTTTACCGTGGTGAAGCCCGAGGAGCGGGGCGCGTTCCACAATTGGGCGCGCATCGTGCTGGCCGGTCACCTCCTGATCATGGTTGTGTGCTTTTCGTTCGGGCTGTGGACCATCCCGCTGGCCGTCACGTGCTGCCGCTTCTATGGCGCGGGATTGTTCATGCTGTGCAACAACAGTCAGCACATCGGCCTGCAGGACGAGGTCCCCGACTTCAGGCTCTGCTGCCGCACGATCATCCTGAACCCCTTCGTTCGCTTTCTTTACTGGCACATGAACTATCACACCGAGCATCACATGTACGCGGCGGTGCCGTGCTACAACCTCGGGCGCCTACACCGGCTGATCCGGGACGATCTGCCGCAATGCCCCCGCGGGCTGATCGAGACGTGGCGGCAGATCGGTGCCATCCAGAGGCGGCAGAAGGAAGAACCGTCGTACCAGTACGTGGCGGAGTTGCCGGGGCGCGATTAGGCGCCGTGTCCGTCATCAGATACCCATGCCATTCGACCCGCGGGCTGACGTGCGGCGCCGCGATGCCGGTGGCGCCGCGACGTCGCGCGTCGGCCGTCACGCCGACCTCCGCTGCTCCTGGGGATGGCGTTGCATCAGGCGCGCGATCCACTGGGGTGGCGCGGAGAGGAATCGCTCCGCTTCTGACGGCTCCATCGGCGGCGAGAACAGGTAGCCCTGCCCGAAATCGCAATCCAGCGTCTGGATGTGCTCGAGCTGCTCGACGGTCTCGATGCCTTCCGCGGTGACCTTCATGTCGAGGTTGCGGGCCAGCCCGTGGATCGCGTTGATGTTCGCCATGCCCTTCGGATGACCGATGCGCGTGGTGAACGACCGGTCGATCTTCAGCCCGTCGATGGGCAACTCGTCCAGTCGGCGGATGGAGGAATACCCGGTTCCGAAGTCGTCGAGATGCAGCCTGAAGCCGTGTTCGCGCAGCGCGAGCAGGCGTCCGAGACCGCCTTCCTGCCTTTCGATCACGGAGGATTCGGTGATCTCGAGGATCACCTGGCGGGGGACGACGCCCGCATCGTCGACGGCTTGCCGGAACTGCTCGACGAGGTCCTCGACGAGCAGCTGCTGCGGCGACACGTTGACCGCGACCCAGAGATCCGGGTTCGCCGCGTCGTGCCACGCGCGCAGCTGCCGGCACGCCGCGCCGAGCACCCAGGTGCCGATGGGTCGGATGAGCTTGGTCTTCTCCGCCACTTCGAGGAAGTCGGCCGGCATCAACAGGCCGCGTTGCGGGTGATGCCATCGCAGCAGCGCCTCGACGCCGATGATCCGCCCGTCATGAAGCGAGACGAGCGGCTGGTAATGAAGCTGCAGCTCGTTCCGTTCGATGGCGTGGCAGAGCTCGGATATTGTCTCGGTGCGGGTCGCCGCACGCGTTCGCATGTCCTGCTGGAACATGCTGTAGGCGCCCTTGCCGTCTACGTCCTTGGCATCGTAGAGCGTCAGGTCCGCGTCGCGCAGAATCTCGCCGGGTGTGTCGTAAGAGGCATCGCCCGGCGCGACGCCCTGGCTCACGCTCACCCTGATCGTGTGCTCCTCGAACCGGTAGGGCTCGGCCACCGCCTCCTGGATGCGCTGCGCGACGCGTTCGGCGTGACTCTGGTCCGCGAGGCCCTCGAGCAGGATCACGAACTCGTCGCCTCCGAGACGGGAGGCGGTGCGATCGGTCGGCCGCGCGGTCGTGTCGAGCTCGCGGAGGGTGGCCTGCAGGCGCGTCGCGGTCTCGGAGAGGATGGCGTCGCCGGCCTTGTGGCCGAGCGTGTCGTTGATCGTCTTGAAGTTGTCGACGTCGAGGAACACCACGGCGTAATGGGCGGCGGCGTTGCGCTTCTTGCGTGCGATGCACTGGGTGAGCCGCTCCTCGAGCAGCGTTCGGTTGGGCAGCCCGGTGAGGCCGTCGTGAAAGGCGCTGTGCCATGCCTGCTTTTCTGCCTTCTTGCGCTCGACCACCTCGAACTCCAGCCGGTTGTTGGCCTCGCGCAGATTGGCGTTGGTCTGCTGCAGGTCGGTGGTCTGCTCGGAGACGATCCGCTGCAGGTCGTCCTCGGTCCGGCGCGCCTGCCGGGCGAGGTTCCATTTCTCGGTGAGCCCCATGGCAAGCTGCATGATCTCGATCGACTCGAAAGGCTTGTGAATGATGATCAGCTGAGCAGGGTTGTCCGTACGCTGCCGCAGGTCGTGCCAGTCGCTGTCATTGTGTGCGCTGCAGATCACGATCTCGACGTGGGGGTCGATCTTCCAGATATTCTCGATGGTCCTCGTGCCGTCCCAGCCTGGAGGCATGTGCATATCGAGGAAGATGAGCGAGTAGGGCCGGCCCGTGTCGAGACGCTGGCGGACCATGCGTGCGGCGTCCTCGCCCTGCGACGCCGCGTCGACGGTGAAGGACAGCGAAGGTCGATTCGCGGGCTTGCCTTCGAACAGGACGGACTCGCGCGCGGTGAGATGGCCGTCGTCCGCGGGCTCCTCGAGGATCTTGCGGATGCTCGCGACGATGCCGTCGTCGTCGTCCACGACGAGGATGTTGCGATTCAGCTCTTCGAGTTCGATCGAGTTCAATTCGTTTCTCCAACCGGGTGCGTTCAGTCCAGCATCTCCGCCAGCTTCGTTTCCTGTTCGTCCTCTTCCTCGATATCGTCACCCTTCTTCTTTCGCTTGTGGCGTCGCGCGTCCTCGATCACGGGGAGCGGGTCGACGAACTGCCAGACGGGCAGCGACGTCATCAGCGACGCGAGCAGCGATCCGCCGCGCAGGGCCCATACGGTGTAGCCGACGGTCATCAGCGTGTTGAAGCCCGCGATGGAACCGACGGCGAGTCGG
>NYZC01000255.1 GCA_002686995.1 Phycisphaeraceae bacterium | reverse complement strand
CGTATGGAACTTGCATCCACTATCCTCTGCCGGTTACACGGCGCACCGAAATGACAAATAACGATTGGCTTAACGACTAACAGCTTAATCTCTCCCCTCCCACCTCACGGCGCCAGCGGCAAAAAGTACGTGTCCTGCAGCCGCGTCGTGCTTCCCTCGAGGTATTCCCAGTACATCATCGCGTAACGGTCGTTGAAGCCGTAGATCTGAAGCGACAGCAGACCGTAGTCCATCATGCGCGGGCGCGAGATGAACTCGACGTGGGAATCGGAGAACCCGACATTCACACCGGCGGGCGCGTCGCTGTGGGCCCAGGCGAGTTCCTGGGGAAACGGCCCCAGGTCCGGCCAGCCCGGGTGAAAGATATCTGATGTCACCGCAATGGGACGGTCGACGCCCAGAAGCCTGTAATCGCGCAGATACTGAACGTCCTGCGACGTGATGCCGACGCTTCCGAGCGCCTCGGTCTGGCCGAACAGGCGATAGTAATAGCTGGTGAAGCGATAGCCGCCGAACACCTCCGGCGTCGTGCGGTGCGCCGCCCGGTACTGCCAGTCCCAGCCGGACGGAAAACGGAACAACTCGTACTTCTGGCTCGGACAGTACATCAGCAGCGGATCGGTGACGTACTCGTGGTGGTAGAGCAGCCCGATCCCCGTCCATGTGTCGGTCTGGTGCTCGAACGAATGCGGCGTCGCAACCTCGAACATCAGCGATGCGTTCATATGATCGTGCGATGCGGGAAAATGACCCTCGTTGTCCGCTGCGTAGGCGTGCAGCGCGATGCAGAGCTGCCGCTGATTACTCGCGCAGACCGCGCGCCGCGCCTGCTCGCGGGCGCGCTTGACGGCCGGCATGATCAGCGCGATCAGCAGCGCGACGATGGAGATGACGACGAGAAGCTCGATGAGGGTAAATGCGATTCGTGAACGCATGGCGTCACCACGATCATAGACCCCGAAGAAAGGGGCCGGAAGACCTCTCACGGAGGCACGGAGACACGTAGGTGGAAGAGAAACGGCGCCAACGCCTGGTGACTCCGACAGGTGCCCCACACGGCTCGAAGAGCCGTGAAAGAATCCCTCTCCGTGTCTCTGTGTCTCTGTGTCTCCGTGAGAGACTTTCGGCTGTGCGTCCTGCTCGCGCGCTGGCTCACGGCGGCAGCGGTAAAAAGTACGTGTCCTGCAGCCGCGTCGTGCTCTCCTCGAGGTATTCCCAGTACATCATGACGAACCGGTCGGAATGGCCGTAGACCTGCAGCGACCAGTCGCCGTACTCCGTCATGCGCGGCCGGGAGATGAACTTCGTGTGACCGTCGGAGAAGCCTACGTTCAGGCCTGCCGGCCCGTCGACGTGCGCCCACGTCGTATCGTTCGGCCATCCGGGCGGGCCCCATGACGCCGATCCCGGGTGGATGATGTCCGCGAACATTGCGATGGGCGCGTCGGTGCCCAGCTGCCGGTACTGGTTCAGCCGGTCGACGTCCTCCTGGGTCACGCCGACGCTGCCGTGGTTCTCGGTCTGACCGAAGATGCGGTAGTTGTAGCCCGAGTAGCTGTAGGTGTAGTCCGCCACCGGAAACCCGGTCGCCTGGCGCTGCCAGCCGTCCCAGCCCATTTCGTACTGGAACAGCTCGAACCGCTGGCTCGGACAGTACACCATCTGCGGGTCCGACACGTACTGGTGCCCGTAGAGCAGCCCGTGCCCCGCCCAGGCGCTGCCGTTGCCGGCGTCTACCCAGTACCCGGGCCTCGCGCGGAGCGGCGGGCTCAGCCACACCTTGACCTCAAACGTCAGCGACGCGTTCATGCCGAAGAACGCGACGGGGAAGTGCGCGTTGAAGTCACCCGCGTACGCCTCGAGCCCGATGAGCACCTGGCGCGTGTTGCTTCCGCAGACCGTGCGCCGCGCCTGCTCCTTCGCCTTCTTGATCGCCGGGAGCAGCAGCGCGATCAGCAGCGCGATGATCGAGATCACCACCAGCAACTCGATCAGCGTAAACGCGAGCACTCTGTTGTCGGAGATTCGATTCCTGATTGGCGCAGCCTCAGATCATGTGAGATTAGGCGCTTCAGTATAGGCCGGGCCGCCGCGCAGATTCAAGAATCCCCGGATTCGAGCGCCCACAGGGCCTTGCGCCGATCCGACCAGTCCGGCCACCCGGGGCAGACGTGTTTCAGCGCATCGAGATCGCGCCGGCGCCCTTCCGGCCCGAAGTAGTTGAACCCCAACGCGCGGCGCGGTCCCGGCGCCGACTTGACGCCGGTGGCGTGCCAGCAGGTCGGCG
This sequence comes from Phycisphaeraceae bacterium, assembly GCA_002686995.1. GTDB lineage: Bacteria > Planctomycetota > Phycisphaerae > Phycisphaerales > Phycisphaeraceae > NYZC01. The sequence continues at coordinate 3,894 of NYZC01000255.1, read as the reverse complement.
ACCAGATCATGCAGAGCTTCGACTCCAGCTCGATCTCCAGTTCATCGGGATGGCGCGCAAAACACCACTTGCTCGGCGCATCGGCGTTGACGGCGCGCTCGCGCTGAAGAAACTCCTCGCGCACCCGGTCCCTCGGCCGCCGGTGGCTGCCGGGCAGCACGCGCAACGGACCGTTGCCGGGTCCGTGTCGGTCGAGGGCAATGCGGAACGACACCACCTTTACCCCTTCCTTGCCGTCCGCATGCCAGTTCACCTGCCGCTGCGGGCGCCCGTCGGCGGAAACGATCTCGGACGCATCGCCGATCCCGCACGCGCCGATGTGGAGGTCATCGGCGTCGAGCAGGCGCCGCGCCGTGTCAATGAAATCGTCCCGCTCCGCCAGCTCGAACAGCGGCTCGCCGATCATGAAGAACTGGCACGCCAGCCGATTGAATCCCTCGAAATCCGTGCGCCGCCACGGCGCCTCGACCTCGCGCTGACGCTCGTCGATGCGCCGCATCGTCTCCGCGTCCACCGGGTTCTCCGCGAGCACGAATCCCTGCTCGTAGAAATGCTCGACCTGTGCGTCAGTCAGCTGCATAAACAACAAACCACGATTGGCTTACTGACCAATAGCTTAATTCAATTCCTCTGCCTCGCCCCCTCCACCGTCACCGCCTCGCGCATCAGCACCGGCGAGGCCGCCACCCGGTCCAGCGCGATGACCTCCCCCGACCTGCGGTCGACGCGCCCGAACTGCAGCACGCCGGTCGGACAGCTCTGCACGCACGCGCTGCAGCGCACGCACTCGGGGTCCTCCATGGGAAGCCCCTTGTTGGCGAAGTTCATGATGTCGATGCCCTGGTGGCAGACGCTCGTGCACACGTTGCATGAGATGCACTTCTTCTTCTCCGCCACGATCCGGAACTGCGTGAACCGGGCATAGATGTGCATCAGCGCCGCAAGCGGGCAGGCGAAACGGCACCAGACGCGGCCGGAAAACCAGAAGTAGAAGGCCACGCCGAAGATGCCGGCCCAGAGCAGGTCAACGAACCAGACGTAGTTCAGCAGCGAGAACGGGAACCACAGGTTCTGCCAGTTGCGCGACTTGCCGTGAAGCCCGGCCATGTAGACGGTGTCGACGAATCGTGCGAACGCACTGTCGTCCGGCAGGATCCATCCGAGGATGCGCACGGCGAGCAGGACGAGGGCGAACAGCAGGAATGCCTGCCCGATCATGTTGACGCGGTTCCACTTCGGACCGTGCGGCATTTTCTGGCGATGCGCGTCGCCCATGGTCTCGGCCAGCGCGCCGCACGAGCAGATCCAGCCGCAGTACGCCCCCTTGCCCCACCGCCAGACGATCAGCGGGATGATCACGAACGTCTGGACGAAGCTGATGACCAGCCACGCCCACAGGGGCTCGTTCGTGAAGACGTTCCAGATCAGCAGCGGCCATGCGAGGATGAACCCGACCGACCGCCAGTACTCGCGCCCGTGGTTGTCCCACTCGGTCACGGGGAACAGCGCGTCGGCGATCGAGTTGCCGATGCCGGCGTCAAACAGACCGTGGTGCCCCATCCACGGCAGCACGATGTAGGGAAGCAGGAACAGCGGCACGATCTGGATCAGCGCCAGGCTGGTGGTCTGCCGCGTGACGTACGGCGTGCGCCGCCGGCGAATGCGCTGGATACCGAAGAGGACGATGCAAAGGGTGTAGGCGAGCGTGTAATAGAAGCTCGGCTTCTGCATCGACAGCATGATCGTGCCGACAAGACCCGCGGAATCGGACGGGTCACCCAGGTTGAACGGAAACCACTCCGCCTTCCTGAACCACTTGTAGACCGGGATGCCCGCGTCCATCTTCCAGTGGTACACGAACGTGCAGAAGAGAAAGAACATCGCGAAGCCGATCCACGTCGCCGGCCGCCACTCGCCGCGGATGCGCACGCCGCTGCGCCGGAAGAAGTCGAGCGGCGCCTCACGTCCGATCGCCGCGAACACGTGCTCGTTCGGCAGCTCCTCGTCGTGGCCCTCACCATCCGTGACGACGACCGCGTCGTCGCGGATCTCCTTCACCTTCGACCCCATCATCAGCCGCACCGACCCGGCGCGCCGCGCCGCGCCGAGAAAGGCGCCGGTGGCGGTGGTGACCCGCTCCGACGTCGGCTCCTCCACCGCCACGTCTGCGAACGGATCCTCCGAGAGCCGTTCGATCGCCTCCACGTTCTCCGGTTTCGGACGGCTGAACTGGGGCTTGCGGTAGGAGACGGTGACGAACCCGCCGCACTGGGCGATGGCGATCGACGCCTCGAGAGCGCTGTCGCCGCCGCCGACGACCAGGACGTGCCTGCCGCTAAAGTCCTTCGGGTCATGCAGGCGGTTGGCAAGCTTGTCAAGGTCCTCGCCGGGCACGCCGAGCTTGCGGAAGTTGCCGGATCGGCCGATGCCGACGATCACGCGATGCGCCCGCAGCGTTTCGTCGCCGGCGAGGTTGACCTCGAGCACCCCGCCCCGGCGCACGACCCGCTCCACCCTTGCGATCCGGGGCTCGATCGCATGCTCGGCCATGAAGGCGCGAATCTCGTCGACCAGCCCCTCTTTGACCGACGACGCTTCGGTGAACTGCAGGTCGCCCTCGGGCACCATCTCCGTCGGGTACGTGTAGATGGGCTTGGCCCGCGGGAAGTTGACGATCGTGCTGAGCGGCTCGGAAGCCTCGAGCAGCGCGCAGCGCAGGCCGGCCTTCTTCGCCTCGGCCATCGCCGCGACGCCGGACACGCCGGCGCCGACGACCACGACGTCGTAGACGTCCGGGTCGGTCTGCGACCGCGACTGGAACGACCGCTCGCCGAGGATCGTCTGCAGGGCGCGGGAGCCGGAGTCGGACGAAAACTTCAGCAGCGGGATGCCGGTGAGGTCGCCGACGATGTAGAGCCCGGACACGCTGGTCGACCCGTCGTCGTTGACCTCGGGCAGCTTTTCAATCGTGCCCGCGGGCCATCGCGTGTGGAGCCAGTTGACGTAGCGGGCGATGGGATTCATGGATGGCCGATGCAACGAAACGGAAGGCAATCGTAGCCGAAGTCGCCAGACTTCGGACCGTGCGCGAATCCCGAAGTCCGGCGACTTCGGCTACGCTGGATCCCATGCCGGCATTTTCCCCCGAACAGCTCACGCGCGTCGGCTGTGAAATATTCGAAGCGGCGGGCTGTCGACCCGAAGACGCCCGCGCCGTGGTCGATCATCTCGTCGAATCCAACCTTTTCGGTCACGACTCGCACGGCGCGATCCGCTTCCACGAGTACGCCGTCGGCCTGCGCACGGGCCTGTACCAGGCCGACACCGCGCCGAAGATCCTCCGCGACGCGCCGTGCTCCGCGGTCGTCGACGGCGGCGGCGCGCTCGGCGCGATCGGCGGCACGTTCGCCACGAACGTCGCGATCGAAAAGGCGCGCGAGCACGGCCTGTCGGCCGTCGCGCTGCGCAACACCTGCCACATCGGGCGCGTCGGCGCCTATCCCCTCCTCGCCGCGCGCGCGGGTCTCGTCTGCCAGATCCTCGTCAACGCCGGACACCACGGCGTGTGGGTCGCGCCGTTCGGCGGCATCGACGGCCGGCTCAGCACCAACCCCATCGCGTTCGCCGCGCCGCGCCGCACCGAAGACGGCGAAGCCGACCCGATCATGCTCGACATGACGACGTCGATGGCCGCGGTCGGCAAGGTCTGGGTTGCGGCCAATCGCGGCCTGCCGCTGCCCGAAGGATGGATCCTTGACCGCGATGGACGCCCGTCGACGAACCCGAACGACCTGATTGCCGAACCGTACGGCGCCCTGCTGCCGCTCGGGGGGACCGTTGGCTACAAGGGCACCGGCCTCGGCATGCTCGTCGAGATTCTCGGCGGCGCGCTCG
>NYZC01000254.1 GCA_002686995.1 Phycisphaeraceae bacterium | reverse complement strand
GACATCGCCTGCTTCGGCCTCCTTGCCAACGGACGATTCGCTCGGTCTTGGGCCCGCGGCAGAGTTCTGAGACAGAGCCTGAGCTATTAGTCAACAAGCCAATCGTTATTGGCGAATTCGGAGGTGAGAGGTGTCCGTCTGCGGCGTCATGCGGCGGCGCGAAAGCGCTCCCGGATACGGAGCAGCGGCCGGGCCAGCGGCTCCAGGTGCACTTCCGTCGAGACCGGGCCGACATCGAGCAGATTGTGGTCGTACAGCAGCGTGCGCAGCAGCGCGCGTCCCTTCGCGGGTGAAGCGAGCCTCAGGTTGCCGCTCGTCGCCTGCCGCGCCGCGGCGCTCTGCGAAAGCTTTCTCAGGTGGGCCAGGTACGGGCGATAGATGTGTCGTCGCACAACCCGGTTCGCCGGGGCGTCATACTTGCGATAGCCCGGATCCACCAGGAACCGGTTGATCAGCTTGAGCCGGTGGAAGTGGTAGAAGACCAGCGCGTCGCCGTCGATCGTGACCTGCCCGCGCTCGCGGCGCACGTCGTGGCCGGCAAGGTTCCATGGCGCAAGGTTCGCGCCGAGGTTGTCGGACACGACAACGCCTTCGAAGCGCTGCGGCCAGTCGTCGAGGTACTTCTGATCGGCGTAGCGCCGCGGCTCGACCTTCTCGTAGCACCATTCGAGGCACCGCTGCTGCCACCAGTCCAGGCCGTGGCGTCCGCGGTCGTCGTTCCGGAACGTGAGCAGGCCGACGTTGTAGCGGCCGAACTGATTCAAGTCGCGCAGTGACGGCGGATATCGGTGCGGAATGATGTAGATCGATCCGCTTCCAAGCTCTTCGAAAAGCACCTGCGGGTCGGCGAAGAAGTACAGGTCCGCGTCGACGTAGGACACGGTCGTCGCCTCCGGCTCGTGGTCGAGCACGTAGCGTGGCAGGGCGGGCGTGCAGGTGAAGTAGTACTCGACCTGGCTGCGATCGGCCTTCGCGTCGAGCAGGGCGGGGCATGACGCCTCCAGCGCGGAGAGGCTGATCGAACGCAGGTCGGGCCTATCGAGATCGCGCACCGCTTCGAGCGTTTCATCATCGAGGCAGAGCACGTGCAGCGCGAATGCGTCCGCGTGCCGGCGCAGCGATTCGTAGAACGCGAGGCCGCGAAGGAGAAAGCGTCGGTCGAAATAGGTGCAGTAGTGGTTCAGGGTTTGGGGTTCGGGGTTCGGGGTTCGGGGTTCAGGGTTCAGGGTTCAGGGTTCAGGGTTCAGGGTTCAGAAGGCGAATGGCAGGGTCCGAGGTTTGTTCCTTGGCTGAGCACCCCCCCCTAACCCCCCCTTGTAAAGGGGGGGAACCGGGGCAAGCCCCCTTTCCAAGGGGGGGTGGGTGGGGTCCGGTGCACGCACGCAGCCAATCGACAGGCACGGCACTACACCTCCACCCTCTGTCGCCACTCGGCGATGCAGCGCGCCACCGTGGCGACCTGCTCGTCGGTCAGGTGCGGGTGCATGGGCAGACTCAGAACGCGTGCGACGGCGTCGTTCGTGTCGGCGAGCGTTCCCTGCGGCAGCGCGGCATAGGCCGGTTGCTGGTGGATCGCCTTCGGATAGTGAATCTGCGTGCCGATGTCGTGATCGGAGAGGTGACGGCGAAGCTCGTCGCGGTCTTCGGCTCGTACGACGTACTGGTGGAAGACATGCTCGGCGCCGGCGCGCACGACGGGTCGGGTGACGGACGCTGCTTCGAGCGCTTCGTCGTACCTCGCGGCGATTTCCCTTCGACGCCCGTTCTCGTCGTCGAGGTGGCGCAGGCGAACCCGAAGCACGGCCGCCTGGATTTCGTCGAGCCGACTGTTGATGCCTGCTTCGGTACTGACGTAGCGCTGTGTCCAGCCGTACTCGCGCAGTGCCTTCAGACGCTCCGCGAGCGCGTCGTCCTTCGTCACGACGGCGCCGCCGTCGCCGAGCGCGCCGAGATTCTTCGTCGGGTAGAAGCTGAACGCCGCGGCGTCGCCCCAGGTGCCGACGCGCCGGCCGTCCAGACGGGCGCCATGGGCCTGTGCGCAGTCCTCGACGACCAGCAGCTCGCGGCGACGTGCAACATCCATGATGGCCGGCATGTCCGCGGGATGTCCGTAGAGGTGGACCGGGACGACGGCACGGATGCCGGACGCGCCCGATCCCAGTGCCTCGTCGAGCCGGCGCGGATCCATGGTGAATGTGACGGGATCGATGTCGACCAGATACGCGGAAGCACCGCAGCGCTCGATGGCCGCCACGGTCGCCGCGGCGGTATGCGATACCGTGAGGACGACGTCACCCGGTCCGATGCCGCACGCCCGCAGCGCAAGCTCGATGGCGTCCGTGCCGCTGGCGACGCCGACCGCATGGGCATCGCCTACGTAGTTCGCGAACTCCCGCTCGAACGACTCGACTTGCCGTCCGAGGATGTACCACCCGCTGTCGAGCGTCTCGGTCACGGCGCGATCGATCTCGTCTTTGTGGGCGAAGTAGGCAGCCTTGGGATCAGTGGGAGGAATCATGGTGCGTCTCGCAAGCCCGGAGAGAATCACGGATGGGCACGCATGGTCGCGAATTGGGGGACGATCGGAAGAGTCAACCGGCACCTCCGTGCGCTTCCGTCCTTACTCGTGGTTCTTTCATTCCGATCATACGTAGTGCCCCAGGCACTCACGATAGTACGACAGCGTGTGCTCGAAGCCTTCTTCCAGGCTGACCTTCGGTTCCCAGCCGATCGCTTCGCGTATCGCCGCGTCGTCGGCGTAGTAGTCGCCGATGTCGATGCGCTTACGGTCCTCCGGGAACTCGCGAACGGTGAAATCGCCGCCGCCGTTGGCGTTGATCATGATCTCGGCCGTCTCCTCGAGGCTGACGACGCGGTCGCCGCCGAGGTTGTAGATCTTCCCGTTGGCCGCATCGTTCGCGGCGGCACGCAGGAACGCGTCGACCGCGTCGTCGACGTAGGTGTAGTCGCGCTTCTGTCGTCCGCCCCAGACTTCGAACGGTCGTGCCTCGACGAGCAGGCGGATCCAGACGCCGAGGAACGTCTGCCGCGCGTCGCGGACGCGCATGCGCGGGCCGTAGGTGTTGGTCAGCCGCAGGGCGCAGGCGCGGATGCCGTACACGTTGTTGTAGAGGATGTGGTACCACTCTCCCGCCATCTTGTTGACGCCGTTGACGTCCACGGGCCGGAGAAGGTGGCGTTCGTCGACCGGGAGGTAGTCGGGCCTGCCGTAGATCTGTCGCGTGCTCGCGAACACGATCTTGACATCGGGATTGTGATGCCGGCACGTCTCGAGGATCGACAGCTGCGATCGGCAGTTGATGTCGAGGTCGGTGAAGGGATCCTCCATCGAGTCGACGTGGCTGGTCTGGCCCGCGAGATTGAACAGGTAGTCCTGGCCGCGCACCAGGTGCGTCATGGCGTGGGCGTCGCGGACGTCGGACACGTTGACGGTCAGGCGGTCCTCGACGCCCGCGAGATTGAAGAGATTGCCGCCGTATTCGGGCACCATGCTGTCGATGAGCGTGATCCGCGCGCCGAGGTTCAGCAGGCGCCGCGCCAGGTTCGCGCCGATGAACCCGATGCCGCCGGTGATCAGCACGTTGCGGTCGGAGAATGTCTGCTCGGGGTCGAACATCGTGAAGCCTGTATCGCGGGTCAGGAATCAGGCAGAGCACAGGGCTCCCGGACGACGAACGGCGACGCCTGCCGCGGCTTTCCGGTGCGGCGGGTCAGCCTGCGCAGGGGGCCGTCACACCGATCCTGACGGCGCAGTCGCTCGATCGGAAGGCGCAGCATCAACTCGGCCTCGGTGTCGGCGCCGCCGCGGCGCTCGAACCGGTCGGCCATCTCGATGGCGAAGCCGTACTGCCCGGCGAGCATCGAGAAGATCCAGAGCATCACGTCGTCCTGCCGTGCGTCGTTCGTATCGTCGAGCGACGCCGAGGTGCGCAGGTATCGCGCTTCGCACCAGCCCGGACTCCGGGGCGCCGTGCGCTCGAGCATCGATGGATCCGCGAGCGGATCCATCCGCATGGCGGCGCGCACCGCGTCGCGACTGATTCGCACCGATCCGAGCACGTTCATCGCGCAGAGCCAGAACCCGGCGTCGGTCAGGCGCTCGTGCACCGTCGTGAACTTGTCCTCGCCGACGTAGGCGTCGATCAGCCCGGGCTCGATGTCGATCGCGAGCACGCGTCGTTTGAGGTCGTCGTCGAGGCTCTCGAAGATGCGCAGGTCGGTGCCCTGCGTATCGAGCTTGAGCCAGTGAATCGCATCGAGATCGAATCGCCGGCCGACGTCGTTGAGCGTCGTCGCCGGGACGCCGTCGGTGCGCTCGACCTCGAACATGTCGGCGAACAGGTACTGCGCGAGCGCCGGCCCGTCGGGCCGCAACGTGCTGGAGCAGAACGGGCTTGCCGTGTAGTAGAAGGTCTGGTCGTCGTCTCCGGTGTCGGCGGAGACCGATTGGTTGACGAGCACGTATCGTGCGAAGTCGCCGCGCGCCTCGTCGCGAAGCTCGCGACGATCCGGGTCGAACCCGACGTAGGTGCTGTGGCGCGCGATCGCGGACCAGGTCACGGGCGGATGACCGGACGCGCCGACGTCGACGAGCACGGGCCGGAGGCCGAAGGTTTCGATGAGGCGATCAAGCTCCATGTCGGCCCCCTTCCGACGCGAGCCGCCGGCACAGATACGTTCTGGAGAAAGTCGGTTCGCCGAGCACGCGTTGCAGGTCGTACGGCACGCTGTCCTGCACGTGATCGACCGAGAACCCGGTGTCGGCGATCAGGCCGATGAGCTCCTGCTCGTTGAAGATGACCTCGGTCGTGATCCGTCCGTAGGCGCGCTTGCAGAGATACGTCGTGGCCCGTTCGCGCAGGGTCGGGACGGTGTGGTAGATGCACCATGGACCGGCGACCCGCGCGGCCTCGTGGATCGCGTCCTCGTAGTCGAGGATGTGCATGAGGCAGACGCCGTTGAGCACGACATCGAACGACTGTGCCGGCAGCGGCAGGCGGACGGCGTCGGCGACCGCGAACTGCAGCGCGGGCCGCCGTCGGCGAGCGAGGCGGATCATGGCCGGTGACGTGTCGACGCCGACGTAGTCCACCGCGCCGTCGAGCAGGTGCTCGAGGACCTGCCCGTAATACCCGCTACCGCACCCGGTCTCGAGGACGCGCGGTGCGGCCAGTTGCGTTCGCCGAATGGCGTCACCGGCGGCCGCGAGGTCGCTTCTCGGGCGCCCGGCGTACATGTCGGCCAGCAGCTTGCGGTACGACGCCTCCTGGCGATCGGCGACATCGTCGCTCGCCCAGCAGTCGTCGCCGGTGATCGCGCGGGCGGCGTCCGCGGTGACGACCTGGTAGTCCTCGGAGGCGCGCCGCAGCGCGCTCCACGGTCGGCGGCGCGGAGCGAGCCGGCCGAGCCAGCGACGAGTCTGGCGCAGCGTTGCATTCATGCGGCCTGCTTTCGCGGGAACCCGATGCGGCGCGCGGTGGCGCCGGTCGGAGGTCGTCGCGACTTCCTTCTTCGATGATGCTCGACGATGTCGACGAGCTGCTCCATGCGGCGGAGGTAGCTGTGGTCCGCGAGCGTGCGCCGCTGCCCGGCCTCCGCGATGGCGCGACGTTCGTCCTCGTGCTCGAGGAAGTAGCGGATCAGCTCGGCGCAGTGCTCGGCGCCGCGGTAAGTCACCACCTCGCGGTCCGGCTCGAACCATTCGTGGAGATTGAACTTGTGATCGGTGATCAGCAGGCATCCCGCCCCGGTCGCCTCGAACAGCCTCATGTTGTTCGCGAAGTTGCCGGCGAGATCGATGTGGTGGTTCAGCGTGATCCGCGAGGCCGCGAGCACGCGATACATCTCGACGCCCCACGCCGAACCCTGGACGCGGCAGCGCGGAATCTCCTCTTGCTTGAGTCCGTGCCGGTCCGGGCACCAGGCGGTGATGGGCGCCCGGGCGGTGACGGCCTCCAGCCAGCGCCGGCGCGACGCGTGGACGCGGAAGATGCTTCCGATGAACGAGACGTCGATGCTGCGCGCGGGTCGCCCGACGCGATCGAGCACGCGCGAATCGAACGCGAACGGAAGCTGTCGGGCGGCGATGCCCATGGCGCGAAAGCGCTCGACGTAGCTGGGCAGCGACGAGAGAAGCAGGTCGTAGACCGGCAGGTCCTCGCAGTCAGGCGGCAGGGGCGCGGCGAACTGCCCGACGAGCGTGCCGACGTGCGGCTTCATGCGGCGGAAGAAGTCACGGCTCAGGTTGAGGTCGTGGCACAGCAGCACGTCCGGGCGGTGATGGCGGATCTGCGCCGCCAGGGTGCGGTAGATCCAGCGGTCGGACGGAGATCGCTCGACCCACGGCACGACGCCGCGTCGCATCCGGAACCCCCAGGTCTCGGATCGCGGCGCGGCGATGCCGTGCTCCCGCGCCCACGCGGACTGCAGGCGGAGGTTGTTCGCGTGGACGTCGACTGCCTCGTGGCCGAGACGTCGCAGGTTGGTCGAGTAGAAATCCGCCGTGGCGAACAGGCTCTCGTCGCGGCGGGCAAGCTGCTCCGCGTACGGCGCGTTTTCGAGACCGGCATGCCGACGGTAGAGCCAGTCGAGAAACGCCGTGTAGTCCGTGTTGACGATGAGCCACTTCACGTGCGGTGGGTGTCCTCGAACAGGAGCGTGCTGGTGGTGCGGGCGCAGGGCGCGTAGCCCTGTTTCCTCATGAACTGCGTGATCGGCGAGCCCGCAGGCTTCTCTTCGGCTTCGTCAAGCTCTTCGGCCAGCACGATGTGCGGTCGGTAGCGGCGCCAGTCGTTGGAGCAGAGCACCTCGAGATCCATGCCCTCGACGTCGACGTTGAGGAAGTCGATCTCCTGTCCTGCCGGCAGGTGGTCATCCAGGATTCGCGAGAGCGGCGCCGTCGCGACGGTGAGCGTCGATTCGAGCCGATACCTGCTGCACCCATCTCGGTCGAGTGCTCGCTCCCGGCAGAACCCGTTCAGCGCGCCTTCGTCGAACCTGTAGAAGGTCAGGTCCCCGCCCTGCGCCGATACGCCGATCTCCAGGTTGACGTCGTGGCTGCGGTGTACGGCAAACGCTTCCATCGATCCCGGTGTCGCGTCGATGTTGATGCCGCGCCATCCACGCTGGTAGAAGTGATACGTGTTCGAGAACCGCATCGGGTGGTGCGCGCCCACGTCGACGTAGAAGCCGCCGCGCCGGTGCAGCAGGATGCGGCGAAGCACCATGTCCTCGCCTTCCAGCGAATAGGAGGAGGCAGCGTATTGAGGGCGCGGTCGCACGCGCCGCTCGATCCACTGGACGCAGCGCCGCAGGGCGCGGCGCCCGGATGGCAGGACCACCGGTCGGAAGACCGATGCACTGGTGACGGAATCAGGGGTGGTGGTCGTGCTCATGCGGCCTTGGCCCATTGATGGGCGGCGAGCACGCCGCCGTGTGAGTTGGGCGGAAGCCGGCCGGTTCCGAAGTAATCGCCCGCTTCGACCGTGATGTACGTCGCCCTCTGCACCCAGTCGGCGATCACGCCGTTGACCGTGCCGTAGACGTTGACGTAGTAGGGGCCGGGCGTCAGCGGCATGCGCGGCAGCCTGCAGATGAGCTGCCCTTCGACCGGCAGGTCGGTCAGCTCGCAGTCGACGATCTGGTTGTTCAGCACGAGCATGCAGTGGCCGGACGCCGTGTAGAACACGAGCGACACCGAGAGGTTGCGCACCTGCGGCAGCGTGCTGCGGTAGGACACGACGGCCTGGACGTCATCGCCGCAACGGATCGTCTGCGGCACCTTCGAGTCGACCGCCCGGATGGTCAGGTCGGTGAATCGGATCGTCCCGTCGCCTTCGCGCTCTTCGCGGTCGTCGAGCGACTGCGGCTGCTGGTCGGGCGGGCGCAGGTACCGGTCGATGACCGGGCCGGGCTCCCCGATCATCACGATCTCGCCCTTGTCGAGCAGCACGGTCTTGTTGCACAGGGCCTCGATCGACGCCATGTTGTGGCTGACGAACAGGACCGTGCGGCCGGCGCCCGCCACGTCCTTCATCTTCCCAAGGCACTTCTTCTGAAACGCCGCGTCGCCGACCGCGAGGACCTCGTCGACCATCAGGATCTCGGGCTCGAGGTGCGCCGCGACGGCAAAGGCGAGACGGACGTACATGCCGCTCGAGTAGCGCTTGACCGGCGTGTCGAGGAACGCGGAGACGCCGCTGAACTCAACGATCTCGTCGTACCGGGCCCTGATCTCCCGTCGCGTCATGCCGAGGATCGAGCCGTTGAGATAGATGTTCTCGTGCCCCGACAATTCGGGATGAAATCCCGTGCCGACCTCCAGCAGGCTGCCGACGCGGCCGTGGATGCGGGCCTCGCCCTCGGTCGGATCCGTGATGCGCGAGAGGATCTTCAGCAGCGTGCTCTTGCCTGCGCCGTTGTGGCCGATCAGGCCGACGACCTGGCCGCGCTCCACGTCGAAGCTGACGTCGCGCAGCGCCCAGAAGTTCGGGGTGCTGCTCTTCGGCGCGACGCCACGACGGCCGAGGCGCCGGACGGCGTCGCGAAACAGGTCGCCGAAGGTGCCGCTCATCGCCGCCGTGCGTCCGAGGCGATATCGCTTGGACAGCCTTTCGATCTCGATCGTGTTTCGGGGCTCGGTCATACGACGTCGGCGAAACGGCGCTCCATGCGCAGGAAGCAGCGAAGGGCGATCGCGAGCAGCACCAGTCCGATGCCGGAGGAGATCAGCCAGGGGGTGGTGTCGATCGGCTCGGCGAGCACCGCGGCGCGAAACGCGCTGATCGTGCCCGCCATCGGGTTGAGGTGGATCAGCCACTGGTACTGCTCAGGGATGATCCGGACGGGATAGATGACGGGCGTGACGAAGAACCAGACATGGACCATGAAGGGCACGACATGACGGAAGTCGCGGTAGGTCACGGTCAGCGCGGACATCAGGATCCCGATGCCGAGCGCGGTGATGAGCACGCTCACGACGAGCATCGGCAGCAGCGCGGGCAACTGCCAGGTGAACGGCAGCCCGTACCAGAGCATCAGCCCGAGCAGCACGACGAAGCTGACGCAGAAGTCCACGACGGGGGCGCCGACGGAGCCGATGGGCATGATCAGGCGCGGAAAGTAGACCTTGCTCAGCACCTGGGCGTTGTTGACGAGGCTGTTGCTCGCCGCCGTCACCGAGTTGGCGAACAGCAGCCAGGGGAGCAGCCCGGCGTAAACGAACACGGGGTAGGCCGGGGTCACCTGGTCGGTGACGTTCATGAGCCGGCCGAAGAAGATGCTGAACACGACCATCATCGCCAGGGGCTGAAGGATCGCCCAGCCGGCGCCGAGAATCGTCTGCTTGTAGCGCACGCGGATGTCGCGTGTCGACCAGAGCAGCAGCAGGTCGCGATAACGCCAGAGATCACGCAGGTTCAGCGCGCTCCAGCCGCTGCGCGATCGGATCACGGTCAGCGCCGGGACGCTGCCTGCGTCCGTTTGCGGGCCGATCGACGCGGCGGTGGAGAATTCGGTTCGGGGCAGTTGCATTCGGTCTCTGGCGCGGAGAATGATCGGCACCATCCTCAGAAACGTCACGATCGTTATCGTCGATCACAGGGGGGTACTTGAGGGGGGCGCCGCCGCTATCGGACATGTCTCACGTCCGGTAATCATGCGGTCGGCGCGATCGGGAGCGGCTTCACCACGTCTCGGCGGCCGTGACGGGATGTGACGTCCCGGTGCGTCCCGAAGACCGCGCGGCTCAAAGGGGCACAACGACCCGTTCAGGTCCCGATAGGTCGTCCGATATCCCGCCCGCCCTAACGCGGCTGAGCCGCAACGTTCAGGAACCACGGATGGACGCGGATGGACACGGATGATCGGAAACAACGAGAAAATCCGTGTTCATCCGTGTTCATCCGTGGTTCTTCGACTTCTCGTCACCGCGACAGGAAGTGACGGCGGAAGAGTCTAAACGTGATCCCGGAAACGTCCGAATGGACGTGGGTACGAACGTAACGGTTGCAGGACCTGTATCGATGACGTCGCCCGGGGGGCCACCCGTCCACAGCGAGTCCCGGTCCGATCACGGACCGCACGTCGGCCGCGCGCTGCTGCTGCTTGCTGCGCTGAGCCTGGTCGGTGCGACGGCGTTCACGCTGTCGCGCGGCGAGGTGCGCACGGGCTTTCATCGCGCCTGCCTGCTTCGGTTCACTGACGCCCAGGCGTACGCGCGGCACCGGCTCGACGGGACGACGGATGCAACCCATCCGTTCTTCGGTGAGCTGGCGCGGCGCAACCGGACGCTGCTGCCGACGGCGGTCGAGGCGCTGACCCGCGCGGGCCTGCCCTTCGAAACCTCGGTCATTACCGTCGTCGTCGCCGTGAGGACGATGTTCGCGGTCGGCTTCGCCTGGATCGTGTTCGCCGCGTCCGGAAACCTGCTCGTCTCGATGGTGGCGGTCGCCCTGGCGTTCAGCCTCAACCCATCGGCGACGGTCTACGGGTACAACGCGACAGAAGCGATCTCGGGCATCATGACGGCCAGCATGTTCCTCGGCGCGATCGCGCTGCTGCTGCTTGGTCGGCGGCGCACTTCGCTCGTGTTCTGGCTGCTTCAGGGCGCCGTCCATCCGATCACGTTTGTCTGCTGGGCCCCGGTCTACCTGGGACTGTGGTGTTCCCGCTGGCTATCGCGGCGGAAGGTCGGCCGCGCGTACTGCGTGGTGCTCCTGGTCGGACCGGTGCTCGTGGGCCTCTCGATCGCTGCAGCCGAAACGTGGCACTTGCTGTCGGTCCAGGTCGACGATCGGTTCTGGGCGCTCGTCCGGACGCGGCTGATGCACACGGTGTTCCTTGGCTCCGAGCGTTACCAGCTTCCGCTTCAGTACGTCGCGGCCACCGCCGCGCTGTTCGTGTTGGGACGACCGGCGTTGAGGGAGGACGCGGGCGATGCGTTTCCGCTGACCCGGTTCAATCAGTATGCCGCCTGGCTGGCCGCCGGAATCTTCGTGCTCTATCTGGTCTGCGTCGAGACGCAGTGGTCCTACGTGGCGGCGGCGACCCTTCCGCTGTGCTTCGAGAGCGTGCTGATCGCCATGCTGCTGGCCAACGCTATCGGCCTGGCGGTGCGCGGCGACGAGCCGGCGTCGGTGCGCGCGGTGTCCGCGCTGTACGGACTGCTGCTGATGATGTTCCTGTTCAGCGCGCTGACCTGGTCATGGCTATGGGCGCTCTTCGTCGTCGCCGCGCGATCGAAGAAGCTTGCGGGCGGACAAGTTGTCGCCGCCGGCGCCGGCGTCATGGCGATCGCGTTGTACGTCGTCGCGGTGCCGGATGACACGGGGCGCCTCGCGCACCGCGTCGGGCTGCTGATCGACGTGCTCCAGGGACTGCTCGTCGTTTCGTTGATCTACTTCGCATGTCGCGGGCTCCAGCGCTTCGAGGCGCGGGCCGCGGTGGCCGTGCTGCTTGCCGGCGTGATGATCCTGGGCCAGGAGACGTGGGCGCCCTGGCGCCTTCGCGTGGCGAAGGACGAATGCGTCGCCCTGCTGACGGGACGCGCCGAGCAGTCGGCGGAGAAGCAGGCGATCGACTGGCTGTCGGGTCACGTGCCGCCGGAGGCGCCGGTGTTGACCGATCCGGGCGTGATCTTGCACGTCGTCACGCCGCTCAACGTGTCGGTGAACGACGATCTGCCCAGCCTCTTCGTCTACATGCCTGACATGGCATCGAAGCTGATCGACGAGATCGAGTCGATCTACGGACTGAACGTCGTGCAGCTTGCCCGCGAACGGCGCCGGCTGAGCCCGGCGATGCACAGCGCGTGGCCGGAAGCACGGGACCGGGCGCTGGACGGCGAAGCGTACTCCTACGTGGTGGAGCGCACTGCGACCGCGCGGTCGGAGACGGCACTGGTGCTCTACGAGAACGAATACGTGCGGATCTATGGGAATCCGCGGCAGGCGGCCACCGTCGCCGCGAACTGATCGGCGCCCGGCCGGGAATCGAGATCAACCATGTCCAGACTGATCAGCATCATCGTTCCGGTGTTCAACGAGGCGCAGAGCGTATCCGAGCTGTGCGCGCGCATTCGCGCGACCATGGATCGCGCGGAGGAGCAATTCGAGCTGCTCTTCGTCGACGACGGAAGCACCGACGGCACGGCGGAGGCAGCGTTGCGCGAGCGGACGTCCGACCCGCGCGTCGGCCTGATCCGGCACCAGAAGAACCACGGCAAATCCATCGCCCTGATGCAGGGGTTCCAGGCGGCTCGCGGCGACATCGCAGTGACCATGGACGGTGACCTGCAGGACGTTCCCGAGGAGATTCCCAGTCTCGTCGCCGCGATCGACGAGGGGTACGACCTGGTCAACGGCTGCCGGGCGCGCCGGCAGGACGCCTTCAGCCGGCGCGCGGTCTCGTGGGTCTACAACCGACTGACGAACATGATGTCGGGCCAGGACATTCACGACATCAACTGCGGGTTCAAGGCGATGCGGCGCGCCGTGTACAAGCGGCTCGAGCTACGGGGCGACATGCATCGGCTGATCCCCATCCTCGCCGGCGTCACGTTCGGGTTTCGCGTCACCGAAGTCGCCGTCGTGCATGCCCAGCGCAAGCACGGCACCTCGCGCTACCGCCTGCTGCGGCACCGCGGTCTGCTTGACGTCGTCTCGGTGATGGCGTGCTCCGCGACCCGATGGCGACCGTTTCACGTGTTCGTGGAGTGCTCCGTGGTGCCTCTGCTGATGGCAGTCGTGCTCGGTGTGTCATGGCTGCTGCTGCAGACCGTGTGGCAGAACGACGGAGTGATCCATTCCGTCACGTCGACGCTGCTGCTGGTCGGGGCGGCGTGCGGGCTCTTCATCGCACCGGTGATGTGGCTGATCGGCCTGCTCATGGAGGTGCTGCTGGCACCGCTCCAGGGCGCGCAGTGGTACGACCGGCTGATCGTGGACCGGGTCGAGCCGCGCGCCGAAGCCAGCGACGCGGGTACGGAATTGCGCGTCGCCGCGTAGCGAAGGCCGGACGTTCGAACGCGGGCATGGCCCGCGCGGGAAACACGCATGAGATTCGCCCTCGTCGATCTGCATCTGAAGGGCCGCAAGGCCAATCGCGACCATACCGGCGGGTTCGGCTCGATGATGCACGCGACCGGTCTCGTCGGCGGCGCGGTGTCGCGTCTCAAGATGCGACTGATCGATCTGCCGCTCTCCAGCTTCGGTTTCGCGGCCGCGCTGTTGCGCGGCGCGGGGCACGAGGTCGATTTTCGCCACGGACCAACCGGTGGCGCGGACGTGATTCTCATTGCGTCCTCGATGCACTGCCACGAAGACGAGATCGCGTTCGCTCGCGCCGAGAGGGATCGCTGGCCGAAGGCGCGGATCGGGTTCTACGGCCCGTTCGTGCAGACCTGTCCCGAAAAGTTCGAGCAGGACGCAGATTTCGTGATCTTCAGCGAGATGGAAAGCGCGCTGCTGGCCTTCCTCGAGGGCGCGCACGATTTCGAGGGACGTCTCGACTACGGCGTGGTGGCCGACCTGGAGCGCCTGCCCGTGCCGGACTGGGACGGGCTCGACCGTCGGCGTTTCAGCTACTTTCCGCTGCTTCACCGCCGCCCGCTGCTCACCGTGCAGGCAAGCCGCGGCTGCTCGTTCGACTGTGATTTCTGCCCTTACATGGTGTCGCAGACGAAACGGCACCGACTGCGCCCGGTCGAATCCGTGCTGGACGAGATCCAGAACGACATCGAACGCTACGGCGTCCGCAGCATCCTGTTCCGGGACATCGTCTTCGGGCTGAAGAAGAACCACGCGCGGCAGATCGCCGAGGGCATTCTGAATCGCGGGCTGCGCGTCGACTGGGCGTGCGAGACACGCGTCGACTGCCTGAACGAGGAACTGATCGATCTGATGGTCGAGTCGGGCTTCCGCGGCACCAACCTGGGCATCGAGTCCGGTGACCTGGACCTGCTGCGGCGCAACGGCCGTCCGCCGCCGACGCTCGCACGGCAGTGGCAGATGATCGCGTACCTGCACAAGCAGCGCGTGCGCGTCAATGGCTTCTACATCCTCGGCATGATGGGCGACACGCCGCAATCGATGGATCAGACCGTGCGCTATGCGTCCTACATGAACACGGTGGGCGCCCAGTTCTGCACGATGACGCCGTTCCCAGGCACGCGCTTCTTCGAGACCGTGAAGGATTCGCTGCTCGAGACCGACTTCACGAGGTTCACCGAGTATCGGCCCGTCGTCCGAATCGACTCGGCGACGCCGTCCGAGATCGAGCGCGCCGCGGCGCGCGCCTATCGACGCTACTACCTCCGGCCGTCCTGGATCGCACGGCATGGGCTCTCCACGCCGTGGCGCGCGGCCCGCTGCCTTCTGCCGGTTCGGGCGACGACGCGGGACGTGGCCCCACCGACGACCGATTCGGATGGTGCGCAGCATCGAGAGGTCTCTGAACCGACCGCGGCGCCGATCAAGCATCGCAAGGCGGCCTGAGCCCGCGGCACGTGACGGATCAAGCCATGAATGTTCTGATCACCGGGGCGTCCGGATTCATCGGCGGGCACCTGTGCGCGGCGCTGCAGGGCGCCGGGCACCGCGTCGTCGCGCTGGTGCGCCGAGGGCGACCGTTTCCCGATCGCGTTCCAGTGCCGATATGTGAATATGCTCCGGACGCGTTGAGCGAGACCATCTCCCGGTTCGGGGCCAAGGACGGGCTTGACGCCGTCGTGCATGCCGCCGGAAAGATCAACGGGTCGGCCGATGGCCTGCGCGAGGCGAACGAGGCGATGACGCGAACGGTCGTCGCGGGCCTCGAGCAATCGGGCGCCGATGCTTCGCTCGTCTATCTCAGCAGCGTTTCGGCCATCGGCCCGCTCGGATCATACGGCGCGTCGAAGCGCGCGGCCGAGCAGGTGATCGCGTCATCGAATCTGAGACGGTGGACGATCCTGCGGCCGAGCCTCGTCTACGGACCGGGCGATACCAAGAACGTGGCGCGACTCGTCGAAGCGGTCCGTGCGTGGCCGATCGTTCCCGTGATCGGCGCCGGTGGCGTGCGCCTTCAGCCGCTCTACGTCGGCGACCTTTGCGATGTCATCCGGCACGTCCTTGACGGCGCCGGCGAGGCGCGCGGCATCTACACCGTTGCCGGGCCGCGCCAGGAGCGCCTGGTCGACATGATCCGGCTGATCCGTCAGCGCCTCGGGCGGCGAAACGTCCTTCTGCCACTTCCGCTGCGTCCGATCCAGGTCGCGGTGCGGCTGGCGCGGCCGCTGCTCTCGCGCACCTCGTTTCCCGTGCAGCAGGTGGTGACGCTGCACGATCATCCGGCCTGGGACGCCGCGCGCGCCGTCGAGCAGCTTTCGTTTCGGCCCCGGCGATTCGAAGAAGGCCTTTCGATGATGATCCCGCAGGTCGCAAGGCCGGCCGAGGGCATCGGAGCGGCGGCATGATCCGTGAGCTGGTCAGCCTGGATCGACGCTTCACCTGTCCTGTCGACTATGTCGAGCCCGATCGGTACCGCGCGCTGTACGCGATCGGAGACCACGAACGGATCATCGCGCAGGGCGCGGGAACGTCATACACCGCGGCAAGCTTCGGCCGCGGCGTGAAGGTCGTCTCGATGCGCCACTTCGATCGCATTCTGGATTTCGATGCAGCGGCGGGGCTGGTCGAGGTCGAGGCGTCGTGCCCGCTCGGCAGGATCGACCACTTCCTCGCAAGGCATGGTTACACGCTACCGGTCCAGCCCGGACATCCACAGATCACCGTCGGTGGATGCATTGCCTGCAACGCGCATGGCAAGAACCCGTACCGGGACGGGCTGTTCTGCGATGCCGTGCAGCAGATCAGGCTCTTTCATCCGCGTTGCGGCCTGGTCACTTTGCATCGTGAGGCGCATCGATCCGTATTCGAGCTGACTTGCGGCGGCTTCGGGCTCACGGGCGTCATCGTCTCGGCGCGCCTCCAGGCGCGACCTCAGCCCCGCGCCGTGGCGAACATGCGCACGATCAGCGTGGGCGACCTGCACGAGACGTTCGAAGCGCTCGACGAGCAGGCGGCCGAGACCGACGTGCTCTACACCTGGAACGACCTCTCCCGCCCGTCGCGAGGCGGGCGCGGATTCGTGGTCTGCGGGCAGTTCGAGCCGTGCGACGATGCCGTCGAGGCGGACGAATCCTGGCGGCCGCTCGAAAGCGGCGGGCGGCGCGGGCCGCGCGTGTGGCGCCGCGGCACGGTGCCCGTGCTGAACGAGCTTTACCGGCGCGTCGCCTGTCGTCATGCCCGTCCGGTCCGAACGCGGAGATTCGATGCGATCTATCCCATCACGCGCAAGGCGTTCTACTACCGCCTTTACGGACGATACGGGTTCGTCGAGCAGCAGGTGATCATGCCGAACGACGTACGGCACGACTACGCGGACGCGTTGTCCCGGCTCGTCCGGGAGACCGATCCCTGCGTCGTCCTCGCGTCGTGCAAGGCGTTTCGCGGCCCGCGCTCGCTGCTGCACTTCAGAGGCGTGTGCCTGAGCGTCGACGTCGTGCCGGATGCGGCGGGTCGTCGATTCCTCGACCGCCTGGATGATCTCAATGACGAGCGGGGCGCGATCAGCAACCTGTGCAAGGATTCACGCCTGTCGGCGGAGCATGTCCGCAAGCAGTACGGACCGGAGTACGAAAGATTTCGTCGACGGCTTCACCGCTTCGACCCCGGCCGGCAGTTCGTATCGGCGCTGAGCGAAAGGATCGACCTGTGACGGCATCGGCCGCGCGATCCGTGATCGTCGGAGCATCGGCGGGCCTCGGCCGGGCGCTCGCCGAGCGCCTCGCGCGGTCGGGGCACCGACTGTACCTGATCGCTTCCGATGCGCGGGATCTGGATCCGCTTGGTGCCGATCTGCGCCTTCGGTATGGCGCGTCGGTGGCCGGTCATGCGATCGATCTCGGGGCGCCGTTCGACACGACGGCGCTTCGGGACGAAATCCATGGCACGCTCGGTGGTGTCGACGACCTGTTCCTGGTGGCCGGACGCTTCGAGACCGAACACCCGCACGAAATCGCGCCGGACCTGATGGAGAAGATGATTCGCGTCAACTTCGGGGCGCCGCTGGCGATCGCCAACGTGCTTCTTCCGGACCTGAAGATGGCTCGGGCCGCCAACTGCGTGGCGATCGGTTCGATCGCGACCTCGCGGGCGCGTGGACGACACTTCGTCTACGGCGCGTGCAAGCGCGGTCTCGAGTTCTATTTCGACGCGCTGCGTCACCACCTCGTCGGCTCGCGGTGCAAGGTGCAGTTCTACCGTCTCGGCTATCTCCGGACGCAGATGACGTTCGGCAAGAATCTCATCCTTCCGGTGACCGACCCGCAGCGCGCGGCAGCCGTCATCGAGCGTGGCCTGGGACGCGATCGAGGCATCCGCTACCTGCCGTGGTGGTGGCGACCGGTGATGGGCGCATATCGATCCATCCCGTGGCCGATCTATCGAAGGATGGTGATCCAGTGATTCCGTACGTGAGATCCAGGGAAGAACGACGGATGAACACACCCTGAACCCCAGACCCCAGATCCCAATCCCATGTGTGGCATTTTCGGCTGGATCAAACATCGCGAACCGCTGACCCCTGCGGAAATCACCGCAGCCCAGCGCGCGACGCGCACGCTCGCGCATCGCGGCCCCGACCATCACGGCTCCTGGCACGACAGGTCCGTCTTCATGGGGCATCGCCGCCTCAGCATTCTCGATCACGGCGCTCAGTCCAACCAGCCGTTTCACGACCGCGAAGAACGCTTCGTCCTTTCATTCAACGGCGAGATCTACAACTACCGTGAGCTGGCGGCGACCCTGCGGCGTCGCGGACATGATTTCGAGACGCAGTCGGACACGGAGGTGCTGCTGACGGCCCTCACCGACCGCGGCATGGGCGCGCTGCAGGATCTCGACGGCATGTTCGCAGGGGCCCTGCACGACCGGCACAGCGGTCGGCACTGGCTGTTTCGCGATCCGCTCGGACAGAAGCCGCTCTATTACTACGCCTGCCCGGACGGGGTCGTGTACGCGTCCGAGCTGCGCGCGTTGCTCAGCCTGGACGCGTTCACCTGGCATCTTGATCGCGATCGGTTGCTGCGGTTTCTCTCCGCGGGTTACTACGCGGGAGACGCGACACCGCTGCGCGGCGTGAACAAGCTGCTTCCGGGCTGCGTGCTCGAAATCGACCGCGGCGTCGCGACGCTGCAGCGCTGGTGGAACAGTCGTCCGGGTGATGAACGGCTCGACCTCGACGAGGCGACGGCCCGGGGTCAGGTCCGCGACCTCGTGAGGGATTCCTGCCGGATGTCGCTGCGCGCTCGTGGCGCCGCGACACGTCACGTCGTGGAACTGCATGCCAGGCGCACGCCCTGCGAACCGCGCGGCGTAAGCCCGCGGGTCGAATGCCATGGCGTCATCATGACGGTCAGTGCTCACCTCATCGCCCCTCGCCCGCATCCCCCTCGATATTGATCCGCTCCCATTTCCCGTGGTAGTACCGGCCCGCGAGCAACAGGGCGATCACGATCAGGTGAATCGTGCCGGCGAGCCACGGTCCCATGGCCTTCCATTGCGGGAATTGAACGACCGAAAGGTAACCGCCGCCGGCCAGCACGAGGACCGCGCTGATGACGAACAGCGTCGCGGGCCAGAGCGTGTCGCCGGCGCCCGCCAGCGAGCGATTGAACGTGATCGCCATGCCGTCGAAGCCCTGGAAGATCGCCGCCATGATCAGCAGAGGCGACGCCGCCGCGACGACGGCGGCGGACTCGGGATCGTCCGGGCTTGAGAAGAACGCGGCCAGCTCGTTTCGGAACACCGCCATCAGGATCCCTAGCGATCCCATGTAGCAGACGTTGAAGATGAGTCCCCAGCGGACGTACCGACGCGCCAGGTCGACGCGTCCCGCACCGATGCAACGCCCGACCGAGGAGGTCAGCGCCATGCCCAGGCCGACGGCGGGCATGTACGAGGGTTCCAGGATCGTGAAGCAGATATTGTTCGCGGCCAGTTCGATGTGGCCGAACCGGCCCACGAGCACGATGGTGAAGAACGTCCACGTCGCGAAGTCGACGCCGAGATGCACGCCCGCCGGAGTGCCGATGCGCACGAGGCGCCACAGCTTGCGCAGGTCCAGCCGCCAGGTGGAGCGGGTGGCATAGCGTTCGTGATAGCGGGGCAGCAGAATCCAGGCGAAGAGAATTGCCACCTGCAGGACACAGGCCGCCAGCGTCGCCCAGGCCGCGCCGGTCATGCCGAGCGCCGGAAAGCCGAAGTTGCCGAAGATCAGTGCGTAGTTGGCGACGACGTTGAAGACGTTGCTGACCAGCACTGCCACCAGGTTGACCGACGGCCGGTGGATGCCGATAAAGAAGTTCCCGATCGCCGCCGCCGCGATCGACGGGCCCATGCCGTACAGGCTCACCTTCGTGTACGCGATCTCGAGCGGCACGACGTCCGGACCGTGCGCGGTCGCCTGGAACAGCGGATCGATCAGCCACCAGCCGGGGATCAGCACGACGCCCGCCACAAGCGAGAGGTAGATGCCCTGCCAGGCGTACGCCGCGCAATCGCTGTCGTCACCGCGCCCGAGGGCCTGGGCGACGAACGTGTTCACCGCCGAGACGAGGCCGAGCCCGAACGCGATCAGGCAGAAGACGACCATGCGCGCCGGCACGATGGCCGCCATGGCTTCCGTCCCCAGCTGCTTGACCATGAGAAAGTCGACCAGGCTCATCGCCGGACGCGAGAGGTTGGTCGCGATAACGGGACCCGCCAGCACGAGCAGGCGGACGGCCGGGTGCCCGACGCTGACGCTCGGCTCAGGCGACACGCGAGTAATGCGAAGGCATGGGCTGGCCCTGGCGGCTCCAGTGATCGATCACGGCCCCGGCCTTGCCGGCGCTGTTGAGCATCTCGAGCTTGCGGCGGACCATGTCGACGATCGCCGCGCGGGCGGGGCCGAGATACTTGCGCGGGTCGAACTCGCCCGGATTCGTGGCGAACACCTCGCGGATCTTGGCGGTCATGGCAAGTCGCAGGTCGGTGTCGATGTTCACCTTGCAGACGGCGTACTTGCGCACCGCGTCGGCGATCTGCGGCTCGGGCACGCCCATCGCCCCCGGCAGGTCGCCGCCGTACCGGTTGATGAGATCGACGAACTCGCGCGGGACCGACGACGAGCCGTGCATCACCAGCGGAAGGCCGGGGCAGGTCGTCATGATCGCCTCGATGCGGTCGAAGGCCAGCTTCGGCTCGTTGACGAACTTGCACGCACCGTGGCTGGTGCCGATGGCGACGGCGAGGCTGTCGATGCCCGTCTTCGCGCGGAAGTCCGCGGCCTCGTCGGCATCCGTCAGGTACTTCTCGATTTCGCGCTGGTACGTCTCGGGATCGAGGCCGACGACGTCCTCCTCGATGCCGCCCAGCATGCCCAGCTCGGCCTCGACCACCACGCCGTGGGTGTGCGCCACTTCCACGGCTTCGCGCGTGAGACGCACGTTCTCGTCATAGGGATGGTGTGATCCGTCGATCATGACCGACGTGTAGCCGTCATCCACGCACGTCCGGATCAGGTCGATCGTGTCGCCGTGATCGCAATGGATCGCGATCGGCACCGAGGGATACTCCTCGACGCACGCGTCGATGATCCGCCGCAGGAACCGGATGTTCGCGTACTGCCGCGCCCCCTTCGAAATCTGCAGGATGACCGGACTCTCCGCATCGGCGCAGGCCTCGATGATGCCCTGCGTGATCTCCATGTTGTTCACGTTGAACGCACCGATCCCGAACCCTCCTTCGAGGGCGAGATCGAACATGGGCCTGGTCGTCATCAGCATGCGCGACAGTTTCGGGAGCGGGCACGAGGGTGTCAAGCGACGCTTCTTCGTCCTCGTCCCCGAAGGATGAGGTCCGCGCTTCGGCCTCGTTCCGGCTTCATGTAGACTTCACCCATGGATCGACCGCTCCAGGCCGACGGGAGGCTGCACGGCGTCGTCGTGGCATGCCGCGACGCGCAGGACCGCTGGCTGCTCATCCGTCGCGGTCACGAAATCGAGGCGGCGCCGGGCGCGGTGTGCTTTCCTGGCGGTGCGATCGAGGTTGGCGAGTCACAGGAAGTGGCGGCCGTCCGGGAGATGCGCGAGGAGCTGGGCGTGGCGGTGGAGCTGGTTTCGCGGGTGTGGCATCATCAGTTCGAGGACAAGCTGCTCACGCTCTGGGCATGGCTCGGAAGGCTCGGTACGACGCGGCTTCAGCCGGATCCGACGGAAGTCGCGGAGGTGCTGTGGCTGACGGCGGACGAGGCGGCGTCGCATCCGGACGCGCTGAGAGGCACG
>NYZC01000253.1 GCA_002686995.1 Phycisphaeraceae bacterium | reverse complement strand
GTGGATGGGGGGATGGGTGGATGGGTGGATGGGTGGATGGGTGGATGGGTGGATGGGTGGATGGGTGGATGGGTGGATGGGTGGCGAGCCTGTGATCCTTCGGATCACGGCTCGCCACGTGAGCGCCGGCTGATCCTTCGGATCAGCCGGGCGCTCACCCACTCACCCACGGCCGGCGCAGCCGGCGCCCCCCAGCAGTCCCTCCGGGATCGGTCGGGGGCGCCCGTCGCCGTCGACGCAGACGAGGGTCGTCTCGCCTTCAGCGAGGGTCGTGTCGCCGCGGCGGATCGTGTAGCGATGCTCGACCTTGATCCCCGCGGTGGGAAGTGTCTCGGCATGGATGCACAGGATGTCGTCGTACTTCGCCGGCTTGCGGTAGCGCAGGCTGAGCCGTGCCACGACGAAGTAGATGCCCCGAGCTTCGAGGTCGGCGTAGGCGCAGTCGCGGCGGCGCAGCATCTCGGTGCGGGCCAACTCCAGCCACACGGCGTAGATGCTGTGGTGGGCGACGTTCATCGGGTCGCATTCGTCGTAGCGGACGCGGACCTCGATGTCGATGGTGTCGATGGGATCGGCGTTCAAGGGTCTGGGGCAGGGGCCGGAGTCTGGGGCCACCCCCCGGCTTACGCCGGGGGTACGCCAGCATGTTGCGCAAGTCCTACCGATGGCGAACCGCACGACGTAAGCCCGCGGGTCGAATGCCATGGCAGCCTGAAGCCACACCGAAACGCCGGTACTTGCACCATCTCTTAGCTCGGCTTCGTCAGGCGCCACGTCCGCAGCAGCAGCACCAGCAGGCAGATCAGGCACGCGCCCGCCATGTACCACCAGTTCAAGGGCACCAGCTGATACTGCTCGAACTGCGGGGCGCGGATCTGCTGCAGCGCCGCGGCAAGCGGGTTGAACGCCAGCACGCGCTCGACGAGGTCCGTGCTGAACGGCGCGCCGCGGCCCATGTGGAAGAGCATCGTGCCCGCCACGATGCCGACGAGCACGGCGTACGCCGTCGTCGTCGCCGGCGCCGTGCGCTTGAAGAAACTGCTCACCGAAGCGCTCAGCAGCAGCGCGAAGATCGCCGTGATCACCATCGTGATCAGCACCTGCGTGATGCGCACCCATTCGGAAGTGTCGATGAAGATCAGCACCGCGTAGCCGGGCAGCGTCGCCAGCAGCAGAAGCAGCAGCGTCCAGGACACGCTGACCAGCTTGCCGAAGACGATCGACCGCGCGGAAAGCGGCGTGTTCTGCAGCAGCAGCCAGCCGCCGGTCTCGCGCTCGGCGCTGATCAGGCCGCTCGCGAGGCTCGGGGTCATCAGAATGAGCAGCGTCATCTGAAGGACCACGAGGATCGCCCCGAGCACCGAGACGCCGCGCTCCTGCGTGCCGATCGAGGCCACCCAGACCAGGCCCAGCGAAAGGATGAGGCAGATGCCGAACAGGCGCATCATCCAGTGGGCGCGGCCGAAGCGCCGGGTGCGGAATTCCTTGACCAGCACCGCGTTGGCCAGCGGCCCGATCAGGCCGGAGCGCCGCTTCGGGTCGAACAGGAACATGACGCGCCGGTAGGCCTTCACGCCCGTGGAACGGTCGTCGGTCACCTTGCCGGCCGGTCGCGCCTTGTCGAACATACGCATGTCCAGGCGCCGGGCCGTCAGCAGCAGGAACACGATCGCGAACGCCAGGGAGATGCCGATGAACCGCGTCGTGACGTCGACGGTCATGATCATGCCGCCGGCGCCGATGCCGCTCTGGTCCATCGCCTCCATCATCGCGGGGATCGGCGAGGCGCACTGGATCCAGTCGCAGACCATCCGCAACTCGGCGAAGGGCGAGTCCTTCGCGAAGTAGTGCGGCCCAAGGCTCAGCACGGCGAAAACCAGCACCAGGCCGTAAGTGATCCGCAGCGCGGCGTCTGCCGTCGCGGCCCAGCTCGACACCCAGAGCCCCATCGACGAGTACTGCAGCGCCATGAGCAGCAGCAGCAGGTACGGCATCAGGAGCTGCCGCTTCAGGTCGACGCCTCCCATCGCGTAGCACGCCGCGGCCGCCGGCAGGCTGAGCACCAGCAGCAGGAGGATGAACCCCAGGATGCCGACCATCTTGCCGCTCAGAATCGACCAGCGGGTCATCGGCGTGTTCAGCAGCAGCGTCATCGTGCCCTGCGCCTTCTCGCGGACGATGCTCGTCGCCGGAAACGCCGGCGCCAGGAGCATGACCGTGGCCATGAGGCCGTAGAGGAAGACGCGCAGCACCTGCTGGGCCTGCGCTCCACTCAGGTCGACCAGCGCATCGCCGGGCCACTTGAGCAGGATGAGCGCCGTGAGCACGACGACGAGCATGAACTCGAGCATGAACGCCCGGCCCATGCGCACCGTGCCGACAAGCTCGCGCTGGATAATGGGATTGCTCATCCGAGCACCTTTTCTTCGACGCCGTCCGTGGATTCGGTCGACGGCGACTCGGACTGCGCATCGCCGGGTGCTTCGTCGTCGGTCTGCGTCACCGACAGGAACGCGTCCTCGAGATCCATCTGGACCTCGCGGAACTGCGACACCGCAATGCCCTTCTGCACGAGCTTGCCGAGCAGCGTCGCGAGCGCCGAGTCGTCCGCGCTCGTGTCGATGCGCACCACCTCCTCGGTCTCCGACGTCTCGACCTTCGCGTCCGAGTCGAGCTCGCCGCGGAGGAACGTTGCCGCCGCATCGACCTGGTCGCTCGCGAGAAGCTGCACCTCGACCATGCGCCGCTGGCTGACCTTCCGCATGACCTCCTCGAGCGAGCCCGAGGCCCGCAGGACCCCCTTGTCGATGATCGCGACCTGGTCGCAGATGCGCGAAAGCTCGGGAAGGATGTGACTCGTGACGATCAGCGTCTTGCCGATTTCCGCGAGCCGCAGCAGGATCTGCCGCATCTCGATGCGGGCGGTCGGATCGAGCCCGTTGGCCGGCTCGTCAAGGATCAGCACTTCGGGATCGTGCAGCAGCGTCCGGGCGATGCCGACGCGCTGCTTCATGCCGTGGCTCAGCCCCTCGATGTACAGGTCGCGCATGTAGCTCGCGCCGGTGAGCTCCATCGTCTCCGCGATGCGTTGCTGTCGAAGCTGGCGCGGGATCTTGAACGCGGCCCCGAAGAAGTCCAGGTACTCGCGGACCCGCATGTTGTTGTAGCCGCCGAACGTATCGGGCATGTAGCCGACGAGATGCTTGATGCGTCGGACGTCGCGCGTGCAGTCGCAGCCGGCGATCGTCGCCCGGCCGCTCGTGGGCAGCGCCAGACCGACCATGATCTTGATCATCGTCGTCTTGCCCGCGCCGTTGGGCCCGATGAAGCCGAGAATGTGGCCGCGATCGAGCGTGATCGACATGTTGTCCAGCGCGACGAAGTCCCCGTACTTCTTCGTCAGGTTCTCGGCCACCACCACGGGCTCATCACTCATGTTCGATCTCCAGTGCCGGTGTCGCTTCGCTTACTCGGCGACCCGGCCGGTCACGGTCATCTGCATGCGCTCGATCTTCCACTGACCGGCGGCGCCGCCGGCGTCGCCAACCTTCAGGCCGACGACGATGCCGCCGTCCGCGTCGTGGCGGACGGTCGATGCAGGCAGGTCGATCTGCCACACGCCGATCTTGCTGCGCGCGTCGTCGAGCGGGACGGTCCTGATCTCGGGATCGCCACCGTCGACGCCCGGCGTCACGTCGAGATACTCCGCCTCGACGTCGCGACCCGGAGCGTCCATCACGATCGTCCATCGCGCCGACTCGATCTCCAGCGGCAGCGTCGACGGCGGAAGCTGGAACCTCAGCACGATTTCGGAGCGGTTCGAGGACTCGACCCACTCATCGCGATCCTTCTTGTACAGCGTGGAGCCGCCCGCCTTGCCGGCGATCCGCCACGGGTCGAATTCGATGAATCCGGAAGGGATCGTGACGCGCGTGCCCGGCGGAGTCGGCTCGATGTCGACCGGCAGCGCGATCACGTTCGTCGAGTCGATCACCGGATCCTGCGGCAGGGTGAAGCCGAGCGGAAACGCGTCGGTCCAGGCATACAGCGTGGCGACCGAGGGATGATGGTATGACGCCGCACCGGCATGCTGCGGCCCCGCCGTCTGCGTGACGTCGTAGACGTTGAGCGCCCCGTCCTCGTAGAGAATGTCGAACAGCCGCTCGCGTCCCTTCTGCTCATCGACGATGCGCCACTTCGCGCCGTGCATGAGGATCGAGATGCGCGCCCGCCTGGTGAGCTTCACCTTGCCGGTCCGCGCGGACGCGAAGGATCGGCGAATCGAATCGGTCAGCTCGGGCTTGGCGAGCGCTTCGTGCTGCGGCTCGTCGCTCTCCAGCTCGAAGATCGGCGCCCGGCGGATCCGCGCCTCGAACATCTTCCGCAGCAGTGCCTGCCGGCGGATCTGCTCGTTGCTCATCGTCGTGCCGCCCACGTAGCTGCCACGGCCGAGCTCGTCACCCGTCCCGATCCGGAACGTCCGGTCCGACTTCAGCGACACCGCGAACTGCCCCCTGGGCGTCAGCAGCACCGAATCCTCGAACTTCTTGAACGGACCGGGCACGAGGCGGCCTTCCACCCCGTCGGGGCCGAAGCGGATCGAGGCCGAGACCTGCTCCTCCAGGCCGACCGTGTGGCGGAATCGGGCGCTGAGGACCGCGCCCGAAGGGAGCCGAAGACCGTCCCAGACCCACTTGTCGACGTCGTCCCACCGCAGGCGAAGCTGCTCGCCCTTCTGCAGGCTCAGGTTGGGCCACACCCCGCCGCCGGCCTCCGCCTTGAGCGGCCCCTTGTCCTCGGTGGGACTGTAGATGGCGAGCGCCCCGTTCACGATCGCATGGTGCTGGTGCGGCACGATCCGGGCGACCTGGGCCTCCGCGATCGTCAGCGGCACCTTGCCCTGGTGGGCCACGCCGACGCCGACCAGCGCCAGCGACGCCACGACCGCGAGGCCGGAGCCGAGCCATGCCGAGTGCTCGAGCCTGCGGGCCCGCGTCAGGAACAGGCCCGACACCGCGAACAGGACGACGTACGTGCCGAGAATCCATCCGACCCACGCGCGATCGAGCGTCTTGTGGCCGATCTGCCCCGCCGCGAACGCCGCCAGCTCGCCCGCGGGCAGCGGCGGCTTGTCGTAATTCCTCGTGATGATGCGCCCCAGCTCGCGCAGCGGCTCGCGCGGCACCTCGACGCGCTTGTCGGGCTTGTCGGGCTTCTTCTCCCAGCCGATCTCGTACCACGCCCTCGGCCCGACCGTCGTGACGACGACCCAGCCGAGCCCGAACCGCTTGACGAGCGAAGCGGGCCAGCCGCGCACTTCGTGGATGACCTCCCAGCCTGGCGCGTAGACGCGCGCCATGTCGACCGGCACCTCGAAGTCGAGTTCCGCCGACGCGTTCGCCCCCGCGATCGTGAACCGGTTCAGCTCGACGTGGTCCATGATCTCGCAGGTCCAGTCGTCGCCCAGCAGACGTGCGAGCAGCGCCGGGTCGACCTGCTCGGCAATCACCCACAGGCGCCCGCCCGAGACCAGCCAGTCGCGGAGCGCGTCCATCTGCGCCGGATCGAGATTCGGCGCGTCGTGGCTGATCACGAGGCTGTCGAGCCCTTCCCATCCGACGAAGATCGGCGGCACCGAGCGATCGCGCAGATACGCGATGCGTCGCGGCTGGCGCGCGCCCAGGCGCATCGCGGTTGCCGCGATCGCCGCGGGATCGTCGTTGCGATCGCGGAGCATGCCCATCGCGGGGCGGCCCTTTTCGAGTCGCATCAACCCCTTTTCACGGGCCTTCACCGTCTTCGCGTCCGGGTCGAGCATGACCTCGACGTCGACGCCGCGCTCCTCGCTGATCTCCTGCGCGCGGATCGGCACGTACACCTCGCGGCGACTCTGGGCCGGGACCCATACCTTCCAGGTGTATTGCACGTACGGCGTGGGCAGAAAGCTGATCGCGAGAAGGAACTCGCCGGACTCGTCGGTGGGATTGATGATCTCGGACCGCCCGATCGTCCAGGTGTCCTCCCGGGCGAACTGCAGTCCCGAGGTTGCGACGCCGCCGGGCAGCCATCGCATCTCCTGGGCCGCGAGCGCAGGCAGGACGCAGGCTCCGATCACCCCCAGCAGCAGCAGAATTCGGTTCCGGGGCATCGGCCCACCAGGCAGGAGCATAATCCCGTCATCTTATCAGCCTGGCGCAGCCTCCGCCAACGGGCGCGAGAACATCTCGCCGCGCGCGGGTGCATGCCAGCTGTCGCGGGTCCCTTTGGAATCGTTCGCAGCGTGGGTGGCTGGGGTCGAGCGCAGCGAGCCAATCCTCTGGAGCAATCTGAATCATGCCCGCGTCAGCCGTCATGAACCCGCCGCGCCCGCGGTTCGCTTCGATGCGTCCGAACCGCCACGGTCACGCTCGAAACCAATGGATTCGGTGCCGTCAATCGTCGATCAGCGACATCAGCGGCGCCGGATCCTGCAGGTCCTCCACGACCACGTCGGCGCCCGCCTCGGCCAGCTGCTCCGTGCTGAAATAGCCGGTCGCCACGGCAAACGCGACGCATCCGTGCGCATGGGCGCAGGCGACGTCGCGCGGCGTGTCGCCGATCACGACGACCTGCTCCGGATCGGCCGCCGTCCCACGCTCCTCGCCGAAGCGATCCAGCGCCAGCCGGACGAGATCGGGGCGCGTCGGCGCCTCGTCCCCGAACGCGGTGATCGAGAACCACCCGTGATCGACGCCGATCGTCGCGAGCTTGGGCGGCACGGCGGCGCCGTAGTTGCCCGTGAGCATGCCGAGCGTCAGGTCGCCGTGCTCGCCGACGCGCTGGCGCAGCGACCCGAGCAGATCGTGCACCCCCGGCATGACGCGGATGCGCTCGCGGCCCGCGTCGAGCTCCTCGACGAGGAATGTCAGGTAGTGGGCGCGAAACGCAGAATGATGACGGTCGGCATCGTCGATACGGTTCTGCGCCGCGGCCGCCGCGAAGATGATCGGATCGAGGCTGCCCGCGGTTTCGATGCCGTCCCAGTCGAACTCGTCGCCGAACAGGACGTGACCGGCGCGCCGCATCGCCCGCATGCCGGCACCGCCGCTCAGCATGAGCGTGCCGTCGATGTCGAAGAGGAGCAACGGATGTTTCACGGCGGGCATCGGGCTACAGGGAAAATACAGGGAAATACAGGGAAATACAGGGAAATTAAAGGGACCACAGGAGGGAACTAAAGGGAGATGAGACGGTCAGGGTCACGGAGTCGCCCGGACCCGCGCTCCCATGACGCTCGGATGGGACTGGGGCGCGACGGGCGGCAGCCGATCCCCATGGCATTCGACCCGCGGGCTCACGCCCGCGGTACGCCGATTACCGCCTCATGCGGCGCCGTCGCTCCAATTCGCGGCGGCGGGCCTTGAGAAGCTGCTCACGGGTCTTGATGATGCCCGTCTTGTTCGCCTCGGCGAATCGCGCGATGATCGGGTTCTCGTGTCGGAGCGACGCGTCCAGCACCGGCGATTCCGAATCGGTGATGAGCGTGGCCAGGTACACGACGCGCACCATGGGCACCTCGCTGCGCTGCGCGATCTGGTGGGTCTTGTCGAACGACTCCCGGGCCAGCTGATCCTGGGTCAGGAAGAAGCACGCGAACGCCTGCTCGTACGCCGGCATGCGCTCGAACCGGTCGTTGAGGCCGTTCGCGAGGCGGACGCGCTGCGTGTCACGCGCCTCCGAGTCCTTCAGTCGCGGCACGCTCTGGCAGATCTGCGCGATCGCCCTCAGCCGCTCGACGGGATCGGAGCCGCCGAGGAAGTACAGCCACTGGGACAGCTCCTTCTCTCCCGGCGGAAACGACTTGCGCTCCACGAAGCGTTCGGCGTCGATCGACCCGAGACGTCCGAACCCGATGCGCTTGCCGGGATCGAGCCGGGGGTCGAGGATGCCGGACACGCTCATGCCGACGCTCTGACCGACGTTGCGGGCCAGCAGGGCCCCGATCAGGGTCGAGTCGAAGGGCACTTCCACCGTGATCGACTCGCCGGGCTGCAGCACGAGCCGGCGCGCCAGGTCCACGATGATCGGCGGCTGCTCGACCACGCCGCCGCCGCGCTGCATCGAAACGACGAGGAATGCCGTGGTGGGCACCGTCGCCTCGGTGCCGACCGAAAGCGGCACTTCGCTCGTATTGCGCAGCGTCACCGTCGCGATGATCGGCTCGAGGTAGGAGAAGCGGGTGCCGTTGAGATCGACTTCGAACTGGATGAGCGGCGCGACGTCATGCTGAGGGCGGCGCACGGTGGGCGGCCACTGGCGGTACAGCCGGTCGAGACTGCGGCCATGGTCGGACGGCGCCGCCTTGCCTTCGCGCCGATTCATCTCGATCGACGCCATCAGGCTGACCATGTCGCCGTAGGACGCGTCGAGCAGCCCCTGGAAGGCCCCGATGGCGGCCTCGCGATCCTCGTCCCCGTCTCCGAGGGCGAGCGCGCGGCCGTAAAGCGCGAACCGGTCGTCGCCGAGCTTTTCGAGAATTCGCGCGGCCTCGTCCCGATCGTCCTCGTTCAGCGCCATCCACGCACGAATCCGTGCCAGAGAACCCTCGTCGATCGAGTCGGTGCGCACGAGCTGCCTGAGAATCTCGGTGTGGCGGGCCTGGTGCCGGTCGAACAGCACCGAGAGCCAGACCAGGTCGACGAGGGCCTTGGGGTTTCCGGCCGCGCGCCGCTCGAGCTCGAGCGCGATCGTGGTGAACGAGCCGTCGGCCCGGGCGTCGTAGCCCGCGCGGATCAGGGCCACGAGCCTCAGGATCTCCAGGTCGAGCGGGAGGTCCGCCGGCTTGACGTTGGGCGGCTGCTGCGGGACCCCGCCCTCGCTGTCGTCGGTCTCCGGCTCGACCATCTCCCCGCCCTCGCTGTCGATCAGAATGCCGGGCCGCGACATCTGCGCGGTCGCGAGCATCGTGACCGCGGCGTCGAAATCGCTCATCGCGAGCAGGCAGAGCGCCCAGTCGAACACCGCCGTGTCGTCGCGGAAATGGTTCCGCAGGCTGTTGCCCACGGCGAACTGCTCGGCAGCCGATTCATAGAGGCCCTCGCGCATCAGCAGCCGCGCCAGGTCGATCCGGGCCGCGCCGTCCATCGGCGAGGCATAGACCACCTGCATCAGCGCCGAACCGACGGTCACCGGTGACGCGCCGCCGCGGTCGCGCACGAACTGGTACGCCATGACTGACGCCTGCTTGTTGACCGGGTCGAGATCGATGGCCTGCCTCAGGTAGCGCCGGAAGGTGTCGACGTCGCCGACTTCCGTCGCCGCCTGCGCGAGAAACGACGCGAGCCTCGAACGCAGCGCCCCGCTGAAAGAAGCGCTGCCTGGGTTGTCCAGGATGCGGCGCACCTGCGCCATGCGATCCTGCAGGGTCTGCGCCCGGCTCAGCGTCGACATGACCAGCTGAAGCTGGGCCGCGTCGTCCTCGGGGACCAGGGCGCAGTATTTCCTCAGGGCTCGAGTCTGCCCCTCGAGATCACCGTGCTCGGAGGCCAGCTCCAGGCGCAGCCGCCAGAGCTCCGGATCGTCCGGCACCAGCTCAAGCGCCAGGTCGAGCAGGATCTCGCCGCGCGCAATCTGGTCGGGGCGGGGCGTGCTCCGATTGACCAGCGACAGCCTGGCGCCCTGGACGAACACCTGGGCGAGCATGGCTTTCGGGGACATGTGGTAGGCACCGATCCGCTGGGCCGAAGCCTCGCGGACGGCCGTCGATGCGAGGATCGCGACGACGAGGCAGATCAGTTTCAGGCATTTGCAACCGGGCATGCGCTATAGCTCCATCGCGAGCGTGGCCCCTCATCATAGCAGCCATGACGACTCCCCCGGCGCGTCGAACGACGAGCCGGGCTCAGAGCCCCGCCGCCAGCGTCCCGACGAATCGCTCGACCTCCTCGACCACGCGGCCCGGGCCGCTGTCGCGGTGCTCCTCGATCCGCCGGACGATGGCCGAGCCGACGATTGCGGCATCGGCGACCTCGACCACCTGCTTGACCTGATCAGGGCCCGATACGCCGAATCCCACGGCGATGGGCAAATCCGTGACGTTGCGGACCTGTTCGATCCGTGGGCGGAGGTCGGCGGACAGGCGCGTCCGCTCACCGGTCAGCCCCGCGTGACCCAGCACGTAGACGAACCCGGAGCAGCGCCGGGCGATGCGCTCGACCCGCTCGTCCGGGGTGGTCGGCGCCACGAGCAGGCTGCAGACCAGCCCTGCGGCCCCGGCGGCCTCGCACACCGCGTCGGCCTGCTCGAGCGGCAGGTCCGGCACGATCAGGCCGTCGAATCCCGCCTGCGCGGCCCGGGCCACGTACGACTCGGCGCCGATCCGCATGATGATCGAGTAGCTCACCATCGCGACCAGCCCGAGGTCCAGGTCGGCGCGAAGGTGTTCGACCATGTCGAACACCTCCGAGGGGCGAACGTGGCGATCGAGCGCGCGGGCCATCGACGCCTGGATGACCGGACCGTCGGCGATAGGGTCCGAGTAGGCGATGCCCAGCTCGCACACGTGCGCCCCGGCCCGCTGCAGCGCCGGCAGAATCGCCGCCGTCGTCTCGAGGTCCGGATCGCCGGCCGTCACGAACGGCATGAGCGCCCTGCCGCCGTCGGCACGCAGAGCGGCGAAGATGCGGTCGATCCGGTTCATTGGTAATCCTCAGGCGCGGTGGCCCGAGAGCTCCGTTTCCTGAGGATCCCGTTCAAACCGTACGTGCGGATTTCCCGCATACGGCTTACCGAT
>NYZC01000252.1 GCA_002686995.1 Phycisphaeraceae bacterium | reverse complement strand
CGACGCCGTCGCCACCGACGCCGACGGCGACCTGGTCCTCGACGAGATCGCCGCGATCACCGGCCCCATCCTGACCAACGAGGCCGGCGCGATCATCGATCCGATCACCGCCCTCGCCTTCCGGACGACCGAGCTGTTCGCGATCATCCGCAGCAACGACCAGGACCTGTTCGTGCGCATCGACATCGCGACGGGCATCGTGACGCAGCAGGGCGCCGTCCTCGTCGAAGGCCAGAACACGCAGATCATCGGCATGGACAGCCGCGACACCGACGGCGACGACATTCCCGACGCGTTCGTCGCGCTCGACCTGGCGCAGAACCAGATCATTTCGATCGCCGAGGTGCTCGGCAACACGATCGGCGCGGTGCAGGCCGCGGCCTTCGATCCGAACGGCCAGCTCTTCGTCATCACGCGCGACTTCGACGGCGACCCGACGACCGACGCCAGCGGCATCGCGATCGGCCCCACCGTCACCGAGCAGGGCGACGACGGCATGGGCGGCACGGTCGACATCCAGGTCACCCCGACCTCCGGTCTCGACGTCGCGCTGGTCCGGGTCGACAAGACGAGCGGCCGGTTCCAGCCTGGCGCCGGCGACGTGCAGTCCATCCTCATCGACGGCTTCGAGACGACGCTGCAATACACCGCGATGGCGTTCGAGGGCGAGTTCGTCCTGTTCGCCGCCGCCCGCGACGTCGGCGAGGACGGCGACGGCGCCTCGATCCTGCACCGGCTGACCGTCGGCGCGCCGGGCCCGACCATCCAGGCCACGGTCCAGGGCGCCATCAACGTGGGCGGGGACGGCGACGGCGGCGGCGAGTCCACGCTGATCGACGGTCTCGCGTTCGCGGTCAACCGGCAGAACCAGCAGATCCTCGCCGGCCTCGACAACGGCCAGGTCGACGAGGAGACCGGCGTGGTCAGCTCGCGCCTCGTCTCGATCGCCACCGCCAGCGGCAATTCCGTCGCGCTGAACGAGCCCGGCACCATCGCGAACCTCGGCGGGCTGTCGAGCTTCACCGAGCCCGGCGACCCGCGCCCCCTCCTGTTCACGACGAACGGCACCCAGCTTCTGCGCGGCTCGGTCGTCTCGCTCCCGGTCGCCGGCGACAGCGGCGCCACCACGGTCACCAGCCTGCTCGCCGCCGACTTCGAGCCTGGCATCGCGAGCAACGCCGCGATCGGCATCAACCTCGACGAGGCGACGCTCATCGACGGGATCGGCGCCCTCGTCAGCGGCGCCGACGCGCCGCGCACGACGATCGCCGCGGGGCCGACGCACGTGCTCCAGGTGGTCGACGCGCACCTGGCGTTCGTGGACCAGGCGACGAACACGCTCGGCCCGAGCCAGTCGCTGTCGGGGTTCTTCAACCCGGTGGCGCTGCCGGGACGCACGCCGAACATCGTCGATCCGGTAACGCAGTTCGACGAGCTTTCGGGGCGTTTCGTGGTGGCCGCTCTCGACGTCGACCACGACATGGAGGAGGCGTACCTGCTCTACGCCGTGTCCGACGCGGCGCTGGATCCCAATCCCGTCGACAGCTTCCCCGAGATGCACCGCATCCGGATCGACGAGGCCGCGCTGGGCGTGATCGACACGGTCTTCGGCGACTTCCTCCGGTTCGGCTACGGCGACGGGGCGCACGTGCTGACGATGAACATGAACACGTTCGACCCCGATCCGTCGAACCGCCAGTACGACCACACGAACGTGTTCGTCTTCGACGCCGCGACGCTCATCGACGGCGACACCGGCACCGTGACGTTCACGCGCAACGACCTGGACGACACGAACCGCTCCACCGTGCCGGCCGTGATGCACAGCGCCGTGCCGGGCGATCCGGTCTACCTGCTCAAGGCCGATGACAGCGGGGCCAGCGTGCGCGTGACGCGCATCACCAACCTGCTGAACAACCCGCCCACGTTCGAGCCGTTCACCGTGCCCGTGGCGACGTTCAACCCGCCGCCGCCCGCCGACCAGCCGGGCACGGCCCAGATCGACACTGGCGACGAGCGCCTGCTGACCGCGGCCTGGCGCGGCGAGCGCCTGATCACCGCGCACACGATCGGGGCCGACGACGGCTCGGCCAGGGTGCGGTGGTACGAGTTCGACACGTCCTCCATCCCGGTGCTCAGCCAGAACGGCGAGATCATCCGCAACCAGGGCGTGTCAACCTACTTCCCGGCGATCGACATCAACGCCGCTGGCGAGATCGGCATGACGTTCATGGAGTCGTCCGTGACCCAGCCGATGTCGATGTACGTGACCGGTCGCCAGATGACCGATCCCGCGGGCACGATGCGCGTGCCGCAACTCGTCCAGCCCGGACAGTCGATCTTCACGGGCAACGACGCGTCACCGTTCACCGCCGGCGCGTACGGCGGCATCAGTCTCGACACGGTCGACGACAGCTTCTGGGTGGCGCACGAATACGCGAGCACCGCGGCCGTCAACAACTGGGGCACGTTCATCGCGAGCTTCGAGGTCGGCGATCCGCAGGGCGCCGCCCAGCCGACGGGCGGACGGCTCTACTTCGTGGCCGGCTCCGGCGAGGACGAGATCAACGCGCTCTACACCCTCAACGTCAACGCCGACGGCCGCGCGGCGATCCAGAACAGCCTCGTCCAGGTCACCGGCAACTTCGGCAGCGTGTCCCCGGACGGTGACGGCGATCCGGAGGCGCGATCGATCACCTCGATCGCCTGGGACGAAACCGCCGGGGGCAACGTGCTCTACGGCTTCGACGCGACCGCCTCGGACCTGGCGACCATCAACACGAACAACGTCAGCCTGTCCGGCTACGGCCCGGAGGTCACGCTGCGCGGCGAGACGGTGACCGACATCAGCGCCTTCGAGTTCGCCGACCCGAGCCCGACCGACGCCGAGACGTTCCTGCACGCCGTCGAGAACGCGGGCGAGAGCAGCCGGCTGCTGCGCGTTCGCGTCGCGGACGGCCGATCTTTCGTCCTCGGTCCGCTGCACGACCCGGACGACATCGACAGCCCGCTCAATCCCGCCCACACCGACGACAACGACGGCCCCGTGCGCGGCGAGGACATCGTGGGCGTCGCATGGCACGACGACGTGTTCAGCCCATACACGGCCGAGTTCGGCGCGCTCATCGCGACGGATGCGAGCAGCGACGAGCTCATGATCCTCGATCCACGGCCCAGGTTCCCCACGGCCGACGCGTTCAGCATCTACGTCAGCCAGTCGAGCCTCGACGCGAACATCATCATCGCGACGGTGCCCGAGGTGGACCTCGACGATCCGGACGCGCGGCGCGACATGGAGCCGTTCACCGGCAGCATCGGCGACATCCGCGTCATCCCCGCGGCGGGCGGCGACCCCATCCTCGTGCCCGCCGCCGCCGGCCCCGGCAACGTCTACATCGGCGCCCGCCAGGAGGAGATCGACCCGGACGATCCGTTCGACGATCTCGTGCCCATCATCGAGTCCGTCCTCGATGCGCGCATCGGCGTGCGCCCGCAGGGATTCGACGACCTGCCCGAGGTCATCACCGAGGAAGGCGAGATCGAGGACAACCCGAACAACGTGTCCGCGGGCATCATCGTCGCGCCGACGCTGCTCTCGTACTTCTCGCAGCGCAACGCGCTCGCGGACCGTCTGCTCGGCGCGAACATGGACCGGATCGATGCCCTGTCGGTGTCGCGCGACGGAAGCCAGATCGTGATTGTCGACACGGACGGCGTGGACGCCGGCGGCCTGCTCGTCGACGGCGGCGGCTCGCCGAACCAAGGCGCCATCCTCTCGATCGGCGACGAGATCGCGCTGGTGGATCCGACCGGGCGGGCGCTGACGCCGACCGCGGTGCGCAGCGCGGCCACCGGGGACCTGCTCGGCGAGATCAGCGGCATGGACTTCGGTGATCCTGACCGGGACGGCATCGAGCAGCTCTATGCGGTCTACGACCTGGGCGGCACGCCCACGCTCGGCGAGCTCGACCCGCTCACCGGCGCGTTCACGTCGATCGATGCCGCCAGCATCGGACCGCGCGGCCGCGTCGACGCGATGGCGTTCAGCTCCGACCAGGCCCTGTACGTCGTCGGCGATCCCGATACCGAGGACGGCGACTCCGCAAGCAGCCTCTTCCGGATCGACTACAGCTTCGACCCGGTCACCGGCGTGATCACGGCCGTGGACGCGGTCACGGCCATCGGCGTCGTCACCGGGGCCGACGGACCGGTCGAGGTCGGCGGCATCGACTTCAAGCGCGACACCCTGTTCGCGATGGACAACCTGTTCGGCCGCCTGATCGACATCGACGTGGACACCGCCGCCGCCGCGGGTCTGGTCACCTCGACCGACCCGGGCTCGCTGCGCCCGACTGTGGGCGACATCGCGTTCGACTTCGCGCGCAACGAGCTCCTCGCGGTCGACAACTCCACGGGACTGCTGCCGCTGCTGAACGAGGCGACGGCGGAATCGGCGGCGCTCATGGTGCTGCTCGGCACGGAATCCGATGCGGGCACCGACCAGGCGGTGGGCAACATCTTCGTCGGCGGCACCGTCACCGGGCAGGTTCGGGTGCCGGGCTCGGTCGACGTGATCTACGCCGGATGGCTGATCACGGGCGAGACGTCCGGTCAGCCCGAGGGGCCGCCCGTGCGGCCGAACAACTTCAGCATCGACGGCGAGCTGCGCAACCTGATCACCACCGATTCGATCGGCACGGACAGCGGCGACGCAATGTTCGATCCGACCTACCTCTCCGGGTTCGACATGAACGTGCTCGGACGCGTGGGCCAGGTGAAGACCTTCGACTCGCTGACCGGCCGGCTCACCATCCTCAACGATCCGGGCGTGCCCACGATCAGCGACATCCAGACCGAGGTCGAGCACAAGCCGATCAACGAGGAGGCCGACGCGGAGAACGCGGGCACCCTGTTCCAGGGCCTGGTCACGGCCGACGAGGGACTCGACGAGGGCTTCTTCGACCTGTTCGACATCGACGACGACGTGCTGTTCGGCACGATCGCGGTCGGGCCGAAGCTGTGGAACGGCACGCAGTTCGAGAACGATTCGTTCGACACCGCCCAGCCGCTCGGCTCGGTGCGCAGCGGCGCCGGCGGCCTCGACAACGTCGTGCGGGCCAGCGGTCTGCTTCGCGTCGACCAGGGTCTTGACGATCCTTCGAGCGACAACGTCGACTACTGGTCCGTGGCGCTGATGGCCGGACAGACTGTGACGGTCCAGCTCTTCTCGCTCGGCCAACTCCGCCTGAACGTCGGCGTGTTCGATCCGGACGGGCGGCTGATCGCGTCGGACTACTCGAACGTGGATCCTAGGTTCGTCCGGGGCGCTCCGTTCACGTTCACCACCGACCGTCCCGGTGAATTCAGGTTCGCCGTGGCGTGGCCCGGCGACGCCAACTTCAACGGCGTGCTGGACACCGGATTCTTCGACGGCGAGGCGATCTTCTCCAGCGGCGTCGACACCACGTACCTGCTGACCGTCGAGGACGTCGGGGACATCGCCGTCGGCGGGATCCACGCGACGAACAACCTCGTCACGATGGCCGGGCTGGACGCGGTGCCGCTCACGGTCAATCGCGGCGACCTCGGCGCCCTTCGCGCCGGCAACTACGTCGTGAACAACTCGTTCGAGAACCTGGTGATCGGCAACGGCAATCTGCGCTCGGTCGAGGCCGCGTTCGTGGGCAGCGCGGATGGCGGCCTGAGCCAGTTCGACGTGCCCAACGGCAGCGTCGGCCTGATCCGCGGCTCCAGCGGACTGTACCTCAACGACGGCTTCTTCCCGCCCCCGGTCGGCGGCGACTACCAGGTCGTGGATTCCGGCGGCGGGTTCATCGGCAGCCTTCTCGCCGATCGGGGGATCGGCCTGGTGCGCATCGACGGTGACGTCGGCCTCGTGACCGAGAACGGCACGGACTTTCTCGGTTTCGCCGAGTTCCGCGCCAACCAGGACGGCGTGGGCGCCGACGGCATCATCGACCTGATCGACGTCGTCGGCGACTTCCTCGGCCCCGGCATCTCGACCGGCCCGGGCGGCAACGTGCGCTACATCCGCGTGGGGGGTGACGTCGAAGCGTCGCCCTTCTTCGGTTCGGGCGGCTCGCCCACCTCGTTCGTGCTCACGCCGGGCACGGGCTTCACGGTCACCGACGATTCCGGCGCCGAGATCCGGTTCACGCCGGGCGAGGAATCGCTCGGCGACCTGCCGATCGCCGTGACCAGTGACGGGGACGGGGGCGACGGCGATGACGGCGACGGTGACGGAGACAACGGTGACGGCACGGGCGTGCCCGCCGTCGACCCGGCCACCGTCGCGCTGACCCTCTACGGCATCGAGGGCTCCGGCGGCAGCGTCATCGTCAACGCCACCATCGACGGCTCCGTGAGCATCAACGCGCAGACGTTCGGCAACAGCGCGCCGGCCGAGATCAGCCAGCTGGTCGTCATCGGCGACGGGCTCTCCGTACTGCCGACCACCGACGGCCGGGTCGCGTTCGAGGACGATCCGACCGCCGAGTTCGGCAGCGGCGTGGACACCGGCGGCGACGGCGGCGACGGTGGGGACGGGGGCGATGGAGGCGCTGACGGCGCGAGCGACATCCCCGAGTTCCGCATCGCGATCAATGGCGACGGCCCCGTCGACGTCTTCAGCGTCCTGGCGACGAGCAGCCTTTCGACCGATCTCGATATCAACAGCATCACGGCCGCCGACGGCGCCGCGAGCCTCACCTTGTACCGGAACAACACCGGCGGCGAGCTGGTCAACTTCAGCGCCGGCAACGTGGGCACGATTCGCAACGCCGGTCCGATCGGCCTGCCCCGCAATCACACCGGGGCCGCGATCAACCCGAACGCCGAGGCGTTCGAGCGCGTGACCGTGCTCGGCGACCTGCCCTACCCGTTCGTCCAGCAGAACCATGCCATCAACGTGGACAACGTGGATCGGCTCATCGGTGAGCAGAGCGTCGGCAACGTGGTGGCCAGCGGCACGATCGATCGCGTCGAGGCCAACGCCGAGCGCGTCGACGATCCCGATCTCTTCGAGGGCATCGCCGGTCCGATCGCCGCCAGCGGCAACATCAACTTCACGCAGATCGGCGAGGGTCTGGCGCCGAGCGGCACCGGCCAGATGGCCTTCTCGGGCCTGTTCGCGGGCGATTCCGGCACGTTCTTCGACAACTCCGTCGGGCGCCCGATCGGCGGCGTCATCGGCACCGTGACGAACCAGGGGCTCGGCTCCGATATCCGCGGCGACATCTTCGCCACGGCCCTGATCGAGCGCATCAGCCTGACGGACGGGGCGATCATCAACGCGGAAGTCTTCCAGGACGCGTTCCGCGAGTCGACGATCGAGTCGGTGAACTCCTTCTTCCGCGGCGAGATCCAGGATCCGATCAACCGCCCGGATCTCGAGATCAGGGAGATCGATCTGCGCGGCATCGGCGGCATCATCGGCACGATCATCAGCGGCATCGACATCGGCGACATCAACGTGCGCCGCGGGTTCGGCCTGCTCAACAGCACCGTGTTCTCGTTCGCCGACAGCGTCTTCGGCGACACGACCGTGGACGGGTTCGGCATCCGCGACGTGCTGTACACGCCGGGCTCGACGATGGGCGACCTGACCGCCACCGGCAAGGGCACCGCGCTGACGACGAGCGAGTTCACGCCATCGGTGCGCCCCAGCGAGTTCGCGCCCGAGACCGCGAACCGCCTGAACGACCTCGCGACGTTCCTCGGCAGCACCGAGGGCATCGCCGGCGTGATCGACGAGACGTTCGCCACGGGCAACGTCGACCTCGGCACGATCTCGGCCTACCAGATCAAGGACTCGTTCTTCAGCTTCGGCAACAGCATGAAGGCGATCAAGACCCTCGACATCATCGACGGTCTGAACGTCATCACCGGACGGCTCGACCAGTTCCGGCCGTCCTCCGACATCGAGGACGTCGACCTGCGGGTCACCGGCGAGATGAAGAACTTCCTGGTCGAAGGCGACATGCTGGGATCCTCGTCGCTGTTCATCTCCGGCCCGAACGGCAACCTGCGCAACTTCGAGGTCACCGGCACCATGGAGGGCGACGTCTTCGCCGACGGCGTCGTCGGCACCTTCG
>NYZC01000251.1 GCA_002686995.1 Phycisphaeraceae bacterium | reverse complement strand
TCGACCGCGTCGCCGCCCTCGATGCCGAAGCGGAAGAGCGACCCGCGGTTCAGACCGCCGCTGGCCAGCACCGAGCCGTCGTCGAACGGCAGGATCGCCATCGGGCCGATGCCGGAGAAGCTCGGATCGATCCCCGTCGCGAACGAGCGGGCGACGAACGGGCTGATGACGGTCTCGAACTCGCTCGCGCGGGTGCTCGGCGGCGCCTGCGGGATCTGCGCCTCGGACTGCAGGAACAGCGGGTTCGTCGACGGCTGCGGGCTCGGCGGCGGCGGGTCGCCCAGCTCCTGCATCGTGGTGGCCAGCACATCCGGCAGCGAGCCGAGATTCGGGCGCGACCCGTCGTCCGGCGCGGCGATGCCCGGCGGCGGCGCCTCCTGGTTGCCGGCCTGGTCGGTCGCCAGCGTGAGGAACTCGTAGGTCCGGCCGGCCTCGCCCTCGAAGACGAACGACGTCTCGGTGGACTG
Organism: Phycisphaeraceae bacterium; assembly: GCA_002686995.1. Classification (GTDB taxonomy): domain Bacteria; phylum Planctomycetota; class Phycisphaerae; order Phycisphaerales; family Phycisphaeraceae; genus NYZC01. The sequence continues at coordinate 14,842 of NYZC01000251.1, read as the reverse complement.
CGCCAGGAGAATCCGGAAATCGCCGCCGTCCTCGGCGACGTAGACGGTGACGTGCTGCACGCCCGATCCGCCCGGTTCGTCGGTCGCCGTCCACTCCAACAGGAAGTCGGCGCCGTCCTGGGACAGGCTCGTCGCGGTCAGCGTGCTCACCGGCGCGACCGCGTCGACGGTCTGAGTGAGCGTCTGTGTGTCCTCGGGCGGCGCCGTGTTGAACAGGACGCGCGCCTGCATGTCGATCGTGTCGCCGGTCGCGGCCGTCGGCAGCGGGCTGGTCGTGAAGGTGACGAAGCCGGCGCCCGAGCCGTCGGCGTCGTTCGGCGGCAGGCCGAGGGCCGGATCCTGCACGACCTCGCCGGTGTTCGGGTCGATGTACTGGATCAGCCACTGCGCGGTGTTCGTCGGAATGTCGAGCCCGGCGGTGACGCGGATCACGAATCCGAGCTGCTGCGCGAAATCGAACTGGCCGGAGAACGCGCCCCGGCTTTCGGGCAGGTTGATCTCGATGTCGCCGATTCGCATGTCGCCGAGACGGAAGCGGCGCGGGTCGAGGTCGTCGTCGAGCGGCACGACGATGCGGATCTCACCGGCGGCGCTGCCGGCGCTCGACGCGTTCTCGAAGTAGACGCTGTAGGGAAGCGGCTGCTCGACCGGCAGGTACTGCTCGCCGCCGAATCCGAACGGTCCCACGAGCATGGCCAGGCCGCCCGTACCCGCCGCGTCACCCTCGAGGAAGCTCGCGAAGCTGACCGGCGCGATCGGCGCGCCGGGAGGGATGTCCAGCCGCACCTCGCCGAACGGGACGAAGATCTCGAAGGCCTCGAAATGCGTCCGCCGCGACGTGCCGAGGTCGAAGTCCTCGAAGTCCGGCGGCGCCGCGCCGCCGATGACGTCCGGATCGTGCCCGTACCATCCGCGCACCTGTGCAAAGAACTCGAGCAGGTCGGCGTCGGCGAGGATCGGCTCGCCGCCCGGTCCGACGAGCAGGCCGGTGGCGATCACGGACATGAGGCTGACCACCAGCGGGTCCTCGCGGATCGGCGGCGCCTCGTCGAGCGGACGCAGTAGCTGCGCCGCCTCGAGCGCGGCCAGGTAGAGGCTCACCCAGTTGTCCGGGTCCGCCGCGAGCACCATCAGCCCGAGCGGCGCCTCGGCATCAGCCAGGATCGCGTCGCGCATCGCCAGCGCCTCGATCGTCTGCTGCGCGATGAACTCGTCGCGGGTGAGCGAGGTCGCCGACGCGACGAGATGGAACTTGAACGCGATGTCCTCGTCCTCGATGCCCTCCAGCGCCTTGGGGTTCTCCGCGAGGATCTCGGCAAGGCCTTCGTAGATCTGCGCGCTGAAGCTGCGACCGGCGAACTGCTGCGTCGCGAGGTCGAACACGACGCCCGGCGCCAGGATCTCACCTTCGAGCTTGCGCGGCGTGTTCACATCGGAGACGAGGCTGGCGAACGGCACGTCGTCGAGACGGCCGTCGGCGGGCCCCTCGGCCTCGCCGCGCAGGTTGGAGGCGAAGACGACGTACGGCAGGTTGAACAGCTGGCCGTTGAGACCAAGCTCGGGAACACCGAACGCGAACTGCGTATAGCGCGTGTCGACGTTCGTACGGCTGATCAGCGACGCGCCGTAGAAACCGGTCTGGCCCGGGGCCAGCACGCGCGGCCCGCCCAGCGCGACCGTCACGTCGGGCTCGAGTGCGCGCTCGACGAGGTACCTGTACGGAATCGTCGCGGTTTCGCCGTCAGGATTGGTGACGGCGACGTCGTAGAGGCCGCGCGGCGCATCGGTCAGGTCGAAGATGGCGATGATCTTCGTGCTGTCCACGATCTCGAACCGGACCGGCTCGACCTCGTGGATGCCCGGGCGCACCAGCTTGACGATGGCGCCGGGCTTGAACTGCGCGCCGAGGATCGTCGTCGTCACGAACTTCGAGTCGCCGCCGACGTCGGGCACGACGTCGATGATGCCGAAAGGCAGCACGCGGGCGAGCACCGTGGTCGGGGTGTCCGCCGCCGGCTCGGCGTGGCCGCGCACGAGCATGAAGTACCGGCCAGGCTGCGTCGAGGGCACGACGACCGCCTGGTTCGGCGCGAGCGAACCCTCGTAAGCCGCGTCGAACACCACGCCGCTGGGTACGTCGTCGAAGCGGGCGAAGATCTCGTTGGCCGCGCGGGCGGCGTCCGATTCAACCGTCACCACCAGCGCCTGGTCGAGCCCGACGCTCACCTCGAACAGGCGCTCCTGGCCGGTGCTCAACGTCGTCTCGAACGGGACGCCCAGTTCCAGCTGCTCGACGGTCAGGTCGATCGTGCCGGGCGACGGCGTCCGATTGTTTTGCTCGTTCAGGTCCTCGTACACCTCGTTGAAGATGTCGGTGCGCACGATGACGCGATAGCCGCCCGGCCGGGCCGGCGGCAGCGTGCCCTCGAAGAACAGGGTGTACGTCCCATCCGGCGCCAGCGCGCCGCCCGGCGCGGTGAACCGGGCGCGGCCGATGAACGGGTCGTTGATGTCCCATTCCGCGTCGGTGCTGAGGTAGATCGAGTCGCTCCACCTGCCCTTCGCCGGGTTCGTGCCCTCGTTGCGCACGGTCCACTCGATGCGCACCGGGTCGCCGACCTTCGCCTCCGGCGGCAGCAGGATGTCGACCACCTGCAGGTCGGCCGGCGGAGGCAGCTCGATGATCAGCGGATCGTCGCTGGCCCCGGTGTTGTTGGTTTCGAACGGGCCTTCGTACACCCGGCCGCGCGGATCGTTCCGCGTCGGGTCGGTCACGACCATCACGAAGAACTCGCCCACGACGCCCGACGGCGCCCGCAACGTACGCTGCGCGGTGTAGCGCTCGCCCGGCAGGAGCACGCCGTCGTGCGGCTCAGTCGCGAGGAACCGGTCGGCCGAGAGGTCGAGGAAGCGGTCGCGCGACAGGTAGACCAGGTCGTCCCATCGCGGCGTCTTGTCCGACGTCGCGCCAGTGCCGACGTTCGTGACCTGCCACGTCACGGTGAAGTCCTGCCCCACGGCGATGCGGACAGGAATCGTCACGTCCGTCACCTGCAGATCCGGCGGCTCGGCCGGCAGCACGGGGAGCGGCAACGCGGTGATGTTGTTGCCCTCGTTGGGATACTCGGGCACGCGCGCGAACGTGCCGTGGATGCCGAACTCGAAACCCACGCTCGGACCGTCGGGCGGCGGCGGGCCCGCGAGATTCGAGTCCGCGAAGGCGAGCAGGTGGAAGTCGCCCTCGATGCCGTCGGGCAGCGCCACCGTCAGCGACCTGTCGTACGAGCCGTCGATATCCAGCACGCCGAAGCGGTTCGCGGCGCCGAGGAACTGGTCGCCGTCGTCCAGCGACGCGTCGGTCGACAGGTAAACGCGGTCGATCCAGGACCCCTCGCGCGTCGCGCGGGTGCCGACATTGGTCACGGTCCATCCGACCTGGATGTCCTCGCCCGCCGTCGGCGCTTCGGCCGGCCCGCTCAGGTCCGAAACGACCAGGTCCGGCTCGCGGAACGTCACGGCGATCGGCGCCGATCCCTCGTTGTTGCCCTGGATTTCGAACGCCCGGCTCCTGAAGTTCGCAAGGCTGCGCGTGTTGTCGCCCGTCGCGTCGGTGTCGACGCCCGAGGTGTTCGTGAAGACGTAGATGTAGAATTCGCCGCCGATGCCCTTCGGCAGCCGGAACTCCTGCGACTCGGTATAGCTGGCGCCGCTCGGAAGGCCGCCGGCGTTGATGTGCGTCACGTTGCCGAGGAACGTCGCCCGGTGGCCGATGAACACGTCGTCCGGCGAAATGAAGACCCGGTCGCTCCAGTATTGCGTCCCCGCCCACACGTTCGGGCCCTGGTTCTGCACGGTGTACTCGATCAGCGCCAACTCGCCTGAATCGTTTTCCGGCGGCGTCACGACCGAGGTCACGATGAAGTCCGCCGGGTCGTTCGTCACGTCCGTCGGGGCCGCGCCCTGGTTGTTGTCCTTGAGCGGACCCTCGAAGACACCGAATCCCGTCTCCACGACGACGTACGTGCCGGCCGCCGCGGGCGTCAGGTCGAACGTCGCCTCGGCGGTGTAGCTCTGCCCCACCTCGAGGGCGCCGTCATGGGGGATCCGGCCGAGAGCCAGTTCGGGTCCGGAGAGGTCGGGCGACGTCGCAAGGTAAACGCGATCCTCCCACTTACTCTCGCCGGTCCGGCCCTGCCCGATGTTGCGCACGGTCCAGGACACGGTGAACGGCGCCCCGCCCTGCCCGACCGCCTGTGGCAGGACCGCGTCGACGACGAGGTCGGGCGGCGGGGTCAGCAGGATCGTAATCGGGCGCGCCTTGTAGTCGTTGTTGTTGATCTCGTTCGGGTCGTCCGGATTGATGTTGTCGGCCGTCGTGTCCTGGAGCAGCACGCCGGGGGTGTCGGTCCACGGGGTGATGAAGAACATGCCCGTCACGTTCGAGGGCAGCCGGACGGTGCGCGTCACCTCGTACGACTCGCCGACCTCCAGCGAGCCGGTATGGGTGAACGTGCCGAGCAGGTAGTCCTCGACGCCGCCGTTGGGTTTTACCGGTGATGGTCGATTGCGGTCGCGTGCCAACCAGACCGTCTCGGTCCAGCCGTCGCGGTCGGTCTCGCCGGCGCCGTCATTGATCACCGTCCAGCTCACTTCGATCGACTGGCCGTCGAACGCCTGGTCCGGCGCGACCACCCCCGAGAGCACCAGGTCCGACGGCGGCAGCGGATCCACGTCGAGCGGCACCGCCAGCGTGTTGTTCTCGTCGTTCGGGAACTCGTCGACCTGGCTGGCGTTGTCGGTACGGACGATGAGGAAGACCTGGCCGCGGAACCGGCGCGGGATCGTCACGCTGCCGGTCTGCGTCCGGTACTGCTCACCCGGCCCCAGCGCGGCGCCGTTCGTGAACGTGCCGAGCCGGATGTCGTCGCCGCTGATCGCGTTATCGAGCGACAGGAACACCGCGTCCTGCCACATCGGCGTGGTCGTCGGTACCGTGCCCTGGTTGATCACGATGAACTCGAGCGCCACCGTGCCGCCCCCGGACGCCGACTGCGGCGCGAGGATCTGCTGCACCTGCAGGTCCGGCCTCGGGCGCAGCTCGATCTGGAGCGACGCGTCGTCCAGCACGGTGTTGTCGCCCCGTTCGGGCTCGAACAGGGCGCCGTTCGAGTTCGTGATCACCTCGGCGCGGTAGACGCCGCTGGCGTTGACCGGAAGGGTGAACTGCTCCTGGCGGGTGTAGGTCGTGCCGGCCTGCAGACCGCCCTGGGGCGCGGTGAAGGTGAGCGTCCCGAGGTTGATCGACGGGCTGCCGCCGCCGACTTCGACGAGACGGACCGTGTCGGTCCAGCTTCCGAACGCGTCGCCCGGCCCCTGGTTGCGCACCGTCCAGAACAGGTCGATGCGCGTGCCCGACGTCACCGGCTGCGTCGGCACGACGATGTCGGTCACCGTCAGGTTCGGCGGCGGCGTCAGCGTCACCTCGAACGGCCCGGACACCGCGTCGTTGTTGTCGGTGAACACGAACTCGAACGGCCCGCCCGTGATGACCTTCGCATAGAAGGTTCCGCTGATGCCGTTCGGCAGCGTCAGCGTCGCCGCGCGATCGTAGAAGCCGTCGACCGCGAGCACGCCGACGTGGTTGAACGAGTAGGTCGCGACGACGCCCGTGCCGTCGGGGTTCGTGGCGAGCTGGACCCGATCGTTCCACGAGCTGGTGCTGGTCTGGCCGATCGCGTTCGCGGGGTCGTTGCGCACCCGCCACGAGACGCCGAACGGCTGTCCGCTGGCGCCGACCGCATCCGTCGCGACGCTCTCGACGACCAGGTCGGCGTACGGCTGAAGGACGACGTCGAAGTCGCCCGGCATCCGCGCGACGTTGTTCGCTTCGCTGCCGTTCTCGAACACCGCGCCGGTCGCGTCGGTCTGCACGTAGAGCACGTAGCGGCCGGAGAAGGCGGGCGGCAGGCGGAAGGTGTGGCTGCGCTCGACCTCGTCGGTCGTTGCGATCAGGCCGGTGTGGGTGACCTCCGCGAGCAGGCGGTCGTCGCCGTCGCCGAAGACGTCGTCGGTCGATGCGACGATGCGTTCCACCCACGTGTCCGCCAGACCCGGTCCCGTCCCGATGTTCGAAAGCGTCCAGTCGACGGTGATCGTGATCGGATCGCCGACGCTCAGCGGCGGCCCGAGGATGTTGGATACCACCAGGTCCGCGAACGGCGCGAGCGCGATCTCCACGACGCTCGAGACGACGTTGTTGTCCTCGTCGGCCGTCTCCTGCACCTCGTCGTCGTCGTCGGTGACCACGATGATGAAGCGCGTGCCGGACACGTCGATCGGCAGCGGCAGGTCGAGCGTCACCTCGTAGTCCGCCAGCGGCGCGAGCGGCCCGGGCTCGACGCGTTCCGCCAGCAGGCGGTCGCCGGCGTCCACCTGCGTGTCTTCCGACAGGTAGACGCGATCGATCCAGCTCCCCGGTCCCGGCGCCGTACCCGTGCCCTCGTTCGTCACCGTGAACGTGACCGGCACGGTGTCCCCGCTGGTCGCGTTCGCGGGCACGTTGTCGATGACTGGCACGAGATCCGGGTGCGTGATCGAGAGCACCTGGCTCGAGACGAGCAGGTTGTTCGCCTCCCCGGCGCCGCCGGGTAGATCCTCGAAGACCGCGTTCTCGTCGTCGGTCACGACGACGATCCGGTAATCGCCGTCGGCGAGCGCCGGCGCCACCACTTCGACCTCGACCTGGTAGCTCGCACCGACTCCGCCCGCGCCGCCGTGACCGGCTAGGTCCGCGTCCCGCGGCACCGTCGCCAGAAGCGTCGCGCCCGTCGGCGTGCCGTCCGGCGAGACGTAGACGCGGTCGACCCACGACGCCGCGGCGTCGCCTTCCCCGACGTTCTCCACCGTGAACTGCACGTTGAACGACTCGCCCGGGTTCGCCCCGGCCGGGCTCGCGACATCGGCGACGACCAGGTCGGGGTCGGGCACGCGCGTCACCTGGATCGGATTCACGGTCCGCCCCGCGTTGTTGTCCTCGAAGTCGAACTCGTAGACCTGCTCGCCGCTGTCGGCGATCACGAACACGTGGAAGGCGCCCTCGACGCCCTCGGGAAGGTTCAGGGTCGATTCGGCCGTGTAGTTGCCGTCCACGCCCAGCGCGCCGCTGCGCACGAACGTGCCCAGCTCGGTGTCGCCCGCGTCCAGGACGTCGTCGGCCGACAGCACGATCCGGTCCACCCACGAGTTGACGTTCGTGGTGCCCGTGCCCGTGTTGCGCACACGCCAGGTCACGGTGACAGGGCGCCCGCTCAGCGCCGCCGAAGGCGTCACCGCCACGGCTTCGACCCCCAGGTCGGCCCACGGCACCGCGACCTCGATCGGCACCGTCGAGGACGCGTTGTTGTCCTCGCCGTCGGGTTCCGGCGCCGAGCTGTCATCGTCCGTCACCACGTAAAGATGGAAGCGGCCGGTCAGACCGGTGGGCAGCGTCACCGTCAGGTTCGCGGTGTAGTCGGCGCCGGGATCGAGCCGCCCGATGCGCGTCGCCTCGCCGACCGCCACTTCGTCACCGTTGCCGACGACGTCGTCGGTGCTCAGGTAAACCCGATCGATCCACGAACCGACGATGCCTGTCGCCGGCCCGTCGTTGCGGACGGTCCAGGTGACCGGCACCTCGGCCGGATCGCCGACGATGAGACCCGCCGGCGCCGTGACGTCGGTCACCACCAGGTCGGGCCCGTCGATGACGAACTCGGTCTCGGACGAATTGTTCTGCTCCGCCGCGTCGTGGCCGCCGGCGTTGAACTCGAAGAACGCGTCGCCCGCGTCGGTCGTGACCTGCACGCGGTACCGGCCGGGCGTCACGGCGTTGAACGTGAACATGTTGTCCAGCGTCGCGCCCGCCGCGAGGTCGTCCGGCACGCCGAGCACGGCATTGATCACCTGCGCGCCGGTCGTGAGGTTGGTCACCGTGACGCGCTCGTCGAAACCGCCGAGCGCGTCGAGATCGCCGCGGTTCGCGGTCGTCCAGGTGACACGGTGGCCGGTGAGCGTCGTCGCACCCGAGCCGCCGTACACTTCGATCTCGTTGAGACCGCCGCCGAATCCCCGGAACGAATCGACCTGGAACCGGACGAACCGGCCGGTGACGGCCTGGGCGAGGCTGAACGTCTCGAAGGGAAACTCGGCGCCGTTGACGTCGGCCAGCGTGTCGTCGACGACGGTCGTGTAGCTCACGCCGTCCTCCGAGACCTCGATCCTGAAGTCGCGCGTCCCGCGATCGTGGTGACTGCGGTTGTGCGTGTTCTGGATCCGGAACGCGTCGATGCGCACGACGTCTTCGAGATCGATCACGACGTGGTCGTTCGTGCCGCCCTGCGTCAGCCAGAACGACCAGTCGAACCCGGTCCCGGTGTCGTTGATCCGCCCGTCGGTGACGTTGTCGAATGGAAAGGTCTCGCTGCCGCTGTTGAAAAACCCGCTTCCGGTCACGGGCTTGCCGGCCGAGAGGAGCGACGGGGTCGGCGAGGCGACCGCGATCGGCGCGGTCGACGCGACGCGCTGGGGCATCGCCGACGTGACACCGCCCCCGAGCACGCCGTCGAGTCCGGCCGACGAATCGTCGATTGCAGCCTGACCCGAATCCTGGTCGAATCGGAAATAGCCGACCAGCCCGGTCTCGTCGCCGGTCAGCGGACGGTTCATCTCCGACTCGATCTGTGGCTCGGTGCGCACTTCGTTCCAAAGACGAAGCTCGTCGATCTGACCCGCGGCCCTCTCCGTTCCGTTCTGGCCGACGCAAACGTTGTCCGCCAGCAACAACGGCGCCGTGTTGTCGAGATTCGCCGTGCCGGCGCCCACGCTCTGCGTATCGAGGTCGCCATCGACGTACAGCGAAGCCGTCGCGCCGCTGCGAACAAGCGCCACGTGGTGCCATGCTCCGTCCGCGACGACGCTCTGCGTGCCAAAGGCGTGGTAGAGGGAACCGGAAACATCGGGATCGAGTTCGACGAACACGGTTCCCGTGCCGTTGTAGCCGATGTTCCAGAAGCTCGAATGGCCGCACGTGCCACGTTTGCCGAGGAGGTACCGGGTGACGCCGTCGGCCTGGGCCCGCACGAAGAACGCCACGGTGAAGTCCGCCGACCCGAAGTTGCCGAGCGCGTCGGAGAACGCCACGAGATCATCGTCACCATCGAATTCCAGCGCGTTGCCCGCGTCGATCACGGTCGGGTCAACCTGAACCGCCAGATCCTCGACGACAAGGTCCGGGTACGGCGCCGCGTCGATGCGGAACGTCGCGGTGCTCGACGTCACGTTGTCCGTCTCGCCGAACAGTTCGAGCACCTGGTTGCCCGAGTCGGTCTCGACGATGAGGAAGAAGTCGCCGTTCACGCCGTCGGGGATCGTCGCATCGACGTTCGCGGTGTAGGTCTCGCCCGGTTCCAGCGCGCCCGAACGGGGGAAGACGCCCAGCGGGACGTCGTCCCCGTCGCCGTACTGGGCATTCGTGCTGAGCACCACGCGGTCGGACCAGTCCGCCGCCCCGGTCGGCGCGTTGCCCGTGTTCTCCACGGTGAAGCTGAACGACGCGAGGTCGCCGCTCTGCAGGCCGGCCCCGGGCACGGTGACGTCGGCCACCGCGAGGTTGGGTGCGACGATGATCCGCTCGAGCCTGATCGTGTAGTCGCCGGTCCGGCCGGCCTCGTTGGAGACCGTCGAACCGCCTGGTTCGACCCGGATCGTGTAGGTGTCATCCGCTGGCGCCACGAAGTTGCTGATCGTCGCATCGCTGCCCGACGACACGGCCGCGCGCGCGAAGCCGCTGGAATCCAGGATAGCCGCGTCGACGTTCAGACTGCCCGCCGCGTCGACGACCACCGTGAACGCCTCGCCCTGCAGCGCATCGAACGTGAACCGGTCCACGTCGGCGAACGGATCGATTCGCCGGCTCAGCGGCACGTTGTCATCGGTGATCGGCTCGGTCCCGGCCGGTATCGGCTGATCGCTTACGCCCAGCGTGAACGTCCCCGAATGGTCGTCGTTCGTCTCACGGACGCGAATCAGGTATTCGCCCTCGACGGGAAGCGCCACGTCGTCAAGCTCGACCGTCCAGCTCGCGAACGCCCGGCTGGTCGAGTTCACCGCAATGCGCGTCCCGTTCGGTGCGAACAGCTCGACGATCTGACCCGCGGGATCGGGCATCGGCGAAGCCGCGATCGACACGCGCGATCCGATGTGCTCGGGCAGCACGGCGAAGCTGAACGTGACGTAGTCGCCCTCTGTCACGAGCGCGCTGTCTCGCGTGTCGCCGAAGCCGATCGGGATCGGGGCCGCGTCGCGCGTCACGTCCCAGACCGTGAAGCTGTAGGCGCCGACGTTGTCCGGCTCGTTGTTGATCGGCCCGTTGCGCGGCTCGACGCGCACGGTGTGGGTGCCATTGTCGGAAAGGGTCACCAGGTGAAGGCGCGTGTCGTTGACCCCACCGCCGGACACGACCGAACCGTCGGGCCCGAAGAGCGTCAGGTCCACGTGGCTCCCCGAGTTCCGCTCGACGGTGACGATCTGCCCCGGGATCCCCGCGAACGTGAACTCGTCGACGTCGCCGATGAAATCGATCGCACCCCCGATGGCCTGGTTGAAACCCGCAATCGGCGCCGGCGTCTCGATCGGCTGGTCGCTGACCCCCAGCGTGAACGTGCCGATCTGGTCGTCGTTCGTCTCGCGTACCCGGACCAGGTACTCGCCCTCGACCGGAAGAAGAATGTCGTCAAGCTCCACGGCCCAGACGCCGAACGCGCGATTCGTCGACTGCACGGCGATTCGCGCACCGGTCGGATCGAACAGCTCGACGATCTGTCCGGCCGGATCGGGCGGAGGCGTGACGACGAACGATGCGATGGCGCCGGCCTGCCCGGGTTGCACGTCGAGACTGAACGTGACGTAGTCGCCTTCCGCGACCCACGTGCCCTGCTGCGTCTCGCCGAAACCGATCGGAATCGGCGGCGCGTCCCGCGTCACGTCCCAGACCGTGAAGCTGTAGGCGCCGGTATCGTCGACCTCGCCGCTGATCGGGCCGTTCTTCGCCTCGACGCGGACTGAATAAGTGCCGCCGTCGGGCAGCGTGACCAGGTGCAGCCGCGTGTCGTTCACCCCGCCGCCGGCCACGATCGACCCGTTCGGACCGTACAGGGTCACCTCCGCGCTGCTGCCGCTGTTCCGCTCGATCGTGACCAGCTGGCCTGCTGCCCCGGTAAACGTGAAGTCGTCGACGTCGCCGACGAAATCGATCGCGCCCGAGATGACCTGGTTGAATCCCGCGATCGGCGTCGGTGGCTCGATCGGCTGGTCGCTCACGCCCAGCGTGAACGTCCCCGTGTTGTCGTCGCCCGAGTCGCGGACCCGGATCAGGTAGTCGCCCTCGACCGGAAGCCCGACATCGTCCAGTTCGACCGCCCAGACGCCGAAAGCGCGATTCGTCGACTGGACGGCAATCCGGGCGCCTGACGGATCAAACAGCTCGACGATCTGCCCGAACGGGTCAGGCGGCGCCGTGGCCACGATGGACATCGAACTGCCGACCTGCCCGGCCGACACGGCGAGGCTGAAGTCGACGAGGTCACCTTCGGCCGCGAACACGCCCTGCTGCGTCTCGCCGAAGCCGATCGGGATCGGGACGGGGCTGCGGTTCGCGTTCCAGACGACGAAGCTGTAGGCGCCGGTGTCGTCCACCTCGCTGTTGACCGGGCCGTTCCTCGCTTCGACGCGCACGCTGTAGGTGCCGTCCTCGGGCAGCGTGACCAGGTGCAGCCGCGTGTCGTTCACCCCGCCGCCGGCCAGCACCGACCCGTCGGGCCGGTACAGCGTCACGTCCGCGCTACCGCCCGAGACGCGCTCGACGGTGACGACCTGACCGGCAAGACCCGCAAACGTGAAGCCATCCACGTCGCCGACGAAATCGATCGTGCCGCCGATCACCTGGTTGAACCCCGCGATCGGCGTCGGCGGCTCGACCGGCTGGTCACTTACGCCGATCGTGAAGGCGCCCGTATCGTTGTCGCCGGTCTCCCGCACGCGAATCGTGTAGGTGCCTTCCACCGGCAGGTAGACGTCGTCCAGTTCGACGGCCCACACGCCGAACGACCGATTCGACGACACCACGCCGATGCGCACATTGTCAGGTCCGAACAGCTCCAGGATCTGACCGAACGGATCGGGCGGTGCGGTGACGACGATCGACACCGGGCTGCCGACCTCCGTGGCGCCGACCACGAGCGATAGCTCGTAGGCGTCGCCGGCGTTATCGATCGATCCGGCGACCGTCTCCCCGAAACCGACGGCGCCGATGGGGTTCGGCGTGATCGTGGTGGGCGTGCCGGTGGACAGCGTGATCCCGTAACCGCCGGCGCCGACCGGCAACCTGGCGCTTACCACGATGACGTACTGCCCCGTCTCGAGGAGGTGCAGGTTGTCGAACGTCGCGGCTCCGCTGCTGGAGGTCGACGTGATCTGGCGGCCCGCCGGCGAGTACAGCCTCAGGGTCGTGTCCAGCAGGCTCCCGTTGACCGGCGACATGACAAGGTCGATCGTTGTCGCGGTCACAAGATCGAAGATGTACCGGTGCTGGTCGGCCGGGGCGTCTATCACATCGGTCAGCGTCGGCCCGTCGAGCGTGATCGCGCGCGTCGGCGCGGCCGTACGGAGCGTTCCACCGATGACGAATCCGCCGTTGCCGCTTCCGGTGACGATCGCCTGGTAGGTGCCGTCCTTCGGGGTGCTTCGCACCAGCGCGGCATTCGCCCCGCCCGTCGACGATCCGAGCAGCACGCCGTCCGGGTCGCGCAGCTCGAGGTTGGCGTCGAACTGCGTGGTCGCCTCGACGTCGAGATGCACGATCTCGCCCGCCGACGCGAAGAACTCGAACACCTGTCGCCCGGCATCTTCGGTGAACTGTCCGACGATGGCCTCGCCAAAGGTCAGCGGCGTCGAACCCGCGTCATCGAATCCGCTCACGATCGCGGGCAGCGGCGGGACCGACACCGCGGCTTCGCCGGCGACGATTGGGGGGGTCACGTCGAACGCGTCGACGCGCCCCGTCACGGCCGCGGGCGGCTCGCCTTCGAGCGTCCCCGCGGGCAGCGTCGACCCGGCGGGTCGCATCGCGAACGAGCCAAGGTAGGCGCCGGTGGTCCGACCGGACCGGGTGACGACGACCCGGTAATCGCCCGATGTCGGCAGGGTCGACCCGATGAGGCTGACGCTCGACCCGGTCAGCGTCGTGAACGTCGTGCCGATCGGGTTGACGACGCGGACCTGCATCTGGCCGTCCGGCCCGCCGAAGAAGCTCAGATCGACCAGGTCGCCGTCGGTATAGGTGAACGTGCACACGTCCTCGTCGACCAGCGGCTGGAGATTGCCGACGATTCCGTCGCCGCTGGTCAGGACGACGGGTGCTGCCTCCTCGACGGGACGATCGCTCAGGCCCAGGACGTATGGCCCGACGGTGCCGCCGCCGGACACCTCGATTCGGTAGGTGCCGTCGGCCGGCAGCAGATAGTTCTGCACGTCCTGCTCGCTCCCCGAGGTCTGATTGAACAGGGTCACGCCACCGGGCCCGACCAGTCGCAGGTCAGCCGACAGCGCGTTGTTGCCCGAACCGTTTCGGCCGACCGCCACCGCGATGCGCACCCTCTGGCCGCGCAGCCCCTCGAACGCGTAGGCGTCGACGTCCCCGGCCGTGTCGATCGTCTGTTCGACCGTCTGCCCCGGCGCCAGCGGCACGACGGCGCCGTCGTCCACCGGGTAGACGGCAGGGCGCGACGCGTCGGAGATGTCGATCTGGTAGATGCCGCGATCGTCCAGTCGCTGATCCACCGTGCCGCCGCGCGGCTCGATCCGCACGGTGTAGGTCAGCCCCACCTGCGGCGTGAAGCTGGTGCTCGGGTTGTCGCTGCCGGTGACCGTCCGGACCGTCGCGCCCGTCGGATCGAGCACGGTCAGCTCGACGCTGAAGCCGCTGTCACTTTGCACGGCGATCGAGACGGTCTCGCCGGTGCTCGAGCTGATCGTGTACTCGTCGACGTCGGCGACGTAGCCGATGAACCCGGCGGTGCGCGAGCCGATCTCCAGCGGCGTCGGCGCTTCGATCGGCTGGTCGCTGAGCCCCACGACGAAGGCGCCGGTGTTGTCGTTGCCGGAATCGGACACGCGAATCGTGTACGTCCCCTCGTCGGGCAGAACGACGCTGTCGATTTCCACCGCCCAGACGTTGAACGCGCGATTCGTCGAGGACTGGGCCAGCTGGGATCCGTCGGGCCGCAGCAGCGTCACCACCTGGCCGAAGGGATCCGGGGGCGGCGAGACCGTGATGCTGACCGGCCGGTTCACCTCCGCGGGACCGACTTCGAACGTGAAGGCCGCCCGGCCGCCGCGCACTTCGATGCTTCCGGCCGTCATCGTTCCGAATTCGATCGGAACCGGGACGGGATCCACGACGGGCAGCAGCACCGCAAAGCTGTAGGCCCCGGTGTCGTCGACCTCGCCGCTGACACCGTTGCCATTCGACTCGATGCGCACGGTGTAGGTGCCGTCCTCCGGGAGCGCGAATCGATCGATCAGAACCGTGGTGTTGCCAATGCCCGCGACGACGTCTCCGGCCGGCCCGAGAAGGCTCAGGTCGACGTGGGTGCCCGATCGGCGCTCGACGGTGACGACCTGGCCCGCCGTGGCGGCAAAGGTGTAATCGTCAACGTCGCTGATGTAGTTGATGGCGCCCGTGATCGTCGTGTCGAAGGCCGGAAGCGGTCGCGCCGGCTCGATCGGCTGGTCGCTCACGCCGAGGGTG
>NYZC01000250.1 GCA_002686995.1 Phycisphaeraceae bacterium | reverse complement strand
CCGGGACGATGTGGTGGCGGACGCGGGGTGGTGTAGTGGTTGCCCCATATCTCGCAACCACAGCGTGGGGCCCCTCGAGCGGCTCGTCCGGTAGGTGCGGATATGTAGATGATCGTCGACCCGCGAGCCGTGCTGATGCCGCCACTCGTTGACGAAGGTCTCCGTGTCCTCGACCCGGTCGTCCGCGACGCCCCACTCCGCGTACGGCTGGACATCGCGGCGGTCGGCGTACCAGGGCAGCGTGCCTGCCGCCCGCTGCTGCTCCGAAAGATGCCGCACGGAGGCCGAGGGCAAGGCGAGTGACCGCCCCGTGAGGAGGGCCGGATCCGTCATCAGCGCCGGCGGTTCGGCTTGGCAACCGAAACCGGCGGCGAGCATCCCCAGCGCAATGAGCGGGCGCAGCGTCATCGATGAATCTCGATGCGAACCTCGTGCCAGGGGCCCGGCCGGGCGGCATTCATTGTAATTATATTCACCGAAATATCTTATAATCAACGCCTCCATCGGCTCGGCGCACGGTTTCGTCGGATGTGGTCCGGCGGCACCAGCCCTGATGCTTCCGGGAACCACCGAGGTTTGACAACGGGGCCCCCTGCCGGTCAAATACTCGGCTTGCGTTCGCAGGGCCCGGCCCTGAAGTGTCTCCCCGGGTACGACGCAGCCGCGTCCGAGCCCCCAGGCGCCTCCTGAAGACGGAGTGAATCGATGGCCAACTACATCGGCCCCAAGGTCAAGCTTTCCCGCCGCGTCGGCGTGCCCATCGCCGACATCCCCAAGCACACCGGCAAGCGGCAGCTCAATCTCCCCGGCGTGCACGGCTACCGGGGCCGGCGCCTTCGCGACTACGGCATCCGCCTCAACGAGAAGCAGAAGCTGCGCTACCACTACAACGTGCTGGAGCGGCAGTTCCGGCTGTACCTCGACAAGGCCGGCCGCACCCGCGGCAACACCGGCGAGGTGCTCATGCGGCTGCTGGAGCAGCGACTCGACAACGTGATCCGGCGGCTCGGCTGGGCGCGGACGATCTGGGCCGCCAGGCAGATCGTCGCCCACGGGCACGTCCTGACGAACGACCGCAAGACCGACCGGCCCAGCTTCCAGGTCAAGGTCGGCGACAAGCTCACGCTCAGGGAGCCGATTCACAAGCTCGTGCGCGAGAACCTCGAGTCGCTTCCCGGCCACCAGGTGCCCGGGTGGCTCAGCTTCGACCCGTCGACGCTGACCGCGAACATCGTCAGCGACCCGACGCCGGAAGAGGTTCCCTTCGACGTCAACCTGAACCTGATCATCGAATTCTATCGGTAGCCCATGGGCGTCATGGAAGGCAAACGCGGGGTGGTCTTCGGCATCGCCAACGACCGCAGCTACGCCTGGTACATCACCAAGCAGCTGGTCGAGGCCGGCGCCGAGTGCTGTTTCACGCACCTTCCGGACGAGAAGGGAAAGATGGAGCGGCGCTGCCGGTCGGCGGTGCAGGAACTGGGCATCGACGAGCCCTGGCTACAGCCCTGCGACGTCAGCAGCGACGATGACCTCGATGCGGTCTTCGACAAGCTGAAGAGCGACTTCGGCTCGATCGACTTCATCGTTCATTCCGTCGCCTTCGCGGACCGTGCCTTCCTCCAGACCGGCAACTTCCACACGACGACGCGCCAGGCGTGGTCACAGGCGCTCGAGATCAGCGCCTACAGCCTGCTGGCGATGGGCCAGCGCTCGGTCGGCGTGATGCCTGAAGGCGGCTCGATCATCTCCATGACCTACTACGGCGGCGAGAAGGTGATCCCCGGCTACAACATCATGGGTATTGCCAAGGCCGCGCTGGAGCACACGACGCGCTACCTCGCCGCGGACCTCGGCCGTCAGGCCATCCGCGTCAACACCATTTCCGGCGGCCCCCTGCGGACCCTCGCGGCCTCCGCGGTCGGCGGCATCGCCGAGATGTTCGAGCACCAGGAGCGCAAGGCGGCCCTTGGCCGCAACATCGCCGGCGAAGAGGTCGGCAACACCGCCGTCTACCTGCTGAGCGACCTTTCGACCGGGGTGACCGGCGAGACGATCCACGTCGACGCCGGCTTCAGCATCGTCGGACTCTGATGCCGCCCCCCCCCGTCCGGTCCCGGGAATCGGACGCGATGCCGGTCGATCCCGCGTTGCGCTGGGAGCGCGTGCTGCCCTTCGTGCTCGTGCTGACGGGGCTGCTCGCCTACGTCAACAGCTTCGAAGGCGAGTTCGTCTTCGACGACAACATCTACATCGTCGAGTCGAAGAGCATCCGGCAACTGCTGCCGCTGTCGCGCCACCTCGACGGCCGCCGTCCGACCGTGCATCTATCGTTCGCCCTGAACTATGCGTTCAGCGGCGAGCGCGTCACGAGCTACCACATCTTCAACCTCGCCGTGCACGTCGCGGCCAGCCTCGCCTTGTTCGGCGTCGTCCGAGGAGCCCTGCGCCTGCCCTCCCTGGGCGGGCGCGAGGGGAGCGCGGCGGCCGGGCCCGCGTTCGCGGTCGCCCTGCTCTGGCAGCTTCACCCGCTGAACACGCAGGCGGTCACCTACATCGTCCAGCGAACCGAGTCCATGATGGGGCTCTTCTTTCTGCTGACCTTCTATTGCGTGATCCGTGGCGCGGGCTCCGGGAGAGCCGCGATCTGGCACGTCCTCACCGTCGTCTGCTGCACGCTGGGCATGCTGACCAAGGAGGTCATGATCGCGGCGCCGCCGCTCGTGCTGCTGTTTGACCGGACGTTCATCTCGGGATCGTTTCGCACGGCACTGCGGAAGCATCTCGGGCTTTACCTGGGTCTCGCCGCGACGCTCGCACTGATGGCGGCGCTGCTCGTCGGCGGTGAAGTCACCGAGGAGACGACCGCCGGATTCGGCGAGGTCGCCGCGGAGGTCGCGCCGGAGGACGTGGTCCGCCTCGCCTCGTGGCGCGTGTACCTCATGTCCCAGACGCACGTCGTGTGCCACTACCTGTACCTGTCCGTATGGCCGGCCTGGCCCGATTCGCTCGTGTTCGACTACTGGTGGAAGGCGGCCGAATCGCTCCGCGAGATCTGGCACTACGCGATCGTGATCGTGCTGCTGGCGGCCGCGTCGATCTGGGGCGCCCTGTGGCGGCGCCAATGGTGGGGGTTCGCCGGCGCCTGGTTCTTCGTGGTGCTCGCGCCGACCTCGACGATCCTGCCCATCCTGGACATCGCCGTCGAGCACCGCATGTATCTGCCCGTGATCGCGATCGTCGTGCTCGTGGTGTTCGGCATCGGGATGCTGCTGCACCGGTTCGTGCCGGAGCATCGGCGCGTCGCGGCTTGCGTGATCGCCGTCGTCTTCGCCTCCGGCGTGCTCGGCGCGGCGACCTACCGGCGCAACGCCGAATACCGGACGGAAGTCTCGCTCTGGCAGACCGTCATCGATCGCAATCCCGACAATCCCCGCGCGCATCACACGCTCGGCCTCGCGCTCTACCACCGCTGGGGACAGCGCCCGGGGGTCATGCTTCGCGCGATCGAAGCCTACGACCACGCGATTCGACTTCGACCCGAGGTGTCCGCGGGCTTCAACGATCGCGGCGCCGCACTGTTCACGCTGGCCGAGTGGTTCGAGCGCACCGACTGGACGAGCTTCGACGAGTGCTTCGGGGAAGGTCAGTGCGACATCCCTGTCGCGAAGTTCGTGCTGGCCCACGCCGGCACGCCGACGCCGCCCCTGACCGAGCCGACCTACGACAAGACGCGACCCGTGCTGATCGACGAGCTGCTGAAGCGCGCCGAATCGGACCTCGAAGCGTCGATCCGGGCCAGGGACACCGCCCTCGCCCGGTTCAACCTCGGGCGGATTCGTCTCAAGGAGGATCGGATCGACGACGCCGTCGCGCAGTTCCGCCTCGCGATCGAGAAGAAGCCGGATCACCTCGGCGCCCTCCAGGCGATGGCCGAGGCGATGCTGACGCTCGAACGCCCCGATGACGCCGCGGACTACTGCCGTCGAATCGTCGGCCTGGCGCCGCAGAAGCCCGAGCCATACGTCCAGACCGGCGACCTGCTGATCAAGGCCGGCGCGCCCGATGAAGGCGTGGCGCAATACCGCACGGCCGTCGAGCGCAGCCGGGGCAATCCGATCTTCGTGCTCCATCTCGCCAACGCGCTCGACCGGACGGACCACACCTCGCAAGCGATCGCCGCCTATCGCGGTGTCATCAAATCGGAGCACGTGCTTGCCCGGTACGAGGCGCTGTGCAAGCTGTCGATGCTGCTTGCCAGTCATCCGGAATCGCGACACCGCGACGGTCACCAGGCGCTGCTCCTGGCGCAGCAGGCCCGCGAGATGCTGGAGCCGGCGCCGTCGTTCGTCCACGACTGCCTTGCCGCCGCCGCCGCGGAGACCGGAAACTTCGAGGTCGCGCAGCGCGAAGGCCGGATCGCCATCGAGCGGCTTGGAAAAAGCGAGGACGCGCAGGAGAAGCGGGAGGAGCTGCGGAAACGATTGGAAGGATATGCTGAGAATCGTCCCTACCGGCGGCCGGTCAGCGTAGACGGCGAACATCAATGAATGACTGGAACCGATCCCAGTGCACATACGAACCTGCCAGGTTCACGTTGGACGACCGGCTCATGGTTCCGAGTCAGGTTCTGATTCGAATCGACCCCAGGCCGGCCATGAGCAGGGCGATGCACAGACCGGACGGCTCCGGCACGTAGTAGGTCTGCGCCTGGTTCCACGCGTCCAGACCGATGCGCGAGCCCATGAGGCGTCCGGCAAAGTCGTCCGGTGCGACGTGGATGCCTCCGAACAGACGGGAGATGCCGGCTTCGTCGGCCGCGTCGTAGTAGGTGGCCCACTGGAGCACGACGTCATCGCTGGGCCCCAGCTCGAAATCGAGGAACTGGTCCTCGGAGAAGCTGTATTCGCCCAGGCCGCCGGGGAAGTATTCACTACCCGTCATCGCGGCGAGGATCTCCGCGGCGGCACGGCTGAAGGTGCTGTGTCCTGACACGTACGCCGCGAACGCGGGCGTGACGAAAGTCGATCGCTGGTACGGCCACCACTCGACGGCGCGGATCCAGTTGGAGCCCGCGACCTGCCCATCGGGAACCTCGCCCTCGCCGGACCAGGCGTAGATCACGACCTGGCCCTGGAAATTGCCCAGGTGGCTGTGCCGGCCCCCCGGTCCCCCGGTCTCCGCCGTGATGACCTCGACGAGGCCCGGCTCCAGCGGCAGGCCGCCCGGATCGTACGACGGCCCTTGCGGATCGGAAGACTGTCCGAGCCCCCCCATGGTGCGGATCATCGAGATGGGGCGCACGTAGTCGTATGCCTCCTTCGACCCCCAGGCCGCGACCGCCGCGTCGTGGACAGCGCCGCCGAGGGCCAGGTACGTCTTGACGTCCCATTCCAGATCGTCGACCACCGGACCCGTTCCGCCGATGCGCTTGACGAACTGCGGATGGTCGGCGACGCCGTTGGCGAGCGTGAACCAGTGGCCCGGCGGGGTCTCGGAGTCGGGGCCGTCGGCCCAGAACTCTGCGATGACGCGACCGTAGTCCGCCAGGTGAACCGGATTGGGCGCATAGGGCTGCCCTGTCGCGGGGTTGAGCGCGTATCCCTGGTCGGTGTGGGTCCCCGGCGGGCGGTTGCCGCGCGACGCGGGCGACATGTCGATCGTCGTGCTCTGGTTCGCGAGAAGGCCGACCGTGGCGAAGTCGAACGGCACCGTCGCCGCGGCGGGATCGAGGATGGCGCTGTGGCGGATGACGTCAAGGACGTTGCTCATGAAGGCCGCGTCCCCGACGCCTCCGACCAGCGGCGGCGGACCCGGATCCGTGGCCATCCACGGCTGCTGGCCCGGGGCGGGATTCAGCGCGAAGGACGTCACCTTGCCCCAGTGCGGGCTGACGAATGTCTGGACCTGTTCGGCGATCAGGTCGTTCTGCGTGATCCGCGTCTCGAATGCCAGGGGTTGCCAGTGGTTCGGCTCGTCCATCGGCGAGGTGGGAAAGATGCCGGTGAGGTCCAGTTGCATGGGTTCGTTCAGCGGCACGTAGCCGGTGTCGTCCACGTACTCGTTCGCTTCGTTGGCGCCGTCGTGCAGCGTGGAGCCGAGAACCTGCTGGGCGATGCGGTTCCCGATGGCGGCCGGGCTGTGGCCCACCGTCGTCGTGTTGTTCCTGTCGTACCCGAGCGAGTCCATCACCCCGTCGAAGATCGCCTGCGACGCAACGGGATCCACGGCCTGCGTGTAGCGGTCCGAGAGAACGCGGTACGCGGCGTAGCTGATCGCTTCGTTGCGTGCCGCGGCAATATCACCGACCACCGGTGCCTTGGTCGTGTAGTAGACCCCTCGGGTCGCGTCGTCGTACGTCGCCCAGGCATCCCACATAGCGGAGGACGAGTGGTAGAGATTGCGGGCGTGAACGGTCGGAGCCGGGAAGTCGAGCCGGATCGCCTCCAGCAAGGCGTCGTTCCACTGTCGCGCCGCGGAGTGCTGGGCCGGTGCCGCGGCCGGCGTGGCCAGAAGCAATGCTACGACACAAGCAAGCCTCACCCCGAGCTTTCGAGAAATCTGCATTCGTCCCGATGCCGTCTTGCTCTCTCTCATTGAAATCGCCGGGGCGCAATCGCGACCCGCGTTCTCCGTTCTTTCTATTTTGCCACTTCGCGGCGCGTTGCTCCTCGCTGCCGTCGAATGTCTATTCTATCACGCTTACGGTCCTCGGTCTAATCGTATTAGAGCCCCTTCTGACAGAATGTAGCGGCTCTTATTCTCCCAGGCGCCCCAGGACCTGCCTCGCGGTCTCACGAATCATTGACGGTTCCGCCATGTCCTCGGCAATCGCAAGGATCTTCGCGCGCAGCGCCGGGTCATCAGTACGCGCCAGGTGGTTGCCCGCCGCGATCAGGGCGTTGCGTCGTAGCGGGTCGAGCTTGATCCGCTTGAGCGCCGAGCCCTTGAATGCCGCGCGGCGCTGATCCGCATCCCAGTCGAGCAGTTCGAGCAGCGGAACCGCCGGCGCCGGGAAACGAGCGTCGTAGCTGGGGTTGGAAGGTATCAACGAAACGCGATCCTCCTGGTTGTACGGACAGACCTCCTGGCAGACGTCGCAGCCCGCGACCCAGTCACCCATCTGCGCCTGGAGATCCGCGTCGATCGGACCGCGATGCTCGATCGTCAGGTAGCTGATGCACCGGCTCGCATCCATGCGATATCCTTCCTCCTCGATGCAGCCCGTCGGGCAGGCGTCGATGCAGCGCGTGCACGTCCCGCAGTGATCCGCCATCGCGGCCCCGGCCGGCGCGAGGTCGCGGGTGGTCACGATCTCGCCGAGCAGCAGGTACGAGCCCAGCGTCGGGTGAATCAGCAGCGTGTGCTTGCCGATCCAACCCATCCCGGCGCGCAACGCATGCTCTCGCTCCAGGATCGGGGCCGTATCGACGGCCGCACGGTGCTGGTCGTCGGGCCAGCGACTTCGCATCCGATCCGCAAGGCGGTGCAGCCGCCGCTTGATGATCCTGTGGTAGTCATCGCCCCACGCGTAACGCGCGATCCGCCCGCCGGTCTCCGTCGGCCCGTCGGCCTTGCCTCCCTGGTGACGGTCCGCCACGCAGACGACCGAGCGGGCGCCAGGCACGAGGACGCGCGGGTCGAGGCGCTGCTCCGCATGGCGCTCGAGGTACGACATCTCTCCCTGGTTCCCGCGATCCAGCCAGCGCCGCACGTAATCGCGATACGCGGTCGGTGCCGCCGGGGCCACGCCGACGAGGGCGAACCCGAGGTCGGCCGCGAGGGATTCGATGACGCCCTGCTCACCCATGGTCAATACAGCCTCCGAATTCCGGACCGTTGGACCCGAGGTCGCTGATGACGGGGGCCACGCGCCACTGGATTAGACCTGGATGTCTGCCACCTCATAGATGACGTTGGCGGCGTCCACGCGAACGGCCCTGGAGTAATGATTGACTGATATTTCGTCCGCGATCGACGTCGGGACGTTCACGATGAACTCCGTCCAGTCCGGGGCGTTATGGGCCACGTAGGCCAGATGCCAGCACCTGATCGGACGATCGACGTCAACCGGGGCTTCGGGAAAGAGGACCGGGCCGGTGTCGACCTGGTAGTAGCCATCAACACGGCTCACGTTGATGGCCTTGACCGGGTATTCCAACAGGACCTCGTGGCCGTCCGCGGTCATGAACTTCGTCCTCGAAACCAGGCATCGATTCATCTCGACGGCTTCGATCACCTGTTCGGCGGACTCCAGAATCCGACCCTCTCGTCTGCTCAGGCTGATCTCGTGGCCGTCATAGTCCTCGAACGCGTCGCCGACCTGGCGCTCGGACTGAACCCCGAGCGTCGGAGGGTGCAGCATGACACCCTTGTCGTTGCGGTCCCAACTCTTGATGCGCAGATAGTCCCGCTCCGATCCCACCGGCGCATAGTCGGCATTCGGCTGTGTCCAAATGTCCTGCGTGACGTTGACCCGTTCCGTCTTGCACGCGGCGCCCAGCACGTACTCGGTCGTGACGCCGCGCCTCGTGGTCAGCTCACACCGGCATTCCACCGGCGTTCTTGCCAGGTTCACCGTGAACGGCTGATCCGATGTCGTGGTGACCGGCGCGCGCTTGCGCTTGTCGATTCGCCATGAATAGAAAGAGGAAGAAAAGTCACACACCTTCATCAGGCGACTCCTTCGGGTCGTCGGTCACCCCCTGGCCTACCCCGGGCACGCGCGATCAATGCCTGTCGAACCTGCGCCGGCGCCTGAGCAGTGCTCCCGTGGCGCCACCGCACAGGAAGAGCATGGTGGCCGGCTCGGGGACGAACGGACCGGTGTTGTACTTGAACAGGTCTCCGGTTCCACCGGGCAGCGTGAGGTGGAGCGTGTGATCGGCCAGCGGCACCACCTCCTGAAGGCCGGTCACGCGGTTGAACCGCAGCAGCTCGTTGATCGTGTCGTCGAACCGGATGGCAAAGGAGAGCGCCGTGCTCGGCGCCGAGAGGCCCGGCCCGTGGTTGAGGTTGGTGAGCATGAAGTAATGCTCGTCGTTGTCGTCGGTGAACAAGCCGATGAGACCGTTTTCGAGGTCACCGACAACGTCGTCCAGCAGCACCTCGATGTCCAGAATGTGCGGATCGGATCCGGCGCCCGCCGTCCAGTCGTTCAATCCGACGGGTGTCTCGTTTCTCCCCGATATCCAGGCGGGCCACCAGGGCTCACGATATTCGCCGGCGACGAATCGCACGGCGGTGCTCTCGAGCAACCGCAGGACGCGGCCCAGGGTGATCGCCTCCGCGTTGGTTCGGGTGGCCGACACATAGCGGTGCGTCGGGTCGCCGCTGCTGTCGATCAATCCGTCGAGGCCATCGCGGAAGTCATAGGTCCAGTAGTGAAACCCGGTATAGCCGGCCGTCAGGTACGTGTACACGTTGAAGCGATTGGCGGACTCGGACACGCTGTCGAAGAATCCCTGGAGGAACGCGAAATAGGGTCTGTCCGTTTCCTGGGCCACCTGCCTGATGGCCATGAGGTTCTCGAAGAATCGAACCCAGACCGAACCATTGAAGCGAAACGGATAGACGTCGAATGACAGCACGTCCGGGTTGACGATGCCCACCATGTCGCGGAGCCCCTGGATGTACGCGGGCCCGCTGTCGGGATCGTTGTCCATGTGGCTGCTGTTGGCGTATACCAGTCTCCGCTTGTCCGGATCGCCTTGCCGGACATAGTCGAGATACGTCGCCTGTATGGTCCAGCCGCTCGGCCCCACTTCATCGCCGACGATCCAGCCGATGCTGCCCGGGATGGTCTTCCAGTGGTCGAACTGATCCCGGCCCTGCTGATTGAGCAGGATCCAGGCCATCCAGGGCCGGTCGGCGTATTCGGGGGGCCGGATCTCCACCGATCCGAACTGCGACCCCATGTTCAGCACGTTCAGCCCCGCACCGAAGTACTCAGCGAAATCAAAGGTCGAGGGCACCCAGATATCCGCCTGCACGGTCAGGGGATGGCTGCGCACCCACTGCTCGCCGAAACCGGGGTCGCCGGAGAAAATGGCGGCCCGACACGGAGTCAGAGCAAGTGCCGAGATGATGAACCAGACCCCTGCCGACGCATGCCTGCTTCGTAGCGCGAACATTCTCTGTCTCCAGGTGCGCCAGGTTGTCTCGTCGAACGAGTCCCCGTGCCGTGTGACGCGATCCGCGTCGGACTCGAGTCACACGGGCACGGGCCACTCACTTTCAGGTCACGCGGCGCGGCGCCTGGGCCGCCAACCGACGAGCACGCCGGAGATCAGCAGCATCGCCGTGGCCGGCTCGGGCAGGACGGTGACGCGCGTGGCCGCAATCGTAATCGATTTCGGATTGACGAAGTCCCAATTGGCGTCTCCCGGATCACCGTTAGCGTAGGCATATCCCCTGCCCACGAGCACCGTGGCGTCGCCGGTGAAGCTGGCCGGACGGGCGATGGTCATGCCGCTCAGGTCCAGCGTCATCTGACCGTCGAAGTCGGTCCGGCCGCCCGAGAACGTGTCGACACCCGCTGGGCTGGCGTAGAAATTGATTTCGGTCTCCGTCAGCTCGATGCCCTGCATGTGCCAGCCGTCGAAGAAGCCGACAAAGCCGTGGTCGATGATGTCCGGCGCGGCGCCGTCGACCTTGCGAATGCTGAACCATCCGCCACCGGCGTCACGGCCGCGGGCCAGGTAGATCCAGTTGTTCTCGTTGAAGTAAACGCCCGTCTGCAGACCCCACTCGCGCAGGTTGGAATTGAACACACCCTGAAACATGTTGGCATCCACGCGGACGCCGGCATCGGTGGGCACGTTATCCAGTTCCAGGTGGAGGATACCGCCGATGTACAACTCGGTGGCTCGAAGTCCGTCGTTCGTGAACTGGACGCTGTCGGGCAGTCCGTCCGGCGGGCTCGTATCGTTTTCGTCGGTCAGGCTGCCGGGAACCCAGTCAATCCTGTCCCACGTCCCGATGTCACTGGTCAAGGTCTCGACGAACGTACCCGGCCCGAAGATCGCGCCGTGGGTCGTGCCGGTGACGGCGCACAGGAATGCTGCCATCACACAAAAAGCGATCACTTTCGACTTCATTGTCCATCTCCTGATTAAGAAAGGAAGCGTGCTTCCGCCTATGACTCACTGCGAGTCATCGTGTCCTGTCATTGGTTTTCTGATTCTTCGTCCACTCCGATGCCGTACCGGACTTCAGATCTTTCTCATAGTCACCACTCCTGTTCTACCATGCGTCGTTCTGCATCAGGTCCATGCCCATCGCGGATTCCCCGTGGAAACTGGCGGTGAGCGGAAACAACGTCCTGTCCCTGACACGGTAGGACCGGACATGGCCGGCGGCCCAGCCGTTGTTGAAGTAATCAGGCAATCCCTCGCCATCGGGGTGATTGACGATCGTGCCGAGATCTCCCATCGAAGGGTTGATGAAGAACCAGCCCATGTCGGACATGATGATCCGCTCCGGGAATTCAATGGCGTACCGGATGAACCTCGGATCGGCCGACTGGTTCGTCGAATCGGCCGCGCCGCGCCAGCGGTAGCTGCTGATGGCGTTCGCATCGAAGTTCGCCGGCAGGTCCATGTTGGTGAACGGGAATTGCCCCGGCAGCGCCGTGTAGGGCGGCGCCTGCGTCTCGTATGTATTGCCGTTCTGGGAAGGACAGTAGTACACGTGCCCGTCACCGATGTAGTCGTCGTAGAGCTTGCCCAGACCCACCTTGACGCCATGATGAAGCAGTTGATCGTGCGCGGCCGTGTCGTGGACCGGCGGCGTCTTGTGCGAATCCCAGAACGGCAGGTAGCCCTCGAAATCCGTGCCGTACGAGTTGGCGGCGACCAGTGCCTGTCGCATGTTGCTGGCGCACGCAGTTCTGCGGGCCACCTCCCTGGTCTGCTTGATCGCGGGCAGCAGCAGCGCAATCAGGAGGGCGATGATCGAGATGACGACGAGCAACTCGATCAGGGTGAAACCGTCCAGGGGCCGCCCGAGCGAGGGCGCGTCTCTGACGACTGATCCTGCACGCCCGCAATATTGGTGCATCATCGAACCTTCTTTGACCAGCCCGAAGCGCATAACCACATCGTTCGGCCCTGTCTCGTCGGACACCATTATTTCTATCCTTCCCGTCTTGTCCGGTCAACCTCGATCGAATCGTGACGGCGCCTGCGAGACAGATTGGCTCGTCAATGTAATCCCTTTAAACATAGAGTTTTATGCACGGCCTGACGTTGCTTTTACGATGCCGTCGCGTTCAAAGCAATCGCGGATCTCTAGGCCATCGGGCCTCCTGATACAATGACCGACCCATTGCGTTACGGCGACAGGAGTATGCCATGCCCCGCTCACGTCTGCTGACGACCGGCGCCATTCTGGCCGTGATTGCGACCGGCTGTTCGCTCGCGCAGGCCAGGAGCGAAGCACCGCGCAACCTCATGCTCGCCGATTTCGAAGACGAAGCCGTGCTGAAGAAGATCCTTGTCACCGGCGTGGAGATGTCGCTGACGGACAAGGACGCCGTGACCGGTCGAAGGGCGCTGCAATGCCGCGTCCGACCGTTCTCCGAGCATGGCAACCACTGGCCCCGAATCATCCTCGGCACGGACGTCTTTCCCGACCCCATCGACGCCAGCAGCTACTCGAAGATCGTCGTCACGATCCGCAACGTCACCGAAGGCCTGCCGCCGGTCAAGCTGTCCGTCACGAGCCTGACCTACAACGACGGTGGGCGCAACTGGGACGACATGGCGTGGTACATCCCCGAAGGCGAATCGATGCGATGCGAGTTTCCGCTGGCGGCCATCCGGTACCACAAGAACGACCCGTCCGAGATTCGCATGCTGATGTTCGTGTTCGTCGACCACGAGATCGACTCGACCTACCGGATCGATTCGATCCAGCTCGTCGACGATCCGGCGGAGGGATCGCCGGCGCGGACGCTGCTCGAGCGCACCGAGTCGGTCAGCAAGCAGCTCGATGCGACGCACAGCGCGGTGAACTGGGACGCGGTCCCGGCCGCGATGCGCGCCGAGATCCGGCCAAAGGTTCCGCAATTCCGAAAGCAGATCCGAAAGACGCTGGCCGCAGCGCGATCGGGCGTGACGGCGGGACTCGGGGGCGAGTACAACGAACACACTGAAATCGTCGAGGGCATTGAAAGGCAGCTCGGCCGGCTCGTGCTGGCGGACAAGCGCGACTTCTACGCCTGGCAGAACACGCGATACCTGAACGTCTACCGCGACGAACGGCCGGACCTGGCCAACCCGCCGCTCGAATCGATCAATGTCAGGATGGCGATGGACGAGTTTCGCGACTCGGCGTTCATGGTCAACTCGGTGGGCAAGGACACGCGGCTGGAGGTCGCGATTCGGCCGTCAACCGGGCCGGATCGGCGCCCGCTCCCGGCCGACGCGGTGCAGATCCGCCACACCATGTATTTCAACTTCAAGGCCGGCCAGGAAGAGCTCGGCGACGTGCTGACGGTGCTTGACGGGCCGCTTGAAATCCCCAGGGATCAGAGCCGGCAGGTCTGGCTGACGTTCGATGCGCGCCTGAGCGGGATCGAGCCGGGCGAGTACGGCTTCGACCTCGTGCTGCGCGACATGGACACGGGCACGTCGCGGACGTATCCGGGATCGCTGACCGTATGGGCCCTGGGGCTGCCGAACTACGACGTGCTGGCCAACAACGGCTACGTGGAGTTCTTTAATTGCGAGCTGGGCGCCAAGGTGCGCCCGCAGGGCGTGGCGCACATGAAGCGCTACGGGCTCAACATGGTCCTGGTCTACTGGAATTACATGCCGTTCCCCGTGGAGGTCGACGATGACCTGAACATCACGACGTTCGACACGAGCAACCTGGAGCACCAGGTCCGGCCGGTGCTTGAAGCGTGGAAGGCATCGCCGGGGAACAACCAGCGGCTGCGGTGGATTTTTTCCTTCTCGTACCTGCCGGAAAGACTGATCGCCAACCGGTCCATCAAGTACCCTGACCCGCAGTGGCGCAAGGTGTTCGCCCAGTGGCTCGAGCGATTGTACGCCGCGACGGCGCAGTGGGGCGTCGCCAAGGAGGACATTGCCCTGTTCCTCCGCGACGAGTCGAACATGTCCGTGCTGCTGAACGTCGAGCTGCCCTGGGCGGAGCTCATCAAGAGCGTCGACCCGAACGCGATCATCATGTGCAACCGCGGCCCGGGCATTCGCGATCGTGATGCCAGCTTTCGGTTCTACAAGGCGTTCGATTCGATGCTTTCACGCGGCGATCGCGACGAACAATACCCGTATCTCGCGGAATGGATCGCCCTCGGCAACACACCGCCCGAACTGTGGACCTACCGCGCCAACGACAGGGGCGACCGCGTCCACAACCTGTACTCGTACTACAGGGTGTACGGCTGGGACAACTTCAACTTCGGGATCATCGGCCCGGGCGTGTGGACGTACTGCGCCCGCGCCCAGAGCCCGTGGGGCGACAACAAGGAGATGGTCGGGCATTGCCTGGCATTCAAGCACCGGGACAAGGACGAAGTGGTCCATTCGCGCAGATACGAGTTCTACCGGGAGGGCGTGGACGATTACCGATACCTCTACGCCCTGCGACAGCTTGCAGAATCAAAAGGGCCGTCGGCCCTGTCCCGGGCGGAGCAGCTGATTGGGCAGGCCAGCGACGATATCGCCGCGGATGTGACCGACACCACACGATGCGATCGTTGGCGCGTGCGGATCGCGAGGGAGATTCTCAGGCTCAAGGCGGCGCCGTGAGTGCCACAAAAAGTCACGAACAGATGGCTTCCCTTGCGATTGCCCCTGTTCCCCTCCGTGTCTCCGTGAGAGGCCTTCCTGGAATTGGGTTGCGGGCCAGAGCCCGCGCCGTGGAACTCAGCGGCTAATCGAATGGCATCCGGAAGCCCGCGAAGCACGGGTTGCACTCGAATGAATGCCCACGCGACAACGCAATCTGAATCGAGTGACGGCGTCCGTCACCGGATCCCGATGCGCGTCGAATTCGATTCGCGGGCCGGATCATCGACGCCCGTGCAGGTCGACGTCGATTTCGACCATCTGCTGGGGCAATCGGCGGATGCGCGTCTGATCGACCCGCACAGCATTGTCGTCAAGCGCCAGTCGCCGGATGGTGAGCGCACGTACCCGGCGCAGTTTCTCGAGACGCTCTACTACCGGAACCAGGGCTGGGTCGCCTGGCTTGTCGATGACCCGCACAACGGAGGCGACTGGTCAATCGAATTCGCGCTGCGTGCGGGCAACGGGGACCTTGCGCCGGCGCCGCACAAGCCGATGATCGGCGTCGGAGACGAGCTGCACTACAACGGCGAGCGCTGGCAGCCGATCGCCGTGCCCGGCCGGCACACGACGCCGATCGCCGTGGATTGGACCGGCGACGGGCGCATCGACCTGCTGTCGTCGAGCACGCACACCGACAGCATCGGCATGCCGCGCGGCGGCATCTTCTGCTGGCGCAACATCGGCAGCAACGAAGAGCCGCGGTACGGGCCCCCGATGCGGGTTTGCGCCGACGGTGTGATCGAATCGACCACGTTGGGCACGGACGCGCACACGCCACGTATCAACTTCGAGCCGCGCCATGATTTCATCAACGAGGACTACCTGCGATGCGACGTGTTCGACTGGTTCGGCACCGGCAGGTCCGATCTGATCACGATCAGCCGCACGGGCGGCATCAAGGTATATCGCAACCTGGGCCGTCTCGACGCGGTCGGCATGCCGATGCTCGAGCTGGCGTTGCACCTGGATCGCCCCGAATGCATTGCGCCGGCACGCCTGATCAACGTGCATGTCGTCGACTGGGATGGCACCGGCCGGCCGTCGCTCGTGATCGGGGCCATCTACGTTGACAAGAAGACGCTCGCGCACCGGGAGCAGATCGCTCTGTTGCGCAACGTCGGCGGATCAAGAGAGGCCCCGGAATTCGAGCCCATTCCGTTTCCGATCACCGGCTACCGGGCGGCGTCCGGGACGCGTCTGCCGACCGATTGGCGCGGCTACAGCAACTTCAGCGACCACCGCGCGCTGGGTTTCGACGTGTTCGACATTGACGGCGACGGCAGGCTCGAGCTGATGTGCTTTCACTATCGCCATCGTCCGGCGCCGATGATGGAAATGTTCCGAAACATCGGCACGCTCGAGGCGCCCGAGCTGTTGCCCGAAGGAGCGCTCCCGTGGAGCGGGTTCCATGACTACCTCGAGTTCCGGTTCGTACGCAATGCCGCGTTCGACGGTGTGCTGTACGGCGGCCGCGGGGCGGGGTACGGAATCCACTATTTCAAGCGCGTCGGCGACGACCCGTTCGACCCTGGCTGCTACCAGGACACCGGCCCTCTGCTTGGCGAAAGCTGCAAGGTCAAGCAGGAGGGACACTGGCGCCCGTCACCCCTGGATGCGGACGGCAGCGGCAGGACGAGTCTGATCGCAGGCGACATGATCGGGCGCATCACGCTGACGCGCCACATCGGCACGGCGGCGGCTTCGGCCTTTGCCCCGCCACAGCGCATGAAGCACGCCGACGGCACGGAGTTTCACCTAACGCGCGAGGACATCGTCCACGACAACAACGGTGAGTTCATGTGGGGCATGCTCAAGCCGACCGTCTGCGACTGGAATGGTGACGGCAGGCTCGACATCATCGTCGGCAACAACACCCACCACATCTTCTGGCTGGAGAACTATGACCCGCGCGAGAACCGATTCGAGGCGATGCATCAACTGACGGTTCGCGGCTCACGTCATCCGTTCTGCGATCGCAAGGGCCCGGCCGTGGTGGACTGGTTCGGATCCGGCCGGCCGGACCTGGTCACGGCCGACCCGCGCCGGCAGCTTTGCATCTTCCGCCAGGGACCGGGCGACCAGGGACGCCACTGCCTGGAGCCGGGCATTCCGCTTCGTTACGAGGACGGAAGCATCATCACGACCAACTCGATCGGGCGCGGCTGGTACAGCCAGATGGACTGCGGGCCGAATGTCAGCATCGACGTTTGCGACTGGACCGGCACCGGCAGCCACGACCTGCTCGTGTCCGCGCACCTGCATCAGCTGCTGCTCGTGAACGTGGGCACGAATCAACAACCACGGTTCCGACAGCCCGAGGCCTTCTCGGGTCGGACCGGAATCGTCGAGATCTCGCACCACGAAAGCGCGCTGGCGGCCTGCGACTGGGACGGTGACGGCAGGCTCGACCTGTTCGTCGGCGGCGAATCCGGCAGCACGTACCTGTTCCACCGCGACTGGCTCGAGGGCCTGGTCCACGTGGTGCGCTTCCGGCCGGCGGGCTCCCGGGATGTCGGCTGACCTCTTCGGTGCTTACCCATGGATGCTGATCAGCTGCACCGGGATGCCCTCGTCTTCGATGGACTGATCGTGTCCAGGTGGGGGCGCGAGGTGTTCGAAGCCATGCATCGCGGCGGCGTGACGGCCGCGAACTGCACCTGCACGATCTGGGAGGACTTTCGCGGCTCGATGGACCACATCGCCAGGTTCAGGCGCTGGTTCGAGCAGTTCGACGACCTGCTCATCCAGGTTCGAACCACTGAGGACATCGAGCGCGCCAAGGCACTTGGCAAGGTCGGCATCTGCCTGGGCTGGCAGAACACCAGTGGCATCGAGGATCGGATCGAGTACCTCGAACTGTTCCGCGAGCTGGGCGTCCGCGTGATGCAGATGACGTACAACACGCAGAACCTCGTCGGATCGGGATGCTACGAATCGAAGGATGGTGGCCTGTCCGACTACGGTCGGGACGTCGTCGACGAAATGAACCGCCTCGGTATCCTGTGCGACCTGTCCCACGTCGGCCCGAACACCAGTCGCGACGTGATCACGCACTCGCGGATGCCCGTCGCCTATTCCCACGTGCTTCCGGCCGCTCTGAAGGAGCACCCGCGGAACAAGACCGACGAGCAGCTCAGCTTCATCGTCGATCACGGCGGATTCGTCGGCGTGACCATGTTCGCCGCATTCCTGAAACGAGGCGCCGAGTCGACCATCGACGACTACGTCGAAGCTATCTCGTACGTCATCGATCTCGTGGGCGAGAGCCACGTGGGCATCGGCACCGACTTCACGCAGGGACACGGTCCGGACTTCTTCGAATGGCTCTGCCGGGACAAGGGCACGGGACGAAGGCTGGTCGACGTCGGCGACGTGTACAATCCCCAGGGCCTGGAAACCCTCGGGGATTTTCCGAAGCTGACGCGCGCATTCGTGGATGCAGGGTGGAGCGAAACGCTCATCCGCAAGATCCTGGGCGGGAACTGGAAGAACCTGTTGAAGCAGGTGTGGGGAGAGTGAAACCGGTCGCCCGCGCCGGGGGCTTCGTGATCCCGATGATCCCGATGATCCCGATGATCCGGATGATCCAGGCCACGGCGACCTCAAAGGGTTCGAAGATCAATGCCGGCACGAAACGCAAAGCCTCGAATCATATTCAATGACGATTCGGTCTCGATCAACGTCGTTCAGCCGCCGTTCACGAACGAGCGAATCGCGCTGGCGGTCGAGCACCTGGCCGGGTCGCAGGTGGACTGCCTCTGCTGGAAGGTGTTTCGGCGCTTCACCGCCGGATGGCCGTCGCGGGTCTGCGAGGCGGAGCACGAGATGTACTGGGGCGCGCAGACCGACCCGAACCACGTGGCCGGTCATCTGCGCTACGACCTGCACCGCCAGGGCGTCGACTACCTTCCCGTGCTGATCGAGGCCACGCGGCAGCGCGGCATCGCGTTCTTTCCCAGCTTCCGCATGAACGACTGTCATCACCGATCGCGCCCGAGCGAGGCCGCGGAATTCTGGAAAACGCATCAGCATTACCGCCTGTGGGAAGTCCAGGATGGACGCAACTACTACAACGCCGCGCTCGACTACTCGTACGAAGAGGTCCGCGATCGGATGTTCGCCGCGATCCACGAGTTCGTGCACCGGTATGACGTCGACGGCGTCGAGCTGGACTTCTGTCGCAATCCGTACATTTTTCAGCCGTCCGAAGGATGGGGCAAGCGCGACATCCTGACGCAGTTCATCGGTCGACTCCAAGCGATGGCTCGAGATGTCGGCGCCGCGCGCGGCGGCGAGCTGACGCTGCTGGTGCGCGTGCCGTTCTCCGATCGGTTGCGGACTGAAGCCGGCATGGACGTGGAGCGCTGGATCAACGACGGCCTCATGGACGTGCTCGTGATGAGCAGCCTCAAGAACGACTGCGACCTCGCGATCGAGCCGTGGCGTTCGATGTGTCGAGAGGCCGGCGTCCTCTTCTATCCGTCGCTGGAAGCGGGGCCGCTCGACAACGCGCCGGCCCATAATCACGTCGTCCGGGAGACGCCCGACGAGACCGTCACGCGCCAGCGCGCCGCAGCGCGAAACATGCTCATGCAGGATCCCGACGGGATCTACATGTTCAACTACCCCTGCCTGCTTTTCGGGCGCGGCGTGGATCAGGATGGTTTCAGGAAGCTGAACGGCGTGCTTTCACAAGTCGGATCCATCGAGACGCTCGAGGGCCTGGCCCGGCAGTACGTCTTCTGGAAGAACCTGCCGATCATCGTCGAGTCCGGCCGCCCGCCGCAGTATCACCAGACCATCGCCTTCGAGATCCGCGACGAGACGATCGATCGACCGGAAAACCGGGTGTGCCTTTCGTTCAGACAGGTGGCGGAGGC
This sequence comes from Phycisphaeraceae bacterium, assembly GCA_002686995.1. Taxonomy (GTDB): domain Bacteria; phylum Planctomycetota; class Phycisphaerae; order Phycisphaerales; family Phycisphaeraceae; genus NYZC01. The sequence goes on along the minus strand of NYZC01000250.1, from coordinate 5,236 downwards.
CAATCCGCACGCCAAAGGAAGGCCCGGGAATGACGCGATCATCGGGACCCGATGGATGAAGTACCTCCTCAACGGTCACGAGATCGACGCGGGCTGCATCGACAGCACGATCGAGCCCGCGGGCGCGATACAATCCGGCTTCACCCTGGGCGAGCACGAGCTCGTGACCATCCGCCCCCCGGCTTCGGCCCTGCGTGACGGCGAGAACCGGCTGGCGTTTCATGTTCCACGGTTCCCGAAGGAGCACGACCCGTGCGTTTTCATCCATGAGCTGATCGTCGATGTCGAGTGATCCGCAGGCGGCGGCCGGCCCGTCAGCACCGGATCGATGTGGCGTAAGCTGATCACACGGTATTTCCATGCACCATGAAACGAGACTGCACCGCTGTATCGCGACCGGCACCACGGCCGCGGGGTTCTTCACCGGCCTCAGCTCACCATCCCTGGTCGACCTGCTGGCGCGGGGCACGACGCTTGATTTTCTTGCCGTCGAGCTGCAGCACGCACCGATCGATCCTGCGATGTGCGGCAATCTCCTCCGCGCCATGCAGGCGGCGGATCCCGACGTCACCCCCATGGTGCGCCTCCCGGATCACAGCGTTTACTGGATTCAGCAGTCACTCGATGCCGGCTATACGGGCCTGATCGCTCCGCTGACCGAATCGGCCGACCAGGCGCGTCAACTGGTTCGCGCGGCGTATTTTCCGCCGGTCGGGGCGCGATCATTCGCCGGAAGCGTGCGCACGTCGATGTACGGCATCAAACCGGACCAGGCCAACGAGAGCACGATTCTCCTGCCACAGATCGAGTCCGCGCGCGGGCTCGAGCATGTCGATGAGATTCTCGCGGTCGACGGGGTAAGCGGCGTCCTCTTCGGCCCTGAAGACCTGAGTCTCGATTGCGGCTGGCACGGCATCGACTTCTGGACGCACCCGCCGTTTCTTGCCGCGATCGAGCGCGTTTTGAGCGCGTGCAGGACACATAACAAGCTCGCCACGATTCTTACGGGGGCGCCGCTCGCGGCGCGCGACGCAGGATTCAGCATCATCGGCTTCGGCGGCGACCAAGCGTACATACGAAATCAACTGGTGGCGAACTGCAACGAGCAAACCGAGGCGATTCACGACCCGGGTCAGACCGCCTCGACCGCTGTCAGTCGGATCGAGACGTACCGATCATGCATCGACCGATTCAACGCCTGGGTGGACGCCAACCTGCAGAGTGGGGCCGACGGCTTTCGCCACGATGCGTCACCCGATGCGTTCTTCTCGCTGTCCGTTTACGGAGCCCAGATCGGTCGGCGTGACTGGTCGATCCGAGCACTGTCTCACGTTCAGCGGGACCTGATGGACGACGACGGCGTATTGAGACAGCGTGCCAACCGCGCTCAGATGATGACCTACATGCCCGCGTGGTATGCATGGGCCGCGCTGGATGTGGAGATGCTCGACCTCGGATCACGGTTGCTGTCGTATATCACCAGGTTTCAGGATCCGAGGACCGGCGGGTTCTTCGCCGGTGAACCGGAGCGCGACGCCGGCAAGGGGCTGATCGATTTCGATGGCACGGCGATCAGCATCGTGGCGCTGACGCGCGGCGGGCGCATCGAACCGGCACGGCGCGGCGCCGACTTCCTGTTGAATCTCCTGCAGGCCCAGTCGGCGCCGGACGAGCGGTTCTGCACGACGTGGTCCGCGCCGGACACGCTTCTGGATGACCCGCGGCACGTCGATCCGGTCACGATACTTCGCTGGGATGAGCCGAAACAGCACTATTACAAGGTGGGTCTGTTCGTGGTCGCACTGGTGCACGTGTACGGCGCCACGGGCGAATCCGGCTATCTGGACGCGGCCACCACGCTGTACCAGAAGACGATCGATCGCGCGGCAGACCTGTGGACGAACACGATCAGCCACAAGATGTGCTGGGCCGCGATGACCCTTCACAGCCTGACCGGCAAGCCGCAATACCTTGATCAAGCATGCCGATTCGCGGATCACATCATCGGCCTGCAGCAAGCTGACGGCGCGTTCATCTACCCTGAGATCTGGACCGAGCATCCGCCTGAGAACCTCGACGTCGTGCCGAACATCGGCGCGCAGTTTGCGCTCTGGGTCACGCGTGCGCTGCAGGGGCTGGAGATCGACGGGTGACGAGGAAGGGAGCGGGAACGGGCCGTCACCGACAACTCATGCAGCGCAATGGTGTCTGGACAACCCGCGGCTTCGAGACGTTCATACAGGGGACGTGCGGGAACGCGGGGCAGAACCTGTATATTTCCCGCGCGGGCGTGCTCCAGCGCATTCACCAGTATGACCTGAACCGGAACGGATTCACGGACCTGGTCTTCTGCAACGCACAGGACCATCGGGAGTGCGTTCCCACATACGTGTATCGCCACCCGTTGCGCGATGCGTCGCGGATCGAGCTGCCGGCGGACGGCGCGATGGCCGCCGTGGTCGCGGATCTCAACGGCGACGGGTGCGATGATCTTGTCCTGGGAATGAACTACGACGGTCGCACGACCACGGACCTGAATGCGATTATCTACTGGGGCGGGCCCGGCGGCTGGGGTGAACATCGACTCACGAAGCTTCCTGCGCCGCTGTGCACTGCCGTTGCGACCGGCGATTTCGACGGTGACGGCCGCATTGACCTCGCCCTGCTGTGTCACGGCAGGCTCCGGCTGTTCTACCAGACGTCATTGGGATTCGAACCCGGTCACTTCACCGACGTTGACGTGGAAGGCGTGCAGCTCGCCGGCGACGACCTCGACGGTGATGGGCACGCCGAATTGCTCGTCCGATCACCTGACGGTTCCGTCCGTATCTATTGGGGCGGCGCAGAGGGCCTTGATGTCGATCGCCTGACTCAGTTGCCCGCACCGTCCGACGCGAACGCGGATCCGCAGAGTGACGAATCGCCTCGTCCGGAGACATACGAAGAGGATGTCCGCGGCGCCGATGCGTCGCCGCTGGTGAAGGTGATTCGCCTGGGCGGAACACCCCACGTATTCGTGGCGGGTGATTCGTGTCTGCATCTGGTGCCCGTAAACGATGAACGGATGCCGGGCGAGCCGATCGTGCTCGAGTGCCCGACGCCGATGTCGATCGCGGTCGGCGATGTCAACGGTGATGGCCACGCGGACCTCGTGGTCGCGGCGCGCCAACCCGCGGAATCAGACGACGGCGAATGCTCGTGGGTGTACTTCGGACATCGTGGAAAGTTCAGCGCGCAGCATCGTCAGGCACTGGCGAGCCACCGGGCCTGCGACGTCACGGTCGTCGACCTCGACGGCAATGGGTGCGATGACATCGTGATCTGCCAGAATCAGACCCCTGAATCCTTCAGTGGTGAGTCACTGATCTATCGCAGCCATTCCGATCGCATCGATGATCAACCGGTCCGACTGCCCACCGAGGACGCGCGCCGCGTGTTCGCGGCGCGGCCTTCACCCGAAGGCGACTTGCAGCTGACATTTGCGAACCATTTCGGCGGAGGGCAAAAGGGCAAGGTGTCCGCGGCGGTCTATGCCGGAAGCGCCGACGGGTTTTCGCACGACCGACGATGTGAGCTGCCCGGGATGTCGGCGGTCGAAGCGATGTGCTGTGACGTGAACGACGACGGCTGGCCGGACGTCATCCTGGCCAACTGCGCGGAGATGGCGATCGCCGAAGACGCCGGCTCGTTCATCTATCTGAACGGCCCGGACGGCTTCCCGGCGGCGCCGAACATCATGCTGCCGACCGTTCGCGCACACGGCGCCGCCTGCGCGGACATCAATCGGGACGGGTACCTCGATCTGATCTTCTGTGGATTCGACAACCCGGACCTGATGATCTTCCACGGCACGGCCGACGGGTTCGAAGATCCGCCGCAGCGGATTCGATTGGAGCGCGACGGCCGGACCTATCGCGAATCGCGATGGATCTGCCTGGCGGACCTGAACCACGACGGCTGGCTCGACCTGGTGGTCCCGCAATTGACCGAAGGGCGCAGCTTCATCCTCTGGGGAGGCCCCGACGGGTTCAGCATGGAGCGGTCACAGGCGCTGTCGGTCATCAAGGGCACCTGCGCCCAGGCCGCCGACCTGACGGGCAACGGCTTGCTTGATCTGATCGTCGGGGGACACGCGCCCGTCGCGACCGGTCCGTTCGATTCCTTCGTCTACATCTACTGGAACGACGGCGACGGCCTGCGTGAGGACAACCGGCAGCTGCTTCCCGTCAAGAGCGCGCGCGCCATGGCGGTGGCGGATTTCAATAACGACGGTCGGCTCGACCTGTTCACCTGCTCGTACGACGACGGCCGCGGCGATCGCGACGTTGACTCGTACATCTACTGGAATCGGCCGGAGTGCGGGTTCTCGGCCAGCGATCGATTGCGTCTGCCCACGCACTCGGCGGCGGGCTGCCTGGCCGCCGACTTCAACGAAGACGGGTGGATCGACCTTGCCGTCGCCAACCACAAGACGTGGGGCGATCACCTGGGGGATTCCTTCGTCTTCTGGAATGGGCCGGACGGCTTCGACCCCAGGCGGATCACCCGGCTGCCCACGATCGGCCCGCACGGCATGTGCGCGGTCAACCCAGGCAACATCGTGGACCGCGGCGCGGAGGAGTATTACGTGTCGAAGCCCTTTGAGTTGCCGCGAGGCGCGTGCATCGAATCCATTTCGTGGGACGCCGACGTCCCGGCCAAGGCGTGGGTGAAAGCACAAATACGAACCGCCGAATCGAGCGACGAGCTGCCAACGGCGAAGTGGTATGGTCCTGAGACCAGTCGGAGTTGGTACGAAAACAATCAGGCGGTGCCACCCGGGGCTTGCCGTGGGCGATGCGTGCAATACCGCCTGGCCCTGGGCGCCACGAGCGGCGGCGCCACGCCGCGCGTGAAGGAAGTTCGCGTGCCTTACGGCACGATCGCGGACGGCACGTCGTGAAATCGATGCCTCCGGCGACGGCACGGCACGGCTGCCGTCGCCATGAAAAACGCCCCATCATGGGCGTATGCGCGCTTCGCAATACCGATTCGTCGGCGGACCCAACGAATTCATCGTTCCTTTTCTTGGCTTTTCTTGGCTTTTCGTGGCTGTGAATCCGCGGCCGACCGGTGACGCCCTGATCAATAATCAATCTGCTCCTCGGGTGCATGACGGCTGACGCGGGCATGATTCAGATTGCTCCAGAGGATTGGGTGGCTGGGGTCGAGCGCAGCCACCCACTCTGCGAACGAT
>NYZC01000249.1 GCA_002686995.1 Phycisphaeraceae bacterium | reverse complement strand
GGCCCCGCCGCGCCAGCAGCGGCCCGAGCACGCAGATGCTCGCCCGCATCGTCCGAACGATGTCGTAGTGCGCCTCGAACAGTTCGCGCTGCACGGCATGCAGCGTCAGCGCGCGGTCCGGTGCCGCGGCGTCGCGCTGCGTCGGGCAGCCGAGCGCCTCCAGCAGACGCCCCATGTTGCGGATGTCCACGAGGTTCGGCACGTCGCGCAGGACGACCGGCTCGTCGGTCAGCAGCGCCGCCGCCATCAGTGGCAGCGCCGCGTTCTTGGCACCGTGGACGCGAAGCTTTCCCCGCAGGCGTCGGCCACCCTGAATCACGAATCGATCCATAAGCAAGTTGTCTCCGAAAGAGGGAGGGTGTCAAGTATCCGCAGGTATCCGCAGTTATCCGATTTGCCGCGGAGGTCACGCGACCGAAACGGCATTCGACCCGCGGGCGGACCCCGGGTCTCTCCGGCCCGCGCGCTTGCGACGCTTCGGCGCTCCCCATCTGGTACAACATCGGCGACATGCCCGGCACATCGAAAATGAAAGGCAAACCAATCCAGCCGAAGACCGTAGCGCCCGTTCGGATCCACGGACGGACCCGGCCGATGGGGGGGCGCCGGACCGGCCACCTTCACCTTCAAGTCGAGAGCCAATCATGGAGCTGAGCCGTTTCATTCGCGATATCGCGGACTGGCCGAAGCCAGGGATCGTGTTCAAGGACGTCACGCCGCTGCTGAAGAATCCGGCGGCGCTGGCCATGGCCGTCGAGCAGATGGCCAACCCGTTCCGCGGCAAGGGCATCGAGCTGGTCGTCGGCGCCGAGAGCCGCGGATTCATCTTCGGCACCGCGATCGCGCAGGCGCTGTCGGTCGGATTCGTGCCCATCCGCAAGCCCGACAAGCTGCCCAGTGAAACGCGGTCGGTCTCGTACGATCTCGAGTACGGCCGCGACACGCTGGAGGTCCACGTCGACGCGATCGCACCGCGGCAGAACGTGCTCCTCGTCGACGACCTGCTGGCGACGGGCGGCACGATGAAGGCCTCGTGCGATCTGGTCCAGGAGCTCGGCGGCACGATCGCGGGCATTTCCATCCTCATCGAGCTCACGTTCCTGTCCGGGCGGGAGAAGCTGCGCGGCCTCGGTGACATCCACGCCGTGATCCAGTTCTGACCTGCGAGCCGAATGCCATGACCGGGGACCCGGAAGCGACCTGGCGGCGGGAAGGCTACTGGCTGAAGAGCCAGAGCCCGCTGCAGGCGCTGATCTTCCTTCTGCCGCTGATCGTCGCCTACGACCTGAGCCTGATGTTGCTGGGCACGGAGAAGGTCCGCCAGGTCCTTCAGATGCAGCGGCCGGTGGGCGACATCAAGGCCCGCCGGATGCTCTTCGACTTCTTCGAGTGGTTCGGGATCAGCGGGTACTACCTGCCGGGGCTCGCGGTCGTGATCGTCCTGCTCGCCTGGCACCAGGTCCGCCGCGACCGCTGGTCATTCGAGCCCCGCCTCTACCTGATGATGTGGGTCGAGTCGATCCTGCTGTCCCTGCCGCTGTTCGTGTTCGGCATGGTGGTCAAGCGGCTCTCGCTGCAGGCCCTGGTCGCGCCGGAGCCGGACGGATTCGGCGGCGCGTCGACCGCGATCGCCCTGAGTATCGGCGCCGGCATCTACGAGGAGCTGCTGTTCCGCCTGATCGGCCTGGCGCTGCTGCACTTCGTGCTGGCCGACTGGCTCAAGGCGCCCGAGCCGTGGGGCGCGGGGCTGTCGATCGGGCTGACGGCCCTGGCGTTCGCGGCGTATCACTTCACGGGGCCGGAGCTTTCGAGCCTGGTCCGCTTCGAGGATCGGCAGGTCTGGGGGCGATGCCTGTTCTACTTCGCGGCCGGGGTGTACTTCGCGTTCGTCTACCTGGCTCGCGGGTTCGGGATCGTGGTATGGACCCATGCGATCTATGACGTGCTGGTCTTCGTCTTGCGCATGCAAAACGATTTCGAGGGGAGCTAGGGCCGGGGATCGAGGCCCGTTCGGACATCACGTCCATCCAACGCGCGGGCTTACGCCGCGCGGTTCGCAAATGCCTGGCGTACCGTGGGCGTCAGCCGGCGTCAGCCCACGGGTCTGATGTGCGGCGCCGCGATCACGGTGGCGCCGGTGTCCCGCGCACCCGGCTACGGCCGCGCGCACGAGTTGAGCAGCGTGCTCCACTCGTGGCGCTGGCAGGCGACCAGGCCTTCCGACGCCTGCCGTGCCAGGTGCTCGGCCTCGACCAGGTCGACGAACTGATGTCCGTCGTATCCGCCTTCGATACACGGACATTCAATCTGCGACATCGCGGCGTGAAGCCCCGTCTTTCCGAACCAGTAGTGACTGTTCGAGAAGTCCCCTTCGCGCCGGTGCATGATGCCGTGCCAGAACGAGCCGGTCGCGTCGTCGATCGACTGGCTCACTCCGTGACTGCGCTCCAGGTCGTCCACGTACAGCCAGAGCCCCGCGATCAGTGCCGGGCGCTCGGCGACGAACGGCTCCTCGACGATTCGCTCCACGATCGCGATCACCTCGGCGCCGGCCCGATCCGGCTGCACGAGCTTCGCCATCGCCTGCTCGAGCGGCAGCGCCTCGGTCAGGGGGTTCATGATCTGGCGAATTGACGGTTCAAGTGTCTCGATCATCTCGACCTCACCGCCCCGGAAGTGGTGCTCATGACGACGCCGCCGTGCGGCGATCCATTGCGCGGCTAGCCATAACCTATCCGAATCGGTCGGGGGCCGGCACGCGCACGACCGCCGTGCGACGGCGCGGCCGCAGGGCCAGCGCCACCAGGGCGAGCAGCATCAGCATCAGCGTGCCCGGCTCGGGCGCCGGACGGGCGGAGATGGTCGACCGGAGGATGCCCTGCGGCCGGACCAGCGCCGACGCCGACGCCCGCGCCGCGGTCGTGCTCACGATGCCGGCGTATGGCGACCAGTCGTTCTCCACGTAGGGGTCGATGCCGCGGCGGCGCAGCTTCCGCCCGTAACGACCGCGCGTGGCTAAGGCCATCTCGACCGCCGCCTGCGCGTCCGGAAGGCCGTATCCGTACTCTTTGTCGCGTCCTCGCTTGATCCTGCCGCGGCGGGTGCGTGCGAGGCGCGTCGCGGTCTTCCTCAGGATCCGCAGGACCTGCGCCGGCGACAGCTCCAGGTTCGCGGCGAGCACCAGCGAGGCCACGGAGGCGACGATCGGCGACGAGAAGCTCGTGCCGTCCCAGTCGGCGTAGTCGTCGTCCGTGTAAAGGGTCGTGATCTGCTCGCCTGGCGCGACGAAGTCGACGAACCGGCCGTAGGTGCTGAAGTTCGAGCGCACGTTGTCGGAACCGATCGAGCCGACCGCGACGATGTGCCGGTAGTTGCGCCAGCGCGTTCGCAGCCCGCTGTTGCCGGCCGCCATGAAGACGAGGGCGCCCTTGCGGTACGCGTAGCGCGCCGCCTTCGCGACGGTCCGGTTGCCCACGCCGCCGTAGCTGATGTTGATGATCCGCGCTCCGGCGTCGGCGGCGAAACGGATCGCCTGCGCGATGTCGGAGATGTATGCGGCGCCGTCGCTGCGGTCGCTGATGCGCACGGGCAGTACCCGAGCCGTCAGCGCCGCCTGGCTCACCCCGCTGGCGTTGCCGCTGATGGCGCCGGGGATGCCGCTGGTGCCGGTGCCGTGCGGGTGGACGGGGCTGACGTCGGACGACCCGTCGATGATATTGATGCCCCGCATCAGGTTGTTTCCAAGGTCGTCATGGTCGGTCTCGAAGCCGGAGTCCAGGACCGCGACGGTGACCTGGCCGCGCCGCTCCAGGCCGTGGATCGTGCCCCACGCCTCGCCGAAGCGCATCTGGTCGTGGTGATACTGCTGCGACGCGAGCGGATCGTCGAACCGGAGCAGGTCCCCGTCCGCGACAGACGGCAGCGCGACCACGACCAGGCAGAGCAGCGCGATGCGCCGCCGCCGTACGCCCGAAGCGTCCGCCGGATGCACAGAGCGCATCCGCCCCCGAAACTGCCCCCGAAAGATCATGTTGTCACTCCCCTGGACCTGCCATCCGCCCGGGGTTCCCGGACGTGATCCTGCCTCTGATCAGACCCTGCATCGGATTGATCAGACCGTCCCCACAGGCGCGCCGGGCAGCCGCGGCATAAACGGGCCGTTCGATAATCGCCTGTCCGACAGTGCTGGAACAGCCGTCATGACCCGTTTGGTCCACACCGGCACATCCACTACCATCGGTGCGACAGACACGGACAAGGAGCGACAGGGAACTCCAAAGGGACCATCATGAGCGAACAGAAAGCGACCAACATCCACTGGCACGACGGCACCGTCAGCCGCTCGGAGCGCGAGGCATCCCTCAGCCAGAAGGGGTGCACGATCTGGATGACCGGGCTGTCCGGCAGCGGCAAGAGCACCGTCGCCGTGGTGTTCGAGCAGGCCCTGATCCACCAGGGCAAGCACGCCTACCGGCTCGACGGGGACAACATCCGCCATGGCCTGAACAAGAACCTGGGCTTCTCCGCCGAGGACCGGACCGAGAACATCCGGCGGATCGGCGAGGTCGCGAAGCTGTTCGCGGACGCCGGCATCATCGCCGTCACGAGCTTCATCAGCCCCTACCGGTCCGATCGCGACCTGGTGCGGGCCCTGCACGACGAGGCGGGCATTCCCTTTCTCGAGGTGTACGTCGACGCGCCGCTCGACGTCGCCGAGCAGCGTGACCCGAAGGGCCTCTACAAGAAGGCCCGCGCGGGCGAGATCAAGGGCTTCACCGGCATCGACGATCCGTACGAGGAGCCCGGGAACGCGGAGCTTCACCTGCGCACCGACCAGCTGAGCGTCGACGAGTCGGTGCAGAAGATGCTGGATCTGCTCGGCGAGCGCAACCTGCTGGATTGATGTACTGCGATCTGCATACCCATTCGACGGCGTCGGACGGAACGACGGCGCCGTCGGATCTCGCGGCGCTGGCCGCGACCTGCAGCCTGGGTGCGATCGCCCTCACTGATCACGACACGACCGACGGGCTCGACCTCTGTGCGGAGGCGTGTCGCACGGCGCACGTGCGCTTCGTGCCCGGCATCGAAATCTCGGCCGATCCCGGTCCGCCGCCCGGTGCCGATCCCGATTCTCCGGTCCGGCGCGGCACGCTCCACATCCTTGGCCTGTTCGTTCGGGGCGACGATCCGCATCTCGGCGCGGTGCAGCAGCGCATGCGCGCGGCCCGCGACTGCCGCAACCCGGCCATCATCGACAAGCTCGTCGAGCTGGGGGTCACGATCGAATACGAGGAGGTGCTCGAGCTGGCGCGGATCGAAGGCACCGCGATCCTCGGCCGACCGCACATCGCCCAGGTCCTGGTCCGCAAGGGCTACGTCAAGAGCGTCCAGGACGCGTTCCACCGCTACCTCGGACAGGGCGCCGCGGCGTACGTTCGGCGCGACCGCCTTCCCGCGGCGGAGGCGATCGAGGCGGTGCACCACGCGGGCGGCCTCGCCGTGCTCGCCCACCCGGTCCAGCTGGGCTGCCGGGACGAGCAGCAGCTCACGCACGCCGTGCGACGCCTCACCGACCTCGGCCTGGACGGGGTCGAGACCCGTCACAGCGACCACACCCGCGCCGACACCCTGCGTTTCGAGGACCTGGCCAGCCGTTTCGACCTGCTCACCAGCGGCGGCAGCGACTTCCACGGTTCGCGGAAGCCGGTCGAGCTGGGCAGCCAGAAAGTGCCGTTCGAGGTGTACGAGCGGCTGGCGGAGGAGGCGACGCGGAGGCGTTGAACGCGCCGCGCGCACGCCTCGCGCGATGAGGCCGACGGTCCGCTTCCCGCATCATGCATCGGGCCGGACGCCCCGCATCCGGCGTCGCCTCGCCCCCGGATTGCCATGCGCGGGCGGGCGGCGTTAGAATCCCCGCTCCGCCGATCCGGCACGGACCTCCCGCATGATCAGCCAACTGGTCAATCACAACATCTGGCTCGAAATCGCCGTCCGGATCTTCATCGTGGCGTCGGTGTTCCTGCCGGCGATCAGCGTCATCGCGATGTTCAGCATCTGGTGGGAGCGCAAGGTTTCCGGCCACATCCAGAGCCGCGTCGGTCCCATGCACGTCGGCGGCTGGCACGGCTGGGCGCAGTCGATCGCCGACGGCGTCAAGCTCATCCTCAAGGAAGACCTGATTCCGGGCGGCGCCGACCACTACCTGTTCCGTCTCGCCCCCTACCTCGCGTTCGCGCCGGTGTTCGCGGCGTTCCTCGCCGTGCCGTTCGGCCCGCAGTTCTGCTTCGAGGCGGGGCTCAGCATCGGCGTCCTCTACCTCATGGCGGTGCTCGCGATCGAGGTGATGGGCACCCTGCTCGCCGGGTGGGGGTCGAACAGCAAGTGGTCGATCTACGGCGCGATGCGCGAGGCCTGCCAGATGGTCAGCTACGAGATCCCGCTCGGCGTCTCGATCATCTGCGGCCTGCTCGTCGCCGGCACGCTGCACATGACCGAGCTGTCCTATCTCCAGGGCGCCGGCATCTGGGACTGGTTCATCTTCCACAACCCGTTCGTGTTCTGCGCCTTCGGGATCTACTTCGTGGCGTCGCTCGCCTCGAACAAGCGGGCGCCGTTCGACCTGCCGGAGTCCGAGAGCGAACTCGTCGCGGGCTTTCACACCGAGTACAGCGGCCTGCGTTTCAGCTTCTTCTTCTTCGCCGAGTACGCGTCGATGTTCCTGATCGGCGCGATCCAGGCACTGCTTTTCCTCGGCGGCTGGAACAGCCCGCTGGGCGTGTTCGATCCCGTCTACGCCATCATCGGCTACGACCCGCTCCAGGCCGGGACGGCCTACTTCGCGGGCACGGTCACCGCGGCGACCACCTGGACGGCGAAGGCCGAGGCGATGGGGCTCAGCGCGGTCACTCTGGCGATCCTGAACCTCTACTGCGTCTTCTGGCTCGCGGTCAAGGCGTTCGCGGTGATCTTCGTGCAGATGTGGCTGCGCTGGACGCTGCCGCGCATCCGCATCGACCAGGTTTTGCACACATGCGTCAAGGTGCTGCTGCCCGCCAGCCTGGTGATGCTCGCGGGCACCGCGCTCTGGGTCGCGTTCGTCCGCGTCGGCGCCGGCGACCTCGAGACGATGGCCGGCACCGCGGCGGCCGAGACCGAGCGGCTTCGCCACCTCGTCTGGAACCTGCCGAATCTTCAGTTCGTCACGCAGATCATCCTGACCCTCGTCGGGCTCGGCATCGTCGCCTGGATGGGCGCCGTCGTGATCTGGACCTGGATCCACCGCGACAGGATGCCGCGCAAGACCTTCTTCCCCGACCTGATGCCGGTCGGCGACCAGATCGCCTTCACGCCCGGCATCGAGCCCGAGGTCGCGACGGAAGGGTGAGCCTGGCGCCGTACGCCCCGTGAGTCACGTGGCGTACCGCCGACGTCAGCCGGCGGGTGGACCGTGCACAGAACAGCGTCGGGGCGAGGGCGCAACACGCGCCATCGGCCTTGAACCCGCGGGCTGACGCCCGCGGTGCCCGATCCGTCACACCAGCCTCACCTCGAAGTCGCCCGACGTCTCGACGAATTGCGTGCCCGCTTCGCTCGTCGACGCGCCGGCTTCGTGGAAGTCGACCTTCATCCGCTTGTAGTTGTTGAGCGCCAGGCCGAACGGGTTGCCGCCGTTGTTGCCGGAGATGTCCTTGATCCGCGCGCTGCGGATCGACCACGCCGCGACGTCCGAGTCGATGAACGCGGCCCCGCCGGTCTTCCTGAAGCCCTTGACGGTGAGCCGGTCGATCGTCGTCTGCGCCTGGAAGTCCGACGCCCCGTCGGGGAGCCCATCGGTGTCGACGCCCGCCATGATCGAGCTGTGGCGCATGCCGCCGACGGTCACCGATCCGATGCGTCCCGCCGAGCGCACCTGCGCGCCGTCGAGCCATCCGCCGACCTTCATCCGTCCGAGCGCACGCTTCGTCGCGACATCCGTCACTTCCACGTCCGCGCCGAAATCGTGCTTCGCGCTGAGCTGGTCCACCGACGGCGCGACGATCCGGTCCGAGGCGCCCGCGGCATCCGCCCATTGGTCGACGCGCACGCGCTTGATCGCCATGCCGGACTCGATGTCCAGGTCGGCGACGGTGTCGAAGGTGAACGACAGCTTGAGCCTGCCGGCGCCCGCGCCGCCTACGCTGATCGTCTGCTGATGCGTCGCCGAAGCGTGGTCCATCCGGACCGCCTTCAGCAGACCGCTGACGACGACGTCCCCGACCAGGCTCGCGCCGCGCCCGTACAGCCGTCCGAGCGAGCCGTCCACGGTCACGTCGCCGACGGTGGTCGCGCCCCTCGTCGAGATCAGCAGCGACGACTTGATCGTGGTGCCCGACAGATCGATCGAGGCCACGTCGCCGGTATCGCTGCCGGTCAGCGTCAGCGTCCCGCTTCCGGGACCGCGCATTCGAGCGGTCACGATGTCGCCGTCGGCGTCGACGAACGACACGTTGACGCCGTGTGTCATCCAGAACGTTCGCGGCAGGTCCTCGGTCACGCTGCCGGCAATCGCGAAGTTGAACAGGGCCTCGTCCGGGTCGTTGCTCACGATGCCGAGTTGGCCCAGCCATTCCCCGACGACGCTGCTGTCGAGCGCGACCGTGAACGTGTCCGACGCGCCGGGCGCCAGCGAGGTCGACAGCCCCTCGACGAGCGTGAAGCCTTCCGTGAGCAGCGGCGCGCCGAGCGTCAGCGTCGCGTCACCGTCGTTGATGACGGTGAACGTCACGGTCGGCGATTCGTCGCCCACCTCGATCGTGCCGAAATCGATTGCATCGGGCTCACCGTCAAAGATCGGATCGTCGCCCCACCAGACCGAGATCTCGGGCGCAGCGGGGTCGCCGCCGCCGTCACCACCCGGGTCACCACCGCCGCCGTCACCACTGCCATCGCCACCGGGGTCGTCCCCGCCGCCGGGGTCGCCCCCATCGCCGCCAGGATCGCCGCCACCATCGCCACCGGATTCGCCGCCACCGTCTCCGGGATCGCCGCCATCACCGCTGTCGCCGCCGCCGCCAGGATCACCGTCGCCCGTGTCGCCGCCCCCGTCGTCGGGCGCGAGCGGACTGATCGTGCCGGCGATCTCGTACTGGCCGAGCCGTCCGTAGTCGCTCTCCGCCTGAACGACGAGGTAGTAGGTGCCTTCGCTCACGGTCGTGCTGATCAGCGCGTCGAGCGTGCCGCCCGGCGCCGAGTTCTGGACGAGCTGGCCGCCGGCGTCGTACAGCCCGGTCGCGACGTCGAGGTTCGCGCCATGCCGCGCGACGTCGATCGCGACCGTCAGCGGCCCGGCACCGGCGTCGAACCGGAAGACGTCGGCGTCGCCCGTCTGCTGAATGACGCCGCCGCCGAAGATCGAGGTGCCTGCGACCGAAAGCATCGACGACGCGCCGAACACGTCACCGTGATCGTCCGTGCGGTAGCCAAATCCGTTGATCGGGCCGGAGAGCACGCTCAGGTCGTCCTGCCCCTCGCCGAACTGGTTCGTGCCGTCATTCCAGGTCGTGAGGTTTTGGTAGTAGCTGACGCCCATGATCGGCGCCCACCCGGAGCCGCCGGGGTGATACTGCTCGACCAGGGCGCCGCCGGACCAGAGGCTCTGGTGGTCGAGGCCGAAGCCGTGGCCGGCCTCGTGCGACGCCGCCTCGGAAATGTTGCGGGCGTTGCCGCCGCCCAGCTGGGCCGGGAACACGTACACCGTGTTGGCCAGGAAGTTCGTGAACGATCCGACGTAGCCGACGCCGCCGGCCGGCACCCCGAGCCAGTCGTAGGACGTCCCGCCGATGGCGACGCGCAGTCCGTCGCCGTTCGCGAAGCTGGGCGGCTCGACGGTGGTGACGTTGATGTCGAAGGGCGCGAAATCTTCGGCGATGCGCGCCCAGATCTCCTCGATGCGGGTCAGCTCGGCGCTGCTGAAGGATCCGGTGTCGCCGTCCAGGCTGAAGGACGGTGTCGTCACGTTGTCGTAGGCGCCCCACTGCGCTTCGAAGTGGCCGTCGAAGTCGAGATAAAGCGTCGCCGCCGCGCCGGGAAGACTTTGGTACTGCGGTACGGCGCCGGCGCTGGCGGAAGGCGCACCCGCCGGGGCCGAGCCGTCGGTCGCGGCAGGCCACGGCGCGCCGATCGCCGGCGTCACCGTCGAACCGATCTGCGGCCCGACCGGCGGCGCCGCCACCGGCGAGACCGTCGGGAGGACCGACAGCACCCCGCCGCTCGCGTCGATCTCCTCGTACTCACCGCCGCCCGACCAGACGACGTCACCGTCCGGGTGCTCGTGGTCGTCGAGCACCGCGACTTCCCACTGCGGCGCCGAATCGGCGGAGGTCGCACAGATCGGACAGGCGCCACCGCACGCATGACCGGCCGAATGGGTCGGATCGATGAACGGCAGCGCGGACATCAGCAACCGCAACTCGAGGCGCTCGATGCTCGAGGCGACGGGCCGCCGGCTGGCGCAGTCGGGATTGGAATGTCGTTCGGCGCCTCGACGGCGCAGCGTTTCTGGCCAAGACCGCATCGTTCGCAGTCCGATCGATAGCCTCCGATCGTCAATTGCCCCGAAACCTGGATTCGAAGAATTGATCGGCGGGCTGCGCGCCCGCTTTGACTGCGCCCCGGAACATCGCGCGAGATCTCGCCCGGCCGCAACGGACGTCGCAGCCCTGCCGCCTGGACCAGTTGGAAGGCCGTTACGACCGGAACCCCGACGCGTCGCCGCGATCCGGTTCAACCCGCCATTCTGGCGCCATTCCGGTCAGCCATTTCAGCCCTGATCGCCACGGCGCACGCCGTTCAGCCCCGTTCCCGCCCCGCAGACCGGCATCCCGCCGAACGGCACGCAGCTTGCACATGTGCACGGTCCGGCCCGCGAACGGATTCGCGGGAAAGTCAGCCTGTTACGCACCACATGCCTGACACCGACATGGCTCCGTTCGTCCAGCGTGGACGGCGGGGCCTTTTTCATTCCGTTTAATTGCTTTTTGTTATTCGTTAATTCAGAGGGCGCCGGGAGGCGTATAATCGACTGGGGTTACGACATGATTCGATTTCCTGTCTTCGTGGTCGTGCTCGCGGTCGCGGGCACGGCATTCGGGCTGGACGCCGAGCCGCAGGCGAAAGCCCACGACGCCATCGAGCGCGGCATCGCGTATCTTCGAAAGCAGCAGGCGGAGGACGGCAGCTGGAGCCCCCGACCCGGCCCGGCGATCACCGCGATGGCCGTCGCCGTCATGCTGGATCAGCCAGGGATCGGCACCGGCGATCCCGAGGTCGCCGGCGCGCTGGGGTACATCCTCCGGCATCGCAAGCCCGACGGCGGGATTCACGGCGGGTTCCTGCAGAACTACAACACCGCGATCTGCCTGTCCGCCCTCTCTCGGGTCCGAGGCCGGGCCGACGCGGCCGAAGCAGTCGCCGAGGCGCAGGGCTTCCTGCGGGGACTGCAGTGGCACGGGCAGAAGGATCCGAACGGTCGCGTGGTTGATCCCAACCACCCCTATTTCGGCGGCGCCGGCTACGGGAGCCACGGCCGGCCCGACCTCTCGAACACGCAGGTGATGCTGCAGGGGCTGCACGATTCGGGCGTATCCTCGGACGACCCGGCGTACCGGCGCGCCCTGGTCTTCATCAGCCGCTGCCAGGGCACCGCCGAAAACGACATGTTCGCCGACCGGATCGAGCCGGACGGCGGCTTCATCTACGCGACGAGCACCGACAAGGACCACGTGGGCACGCCGGAGACGAAGGCGGGACCGATCGCCGGACCGGGCAGCCGGCTGCGCACCTACGGCTCGATGACCTATGCCGGATTCAAGAGCTACGTCTATGCCGACCTTGACCGCGACGACGCCCGGGTCGTGGACGCGTACCGATGGATCTGCCGCCACTACACGCTCGATCGCAATCCCGGTCTGCCCGAGCAACGAAAGCTCGAGGGCTACTACTACTACCTCATGACGGTGGGCCGCGCGCTGGACGCCTGGGGCGCGACCTTCGTGCATCGCCCCGACGGCACGCGCCGCGACTGGGCGAACGACCTGATCGAGACGCTCGTCGGCCTCCAGCGCCCCGACGGCTCATGGGTCAACGAATCGAGCCGCTGGATGGAGAAGGATCCCAATCTCGTGACGTGCTACGCCCTGATCGCATTGACGCACGCCGCGCGGTGAGCAGAAGAACCACGGATGGACACGGATGAACACGGATGGGAGCCCCCTCTGAGCCCTTCACGCTGAAGACTCGAAAACGTTCCATGTACTGCCGCCGCTGCTGGTACCCACTCGGGGAGATCAGCACGCGGGAATGCCCCGAATGCGGGCGGGCGTTCGATCCGGAGGATCCGGGAACCTGGCGTCGGCGCTCGCGCGGGCAATGGTGGCTCGCGACCGTCGGACGACCTGTGGCGATCGCGCTGCTGCTGGTCGGCCTGATCGCGGCCCTGTGGACCGGATTCGCCTATCACCGGGACCGGGCCGACAAGCGCCTGCTCGCACAGCTTGCGGCGTCGAACCTTCAATACGAGAGCGCTCCGCTCGCGCCGTCATGGCTCGCACCCTGGCTGCGGCGCACGGGCGCCGGCGCGCCCGAAACGATCGTCACGGTTTTCTTCACGACCGACGCCGCTCGTGACGAAGACCTGGCGCGCCTGACCGGCCTGCGCAACCTCCGCCATCTCTACGTCGACGGCGCGCGCATCACCGACGAAGGCATCGCGCACCTGTCGAAGCTGCGCCGTCTCGAAACGCTGTGGCTCAGCGGCACCAGCGTGACGCCGGCGGGAATCAAGACGCTGTCGAAGGCGCGGCCCGGGCTGAAGATCTACGGTCCATGAGCCGCGTCTTGAAGCCCCCCCCCTTTCCACAAGGAAGGGTTGGGGGGTTGGGCTCGTCCGCATCGGGGCCTCTGAATCGAACGGGGCGCCTGGATCGGACCGTGCCGCCTTTACGGGGTTCGCCGATAAGCCGAATAACCGATCTGGCCCGCCCGCGGTCTGGCTTTTTATCGTCCCGTCGCTGGCCGCGGCGAATTCCACCCGGACCGATGGCCGACTTCAGGACTGACTGGAGGAAGCACATGTCAGGCATCGAAAGCCGAACGACCCAGGCAACAAGTGCTTCCGCGACGGTGACGAACGCGTAGCGTCACCATGGGCGGGCGTATTCACCCCGAGTCACAACCCGGGCGCACGTAACCCGCGGTTTCCCGCCGCCGCGATCGGTGTGCGCCGTCTTCGAGAGGAGGCTCCATGAACTCACCCCGAACGTCCGACACCGGACCGGCCGACCGCCGGAGCGAGCCGCGCAGCGCCGTGCTCGGCGAGATGATCGGATGGGACCGCCCCCATCATGGCGAAGCGCGGATGCCGGGCTGGCTGAGGGACGTCTCACCTTCCGGCGCCGGATTCCTGGTGCCCGTGGATGCCGCGATCGCGCGGGGCGACTTCATTCACCTGCACCGCGCCCAGAACGGGGCCGGCGGACTCTATCGCGTGCTTCGCTCCGGCGCCGTGAGCGGTCAGACGATGGCGATCGCGTGCCGGCGCGTCGACACGGATCCGTTTCGAGGACTCAAAACAAGGATCGCGGCATGAACCGGAAGCATCTCAACGAAAGACGGGAACGGCGCTACGACGCCGAAACGGGCCGGCCCGTGGCGTGGCGTCGCGAGACGGTCGGGGCGGCCGACCGGCCCGGGTTGATCAGCAACGCCTCGCGGTCGGGGATCTCCTTGCTGATCGAGGCGGGCGACAACCCGCACGTCGGGCGGCGCATCGGCGTCAGCCGCAGCGGAACCCTGGAGCGCGAGATCTACCGGGTCGTCCGGGTGCAACCGCTCGAGGGGCCCTGGACGCTTGTCGGCTGCCGGCGCGACGCCGCGGAGCCGGTCTCGTGGCAGCGCGGGCCGTATCCCGGCAGCCTGTACTCCGGCGCCGCGCCGGTCCGTCTCGAATGACGCCGGTCGCGCCGTGCCGCCACGGCCGGCCGTTGAATGAAGCTATTAGATTCTTGCGGTGTAACTTCTCGTCACGGTGACGAGAAGTCCAAGGTCCAAGGTCGAAGGTCCAAGGTCAAAATCGGAACTGTCGATGCCCCACCGCGCCGGCCGGAGTCAGGTTCTTTCGACTTTCGACTTTCGACTTTCCGACTTGCGGGCGAAGCCCGCTTAATGACTCCCCTCAATCACCCCGTCTTGACCTTCTTCGCGGCGTCGCCCGTCAGGTTCGGGAACGTCAGGCTGCCGCCGTCCAGCAGGAACAAGGTGTCATCGTCGAATCCGTCGACGTCCGCGGGATCGACCTCGGTCTTCGTGGTCAGACGCTTGAGGATGTCGCCGGATCCGCTCACTTCGGCGCCGATCCCGTTCAGCTTGGCCGTCCCGAGGTCACCCGTCAGGTCGACGTCCGCGAGGATGTCGTCGACCTTCAGGTTCTCGAGCACGCGGGTGATGATGGAAAAGGCGCCGGCGACGGCGCCGCCGACGTCGCGCTTGCCCTTGATGTCCACCTTCTTGACGTTCGTGTCGGCCGTCGTCTCGACGATGCCCGACAGCAGGTCGGCTCCGGTCAGCTTGATGCTGTTCACGCCGGGCTTGCGCCCGAGCTCCGCGGCGGTGCCAGTGGTCGTGATGTCGAGCGTCGCGTCCGCGCCGGTGCCGTCGATCTTGCCGACGTTGCGCGCGACGAGGTCGAGGATGAACTCGATCGGCCCGGTGCGCTTGCGCGCCCGCTGCTTGACGCTGCCGACCTCGCCCGTCGCGGTCACGCTCAGGTTGATGCTCTCGCCTTCGATCTTCTTGATGTCGCCATTGATGAACAGCGATTCATCACTGTCGATCGCGCCGCCCTCGCCGTCGCGATTCGCCTTGACCTTGATCTGCTTGCCGCTGCCGTCGGCTCCGGGCGCGTTGCCCGTCGTGAAGTTCGGCGACTCGAAGTTGCCGCCCGTGATGTTGATGTTGCCGAAGCCGAGGCCGAGGATCACCTCAGGCGTGAATCCGCCGTCCTTCGTCTTGACCTGCTTGAGCGCGCCGACGTCGATCGTGCCGCCGTACCAGCCCTCTCGGGCGTCGATCCGGACCTCGCCCGGGAACAAGAGGTTCACGCCGGCCGGATCGGCCGGGTCGCCGGCCATTCCGTCGATGATGATCCGAAGCTTGTCGTCAGGCGTGCCTTCGATGTCGATCGTGGCCCCCGCCATGATGTTGCGGAAGCGGATCTGCTGGACGAGGCCGTCCATGTCGAGCATCTCGCCCACGAAATCCACGTTCTTGAAGTCCAGCTTCTTCGCGCCGTTGCCGGTGATGTCGCCGACCTCGATCGGATCCTTCGTCCTCACCGAGACGTTCGTGCGCCCCGGCTCGTCGCTCTGCACGTCCAGCGACAGCCACTCCCGGAATCCGCTGCCGTCGTCCGCCGACAATTCGACGTCCGCGGCCGTGCCAGGCCGGCCGCTGATCTTCAGCTGGACCTTGTTGGCTTCGCCCTCGTCGTCCGTATTGAACTCGATCTTGCTGTCGCCCGGCGTGTCGCGATCGGTATCGATCGGGAACGTCTCGGATCCCTTGACGATCGTGACCTTGTGGTCCTCGATCTCGCCGTCGTCCGCGGGACCCGTCGGCGCGAGCCCCCCCGCACGGTTGAGACGGAACCGCGCGAAGGTGTCGCCGACCGCCGCGTCGTCGGGCACGTTCAGGAGGATCTGGTTGTCGCCTTCGGCGACGACCAGGTCGGTCGCGATCTGCTCGCCCGGGTCGAGCCAGCTTCCGTTGCCGTTCCAGTCGATCCACGCGTTCAGGCGCGCGGTGTCGGCGAAGCTGTCGGGAACCTGGACGTTCACGGTGACGGTGGCTTCCATCCCCGTCGCCACCTCGGTGAAGCTCACCCCGTCCTCGTCGTCCTCGTCGATGGTCGCCGGGAAGTCCAGACCGTCACCGTTGTCGTCGCCCAGCGCCATGGCGTCGGGCTGACCGTCCGCCTCGAAGTCCAGCTCCAACCCCAGCGTGAACTGCTCGTCGTCGGCGTCGAAGTGGACGGCGCCGTCGTCCTCGAAAAGCGTCGGGTACGGGTCGGGCGCGTCACCGAAATCGGGCAGCGCGTCGAAGAGGCGCACGCGGTAGTCCTCGACCTCGCCGTCGTCGGCCAGGCCGGCCGGCGTGCGCGGCGCGACGGTCGCGTCACTGGTGAAGCGGAATCGCGCGTAGGTCAGCCCCGTCGTCAGGCCGGCGGGCGGCCTGACGGTGAAATCGTTGGTGCCTGGGGCGATGTCGATCGGAGCGGCCGCCGTCACGAAATCGCCCGGATCGGTGAAATCGCCGTCCCGGTCAAAGTCGATCCAGACGTCGAGGTTGCCGTCCACCGACGCCGTCACGCGCACCGGCGTGTCGATGTCGGCCACGAGCGGGCCGCGAAAGACGACGCCGTCCTCGTCGTCCGGCAGGATGTTCGTATCGTCGCCGTCGGCGGCCGCCGTCGGCTGGCCGTCGTCCTCGGGATCGATGTTCGCGCCCAGGAACACGGCCGGGTCGATGAAATGCCGCGCGCCGGTATTGCGGAGCGTGTCGTATGACACGTCCGGCGCGTCGCCGAAATCCTGGATTGCGTAGTCCTCGACCTCGCCGTCCGGCAGGCCGTTCGCGCTCGTGCCGACGGGCGTCAGCGCGGCCAGGGGATCGGTCGTGAACCGGAAGCGCGCAAACTCAAGGGCCGTCGCGCCGGCCGGCACGGCGAACGTCACGTCCTGCGTGCCCGCGATCACGGCCTCCGCATTCAGAATCTGCTCCGTGGGATGATCGAATTCGCCGTCGCCGTTGAAGTCGATCCACGCCCACAGGAACCCGCCGGTCGAGGTGACCTCGATCGTGGCGTTCTGACCCGGCACGAGCGCCGACTTCCACCGGATACCGTCCTCGTCATCGTTGCCGTCGTCGTCGTCGCCCCGGGCCTCAGCATCCGGCTGCCCGTCATCCTCGGGATCCACGCCGGCACCGAGAAACACGTTGGGAATGACGGCGTGGCGCGGCCCGTCGTTCGCCAGGGTCGTGTCGTAGTCCTCGATGCCCGGAATACCTTCCGGCGCGTCGCCGAAGTCGAGCTCGGGCACCACGATGTGCCGCGTCGAGCCGATCGAGAAGCCCGACGGCGAGTTGTCCGGCAGCAGCAGCGGAATGACGATCGGGTCGAAGTAGACGTCGCCGCGTCCCGGAGGCTTGTTGCGGATCTCGCCTTCCATGCGCTTGGGCTGGGCGGCGTGCAGGATCAGGCCCTGCGAGGGAATCTCGATCTCGAAGAAGACGTCGAAGAAGCTGTCGGCCGCGCCGTCGGGGGCGAACGGCGGAAGATCAAGGCGGCCGGTCTGCGTGTCGATCTGCTCGGTGATCATGCCGAGCGTCGGCATGTCGTCGCGCAGGCGGACCAGGATCTCGCCCAGGTCCGGGTGACTGCCGCTCAGGTCGAGCTGGACCATCTCCGTCTCGACCTCGTCGAGACCGTCCCGGTCGTCATCGACCGCGTCGCCCTCGTTCTGGCCCTCGAACTGCACGTGGATCTCGGACGGGCCCTTGAGCGTGATCTGCGACTCGCCGCCTGAAGGGTCAACCAGCGTAATCACGCCGAACGTCTCTGGATACGGATCCCTTTCCTTCGGCGGATCGGTGATGTGCATCACGTTCAGGATGCGGACACCGCTGTCGACCTGTGCCGCGTCAAACAGCGCGATCGGCCCGCCGGTCATGTTGAACTTGTCGCCGGGCGCCGGCGGCTTGTTGCGGAGCGTGGCCAGCAGCGGGACCGCGTCGTTGTTGTGCAGGGACAGACCCTGGTCGGGAATGTTGATCTTCACGAACACGTTCAGGTCGGCCTCCGCGGTCCCGCTCCCGGCGAACGGCGGCAGGTCGAGCAGGTTGTCGTCGACGTTCGCGTTCTCCTCGATCTCGCCGGTCGAGAAGAAGCCCGGGTCGGTATTCAGAAGCAGCTCGACGGGGCCGAGCGGCGAAAGGCCGTCCAGATCCATGAGCGTCAGCTGCCATGGCGCCTCGTTGCGGCCGTTGTCGTCGCGATCGGCGATCTGGCCGAGGTCGACGTTCGCCGTGGTCGGGCCGGCCAGGTTCACGGTGACGACCCCGACGCCAGGCACGTCCAGGTCGATCATCGCCCGCGTCTGGGGAAAGATGTCGATCTCGAACGGCTGGACCGTGTGGCGCGCCTGGTTGAGCGTGACGATGCTCGGGGCGCCAAACTCGTCGAGCAGCACGATCGGGCCATTGCCGATCAGGTGCGTGCCCACCGGCGGCACCTTCGCGGTCACGTCGTCGGCCGACATGCGGATCGGCACGTCGTTGTGGAAAGTGCCGACACCCGGGACCGTGACCTGGACGAAGACGTCAATGAAGGTGTCGATCGTGCCGGTTTCGGCGAACGGCGCGACGTCGAGGGTGCCGGGCGTGTTGTTGACGTCCTCCTCGATCAGGCCGGTCGACGTGAACGAGGGGTTCAGGCTCAGGGTGATCGTGCCGGGCACATTGCCGGTGATATCGATGCCCGCGAGCGACATTTCGGTCAGTTCGATCGGGACCTCATCGAGGTTGTCGCCGTCGTTGTCGAACGCCGAACCCTCTAGGAACGCCTCGAAATCGACCACGGCCGTGGACGGTCCGCCCAGCAGCACCGTGATCGGCCCTACGCCGGTGATGTCCAGCTCGAGCTTCGCGCGCGTGTCGGGGAACGCGTCGATCTCTTCGAACGTCGACTGGGCCGGCGTGACGATGTGGCTTTCGTCGAACACGGGATCGTCGCCGGTCTCCTCGACCTCGACGTCGTCACCGGTTTCCGGATCGCGCCCGGGGATGAATCCTCCCGACCCGAACGTCAGGTCATGCGGGTCCGACTCCTTGATCACCGACGACCAGGCCGAACCGAACGACCGGAACGTATCCTGGATTGCGACGTTGATCTCGTTGCCGGGGTTGCCGACTTCGGTCAACGTGAGCAGCGAGTTGACGGGCAGCACCGAATCGAAGTCGCCCCCCACGCCGTTGCCGTCATGCCGGATGGTCATCGTGCCCTCGGGCGAGGGATTGCCCGGGTCGGCCGTCACCCGAACGTCGAAGAACATCCCGTCGAGGTTGACCGGCTCGACGCTCACCAGCGACAGCGCGATGAGTTCGATGGCCACGGTGCCATCGGTGCCGGCGCCCAGCCCCGTCTTTCTTTCCACGATCGTGTCGGTGTTGCCCGGGCCGACCGCATCGCCCGTCAGGATGAGGTCCACCGGTGAGATCGGACCGAGGCCGTCCGGATCGATCGTCGCCATGGCCCTTTCCGTCCGGAACAGGTCGAAACCAGGGAAAATCTCCGGGCCGCCCTGCGTGAGAAGCACGCTCTCGATCCCGCTGTAGAGGGTGTCCGACTGGCCCACCACCGTGACCCGGCTGCCGTCGTCCACCGCGGTGCCGCTGGGGTCGGTGATGATCAGCTGGTCGCCCGGCGTCGTCGACGGATCGCCGCCGTTGACGTTGACGACCGTCGTGTCGTTCGGCGTGACGTTGAACGTGTCGTTACCACCCTCCCCGTTGGCGAACAGGTCCTGTATTGCCGTCGTCCCTTGAATCTGGAATATGATCGAATCGGCGCCCAGCCCCCCGTTGACCGTGGCTGATTCCGTCCCATTGATGTGAACCTGTGAGCCATTGACGTCCAGCACCGCGTCGCCGCTATTCGGTTGAAGGCTGATCGCATCGTCGCCGTCGGTGCCCGAGGACTGCACCGCGTCGAAACCGTCGCCGCCTTCGAGACGCACCTCCGGGCCGCCGGGCGTGCCCGGACTCGTGACGAACTGGTCATTGCCTCCGGCCAGGCTGGCGACGAACGCGTCGAGATCGCCGTCGCCGTCCAGGTCACCGATCTCGACCGTCTCATTGTTCGCGCCGCCGTTGATCTGGACCTGCTCGAGGCCGATGGCATTCGCGAAGGCCTGCGCGCCCGGCGGCAGATCACCGCCGTCGAAGGTCAGCTCCGTCCGGCCCGAGCTCGAATCCACCGTCACGCCGCCGTTGCCGATGTTCAGCGTCACGGCAAGCTCGTCTACGCCGGTGCCACCGTCGGCCTCGACCGTGCCGCGGCTGTTGTCGTCCACGGTCACGTCGGCCATGTCGTCGCCTGCGCCGAGACCGACGTCGAGAATCTGAAGATCGTCGATGACAAGACCGCTGGCGTGGAAATCGTCGTTGCCGAGACCCGTATTAATCGACAACGGCGCGTTGATGATCGAATCGATGATCTGCAGGTGGTCGTCGTCTTCGTTCGTCCGGATCTCGACGTCATCTCCGATGGTCGAGTTGATGATCTGCAGGTCGTCCATGCCCGGCCCCGAATCGACCATGAGATCGTCCTCGACCTGGACGTTGTTGATCTGGATGACGTCGTCGCCGTCCAGCGTATTTACATTGAGCTGGTCCTGGACGGGGTTCGTGTTGATGCTGTTGATCCGGAAGGTGTCGTTGTTCGACCCGCCATTGACGGTGACGCTCTCCACCCCGAGGTAATTCATGGCATCGCCAAGACCGGGAATATCCACCTGCCGCGCTCCGGATGAACCGCCGACGACGATGATGTTGCCGCTCGCCACGTCGACCGTGACTTCGGTCGTATCGTTGCCGGTGCCGCCATCGAAAGTCCCCGTCGTGCCGCCGTTCGTCATCACGTTGATCGTGTCGTCACCCGGCCCGGCGTCGCTCGTGCCGTTGAGTTGTGAGTTCTCGACGTTCATCTGATCGTTGCCGTTTCCGGCCCTGAAGTCGTAGGCGGTGTTGGCCACCAGGTCGACTGCGAACCAGTCGTCGTCACCGGCGCCCAGATCTACATCGAGAACCGACGGGAAGACTGCGTTGTTGATCTCGACCTGATCGTTGTCCGCGCCCGTATCGATTTCGACATCATCGTTGAACATCGAGTCCATGATGTTCAGATCGTCAAACCCGTTGCCGAGTCCGATGAAGAAGGGGTCGTCGATATTTCCCGTGACATCGAGCTGGTCGTTACCGTCCAGCAGGTCGAGAAAGATGTCATTGAACGCGGACTGGGAGAACGAATCCGACGCGCCCCCGTTGACCATCGTGCCGTTCAAGCCGTTGATCTGCAGGCCGCTGAAACTGCTGCCGATGATCTGGAGCTGGTTGTCGTTGCCGTCCCCAAGAATCGTCAGCGTGCCGTTCTGATTGGTCGCCGTGACGTTCGACGCGGCGGGGTCGAAGATCGATATGTCGAACGGAATGAAGTCACTGTGCGTCGAGCTACCGCCCGTCGGCGTTTCGAAGAATGTCTCGAGGAAGACGGTGTCGACGGTCACGGGCCCGGGCTGCGCGGGCGCCACGAACGAGAACGTTCCGAAAGGCACCGGCTCACCGTTTTTCCCGAGGTTGTTGAAGTGGGAAAACTGAACGTTTCCGGCGGCCGGGTTGTAAGGCGAGTTGAACCACTGCCCGTTTGGGCTCTGAACCGAGTCGGGAGGCGTATAGTCGGTCGGCGCAAGCGTTCCGGAACCCGTGGTCTGGAAAATGATGTTGATGAACGACACGCCGTTGCTGTCAAACCCGCTGCCTTGAAGATCGGCAGTGAACGGCTGATTGATCTGGGGGTTGGCCGGATTCAGATTGACCAGCTGAATCGCACCGTTGAGCAGGATCCGGGGCTCGAACGCTTCGAGGCACGTCCATCGCGTCTCGACCCGGCCAATCGTCCCTTCCCATTCCTGACGTCGCGAGCGATTCCGGACGGCGCGCCGAAGCGAAGAACGGAGGCTGAATGCCATGTGGATGTTCCCTTTGTCGGACAGTGGTGGACGGTGACACGCCGGTCGCGCGCATGGCGTGCAGGTTCCGGAATTTCTGGCCGGTCGATTCCGGATATTCTGGCCGGTTCATGAGACTTTGCGGTAGTTCCGCGGTCAAGTCCATCGAGGTGGCGAG
>NYZC01000248.1 GCA_002686995.1 Phycisphaeraceae bacterium | reverse complement strand
GCAGGTCGACCTGCTGACGGAGCGCCGTCAGCCGATTCCCGGCAGGGACGGTCGGTTCGACCTGCAGTTCGCGCCCTACGAGTCCAGGCTGCTTGTCCGCACCATGTCATCGGCCCTACCGCGCTCGCCGTCGCGGACCGTCACCCTCGATGGCCCGTGGACGGTCGCGCTCCCGGACGCCAATCTCGTCGTCGCCGAGCCGGTGACGGTCGAGACCGAATGGACGGATCGACGATCCTGGGAGGCGCGACTGCTCTATCGCATCGGCTTCACGCTCGAGGTCGACGGCGTCCCCGACTCGGCCTTCTGGGTGATGGACGAGGTGCAGCACTACGTGCAATGGGATCGGCTGAAGGTGCTCGTGAACGATCAGCCGGCCGCATTCGGTCCGAGTCCGATCATCGATCCCGCGCTCGTCGCGGCGGATCTCGCAGGACATCTGCGCGAGGGCGCGAACCGCATCGTGCTCGAGCTCGACCACACGGACTACATGAACGCGGCGAACCTGTTCGACAAGCGCCGCGCCCCGGCGCCCGTGGTTCGACCACGCGTGCTCGGACGATTTGTCGTCCAAGACGGCAGGATTTCCCCGATGCCCGAGACGATCACGGCGCGCTGCGGCGACGATCTCGCGCAGAGCGGGTACGCGCTTTATTCCGGCCGCGCCGTGTATCGCGCCGCGATCGAGACCGACGGCGGCGCACTGCAGGCCGTGTCGTTCGAGAACCTCGCGCACCACGCCGTCGTGCGCCTGGACGGCACGGAGATCGGCCGCACGCTGTGGCGACCCTGGCGCATCGAATGCGACCTGCCGCTCGATGCCGGCTCCCACGAAATCGAGATCGAAGTCACCAACACGCAGGCCAACCAGATGTTCGAGGAGCCCCGGCCTTTCGGTCTGCTCGGCACGGTATCGCTGGAGTTCGGCACATGAGCACAAAACGATCGTTTTCCCTTGCGTTCCTGATGCTTGGCGTGCTGACGCCCGTGGCACCCCTTGCGGCACCGGCCCATGCTGCCATCCCGAAGGGCGCGCTGATCTTCGAAGACGACTTTCGCGCCGGGACGGACAAATGGATCGGTGGCGCGTCGGGGCGCATCGTCGACGGCTGGTATCACCTGCGCGGCAAGCAGGCGGTGCTGCACCGGGTCGCCGTCCGGGACAGCGGCAACTGGACCGACTACGTCGTCGAGTTCGACGTCAAGGTGATCAACTCGATCGCGAGCTGGATGGTGCGCTGTCGGCTGGAACCGGGTCCGGGCCACCATTACCTGTTCTGCTTCAACGGTCGCGAGCTCGAGCGCAACGTCATGCGCGACCGCAATCGCCAGGCCGGCGTCACGCGCCTGCGCCGACCGGTCCGGCACGGCACGCCGGCCCGAGTCACGATCGTGGTCCGCGGCAACACCATCAAGCATTACGTCAACGGCGAGCTGATCGACACCCTCACCGACGACGCACTGGCCCGTGGAGGATTCGGGTTCCGGCAGATGAACCGGGAAGAGGGCGCGTTCGCCAACGTCAAGGTCTACGAGGCGCCGCCCGCGCCCCCTTCAGACACGACTCCGAAGTCCGACGCCCCGGAGAATCCTGACGACGCGGGTCCCGCGCCGCGTTCGCTGGCGTCGATTCCCTTCGTCACGAAGCCGCCCCGCATCGACGGCGCGATCGCGGAGGGCGAATGGGACCGCGCCGCTCGCCTGACCGGATTCGCCGACCTCGGCGGTCGTCTGGCGCGGCGACAGACGGTCGTCCACGTGTCGTGGGACGATCGCCACATCTATTTCGCGTTCGAATCGAAGAAGCGCTTCGAACGCAACGTGCCGCCTATCCCGCGCGATGACCGCGCGATGTTCGGGAAGGACGCGATCGAGATCAACCTGCAACCCGACGGCGGCCAATGGTTCAAGCTCGCGTTCAATCACACCGGGTCGAAATGGGACAGCCGGTTCAATGGCCGGCAGATGATCAAGGATCGCTGGGATCCCGAATGGATCGCCAGGAACCACATCATCCACGACGGATTCTTCGTCAGCGACGTCTGGCAGGCGGAGGTGCAGGTGCCCTTCGCGTCGCTCGGCGTCGAGGCGCCTGCCCCCGGCTCGAAATGGTCGGTGCAGATCTGTCGCGACTTCGACGACGTCCAGAGCCTCGGCTATCCCGCCGGCGAGCGGTGGACGAGCTGGTCGCCGGCGGTCGAGCAAGGTTTCAACACGCCCTCCACCTTCGGCATCTTCCGATGGACGAAGGACGCGCCCGCGTTTCGACTCGACGGGTATCGGGACATCGCCGTCGGACAGGCCGGGATCCGCGGTGCGCTGACGCGCTCGGGCGCCGACGGGTTCCTCGTCCGACTCGCCGCGTCGACGGCGTCGAACGCCGACCACCTCCTGATCAACCGTGAGGTCTCGCTGGACACCGAAGACGGCCCGACTCCCGTTCCGGTTGCGATCGAAGACTCGATCGACCTGCCCGAGATCACGGACGTCGTCATTCGCTGGGAGATCATCGACGCCGCCGACAACGTCGTCGTGGCCCGCGCTTCGGCCCGAGCCGAGTGCGTACCATCCTTCGCGCTGACGTACGCGCCGCTGTTCACGGAGGGAACGCTCGTCATCGCAGGTGACGTCTCGCGCATGGGCAAGCTGCCCGGTCAGCTCGGACTGCAGGTGCAGGTTCGGAACGAAAGCGGTGAGGTGCTGAGCACCTCGGCGCACACCCTGGCACCGAACGCATCCGACTTCCGCGTTCGTCATTCTGTTGCCGACGTGCCTGCGGGCGCACACGCCGTGCAGGTCGCCATGCGCGGCGCGGACGGCAAGACGATCGCGTCCAGCGTCCGCCCGCTCGAGGTCCCCGAGTCGCCGGACTGGATGCGGCGCGAATGGGGAGCGATCAGGGAAGTGCCCGCGCCGTGGACGCCGGTGAAGGTCGAGCGTGAGGGTCGCGAGACGACGATCGAGACCTGGGGAAAGACCTATCGATACACGGACGGCATGCTGCCGGCGCAGATCCGCCTGCGCGACCAGGACCGTCTCGCCGCGCCGATCGAGCTTGTCCTCGTCACCGACCAGGGCCGGGAGACCGTGACGTACGGACCGCTCGACGTGTCGGAGACTTCGGGGTTGGGCACGACGCTGCGACGGCATGGTCGCAGCAAACAGCTGCAGGTCAGCCACGAGGCGCGCATCGAGTTCGACGGGCTGATCTGGAACCGGACGCGCCTTCGTCCGTGGTCCGGAAAGGTGACCGTACGCGAGGCCTACCTCGAGATCCCGTTGCGCCGCGACGCGCTGCGCTACATGCGCGGCGAAGACTCCATGAACTTCATGAAGAGCAGCGGCTACATCTCGATGATCGCGGAGGGCAGGCTCGATCGCGAGTACCCGCTTCCGGACGAGAACCCGTTTTTCAGCGCGAACGGCTGGCCGTGGCAGGACCGCTTCGTCAACTTCTATTGGCAGGGCGGAGTCGACTTCGGCCTGTTCACCGTGTTGCCTTCGGAACGGCACATGAACATTGCGAAGCGGTACAACGACCTGATCGAGCAGCCCGATCGGTGCCTCTTCCGCATGTACTTCATCGATCAGCCGACGGTGCTGACCGACGAGATCGAGTACGCGTACGGCCTCCAGGGCACGCCGACGCGTCCCATGCGCGATCGCGACCAGATGAACCGAACCGGGTATCACTGCATCACGAATCTGAACTGGGATTATTTCATATACGAGATCACGCGTGAGTGGGACGGCAGCGTCATCGACAAGTTCTTCACCGGGCCGAAGCGCGACGCGAAGAAGGGTGACTTCTACGCGCGAACCGTGCAGGGCGGGCTGCTCGTCAGCCTCGGTAATCCGCAGCCGACCGCCAAGCAGCTAGAGCACATCGGAGCCGGAGTACGTGCCGCCGGTGCGCTGGGCATGAAGGCGCTGCTCTGGCTCGATCTCACGTACACGCCGATCTCGCTGCCCCACGAACAGCCCTACGAGTTCGAGTGGGAGCAGTATCCGCCGCAGCGCAACATATACGGGGGCGAGGAGCATACGCTCGTCTGCCCGAAATCCAGGTCGTGGCGGAACTTCTATCTCGGCAACCTCCATCGCCTCATGAAGGACCAGCGGCTGTCCGGCGTCTACCTGGACATGACCGGGCCGGGGTCCTGCAGCAATCAATATCACGGCTGCGGCTTCATGAAGAACGGAAAACGTCACGGGGAGATCGCCTTCCTCGAGCTGCGCGACCTGTTTCTTCGGCTCTACAACCTGGTGCACCGCCATGATCCCGACGGCGTGGTCTTCTATCACAGCAACAGCTGGAACCCGACCGTGCTCTACTGCGACATGGACACCAAGGGCGAAGGCTGGTCGCGCGCCGACGATTACCGCACGTTCTCGCTGCCGTACTACCAGGCCGGCTACATGTTCCAGCACCAGTACAACATCGCGCACAACTTCTTCGCGACGCACATTTACGTGTCCTATCGCGGCAAGCCGGAGCGCGTGGCGACGCTGGCGGAATCCGTGGGTCTGAGCCTTCTGCACGACACCGTGCCCTGCAACTCCACCTCGCTCGAGACCATCGGCCTGGTGGCCGTGTGGGATGCGCTCGACGATTTCGGGGCCTATGCTCCCGAGACGACCTGGACGCCCTACTGGGAGAGCGGGCTGGGCGACTGGCAGGACGGCATCGCCGTCAGTCGTTACGAGCGCGAAGGCCAGCACTTCCTGGTGATCTTCAATCCCGATTTCGATCGCGCGCATTCGATCGCGCTGACGTCGGACGACCTGGCGTTCAGCGAGGTGCATGACGTGCTCGAGGGCGAGACCGAAACGACGTCGCAACTGGATTTGAAGCTCGATCCGCGGGCACTGAAGCTCCTCTGGCTGAAGTAGATGCCTTCCGCGCGCCGCCCCGACATCTTCCTGTTCATGCCCGACCAAATGCATCGGGAGACCGTCGGACCGGGCGGACTCTGCCGCACGCCGAACTTCGATGCGCTGGCTTCCCGAGGCACCGCGTTCTCGCGCGCCTTCACCCCGACGCCGATCTGCACGCCCGCCCGCGCTTCGACGTTCACGGGCATGCTGCCGCACCAGCACCGTCTTCTGCACAACGCGCACATGACCTACCCGAAGCAGCGGACCCTGCCCGCGGGGCTCACCACCTTTGCCGACGAACTGCGCGCCGCCGGGTACGCGACGTTCTACACGGGCAAGTGGCACGTCGGTACCGACGAACCGACCGACCACGGTTTCGATCGGGTCGAAACGGCAAGCGCCTCAGCGACCTGCGACGACCGGCTTGTCTCCGAACGCGTGCTCGTCCCGAATCGGTGCCCGGACAAGAACGTGCTCGCCGCCACAACCGCGCAGGATCGTGATGACACCGAACCCTGGCAGGTCTGCCGGTCCACGGCTGACTTCATCCGTTGCCATCACCAAAGCGAGCCCGACCGGCCGTTTCTCGCGTTCGCCTCGACCAGCGCGCCCCACGTCCCATGGTTCACTCCTGCGTCATACGTCTCGACGTACGACGCCGGCGCGCTGCAGCCATGGCCCAACTACGGTGACGATCTGGCGGACAAGCCCGAGAGCTGGCGCAAGCACTACAACGGCTACGACTACTGTCGACTTGCAGGAAACTGGCCGCGGGCGGCGCACGCGCTCACCCATTACTACGGAATGATCACGCTCATCGACGAGGCGTTCGGTCTCGTCGTCGAGGCCCTCGAGACAACCAGCAGGCTCGACAACACGCTGATCGTGGTCGCCAGCGATCACGGCGAGCTCATGGGACGTCACGGCCTGTTCGGCAAGAACGAGATGCTCAGCGAGGACCTGATCCGCATCCCGTTGACCGTCTCCTGGCCCGCGCAACTGGGCGGCGGACGCAGTCTGGACGCCATCGTCACACTCTGCGACCTGTTCCCGACCCTGCTCGATGCAGCGGGCGCGGGCGGTTCCGGGACTGACGCGCGCGCCGGGCGCTCGCTGCTGCCGCTCATGAAGGACGGACAAGCGTCGGTATGGCCGGACGAGGTCTACCTCCAGCACCACGGCGACCTTCAGTACAACCTGGTGCGCGCGGTGCGCGGCCGCCGGTTCAAGTACGTCTACTGGGCGAACGACCGGGACGAGCTGTACGATCTGCACCTGGATCCGTGGGAACAGCGCAACCTTGCGGCTGACGCCCGTTACGTCGACCTTCTCGATGCCCAGCGCGAGCGCCTGCTGCACCACATGACCGAGACCGACGACCCGTTCCTTCGCGGGGTGCGCGCGAACCTGCAGAACCGGCCGATTCGCAGTTGAGGGAATCCGAACTCTGGCGAGTCCGGCCACGACGCCAGGGTTCAGAGTGATCGTACAGCGACGCGACCCCCGAAAAACGACGCCCATGAAACGACAGCCGAAAACACCGCTCTACTACGCGTACTCGCGCTTCAACGAGCCCACGATGACGGTCGATCCCGGCGAGTGGTTCGAGATCGAGACGCAGATGAACCGCGGACCCGATGCGGCGGAAGTGCCCGACGATCTGCGTGATCTCTACAACACCCATCGCAACGACGACATGCGATCCGACCGCGGCAACCCGACTTCCGGCGCGATCGTGGTGCGCGGCGCGAAACCGGGCGACATGCTCACCGTGCACATCGGCGCCATCGAAACGATTCCGATCGGATTCACGCGGTACCGGGGCGACACCGGCGCGATGCCGGGCTGGCTCGGACCCAGCGGCATCGGCTCGCAGTTCAAGCTGTGCCGCATCGAGAACGGGCGGATCCTCTGGAACGACCGGCTCACGCTGCCCGTGCGACCGATGCTCGGCTGCGTGGGCCTCGCGCCGGCGTCCGACGAGGCGCGGCACAACGGGTGGGCCGCGGAGCACGGCGGGAACATGGACATCCAGGAGGTGACGACCGGAGCGCGCGTCCATCTGCCCGTGAACGTCGAAGGCGCCCTGCTCCAGATCGGCGACATGCACGCGATCCAGGGCGACGGCGAGATCTGCGGCGGCGGCGGCATCGAAACCGGCGGCACGGTCCAGGTCATGGCCGAACTGTCGCCGCGTCCGGAGGAGATGACCTGGCCCCGGATCGAGAACGACACGCACGTCATGACCACCGGCATCGACAAGCCGGCGGAGGACGCATTTCGCATCGCCCTGTCGGAGATGGTGCTCTGGCTCGAAACCGGCTACGGCATGCCGCGCGGCGAAGCGTTCATGCTGCTTGCGCAATGTCTCGAAGCGCGGGTGACCCAGTTCGTCAACCCCACCTACACCTACCTCTGCAAGCTCGATCGCGACTACCTTCCGTGACGCTCGGACGACGATCGCACATGCCGTCCATTCCCGGCAGACCGCTACCTGGAAGGCTTCGACGCGTCTGCCTGCGCGTCGGGGCGTGACATCAGGCGCTTCGCCCGATCGCTTTCGCCGGTCCGGCGAAGTGCCGGTATTCCGTCACATCGAGCTTTGACGCCGGTCGGGACCAGGGCGCCAGCCCCGATTCGTGCAGCAGCTCACTCCGGTCCGCGCATTGCTCGAAGATCGACTCGATGCCGGAGATCGCCCGGATGCAGTCCTCCGACGTTCGCAGCTCATCGAAGAACGATCGGGGCACGTCATGGATCGCCGCGCATTCGTTCGCCGCACTGACGATCAGCGACTGGGCTCGAGCGATCTCCAGGGTGCACATCGTGGAATGCTCATCCCGAATCCCGTGAAGGGCCGCGCCGAGCAGAAGCGCGGATCGCCGTCCATCGGTCACGCGTTCGATCGTCTCGACGTCCCGGCCGCGGATTCGCAGCCGCCACCTCTGGTCGTCGCCCTCGACGCGTCCGCGCGAACCCTCGATCGCGATGATCGGACCGATCCGCTGTCGGCAGGCGTGCGTCAGGAAGAAGCACGCCATCGGTCCCGCGCCCGACGTGACGCGGGCGGTGATCGTATTGAACGACTCGATCGGGCATGCCCGGTAGAGTTCGGCCTCGACCGCCGTCGGCGTCGCCGCCCGCAGGACCTCGGGACCGAGCAGGAACATGACCAGGTTGAGCTGGTGCGCGAGCGCGTTGTTGGCCGGGCTGTCGAGGACCCAGGCGCCCTCGTGCTTCAGGCGCCCCGCCCAGTCATTGCGACCGTAGTACGCGTCGCCGCGCGGCCAGCAGGCGGTCACGGTGACGCGGCGCACCGTCCCGATGTCGCCGGCAAGCAGCCGGCGCTTCAGGGAAAGAGTGGCCGGATCGGGGAGGTGCTGGTAGCCGACCGCAACCGGCAACCCGCTGCGCCGCTGCGCCGCGATCATCGCGTCCACGTCCTGGATGCAGCCCGCGGCCGGCTTCTCGCAGAGCACCGCTTTTCCCGCCGCCAGCGCCCGCTCCGTAAAGGGTCGGTGCAGATGGATCGGCAGCGGCAGCCAGACGGCCTCGACGGGTTCGGCGAGCAGATCGTCGAAATCCTGCAGGACGCGCACGCCGCGCCGCCGCAGATCGGCGATCGCCTCGGCGTGTCGCACGTGATCGGGCTCGCAGACCGCATGCAGACGGACCGCCGGATCGGCGACGTCTGAAAGCTCCCCCAGGACTTCGCATGCGTGCGCGGCGAATCCGCCCAGGCCGGTCGTCCCGAAGACGATCGGACCCGCGGAGCCTGCGCTGCCATCGTCGCGCGTCGTGTTCGTCACGCTGAGCTCGTTTGCGACGTCGCCACCTCGATCGGATGCGTCAGACGCCGATCCACGAGGTTCAGGTTCCACAGGGTCCACAGGGTCCACAGGGTCCACAGGGTCCATGGGGTCCATGGGGTCCACAGGTTCCACTGACGGATACGCGCGGGCCCGAACGACCCTGCCCGATCCAGAAATCTCACGGCGTGCCGCGCCGCTCGCCGCCATCCATATAGATGGAGCTTCCGAACAGGTACGAGCACCGTTCGGACGCCAGAAACGCTGCGACCTCGGCGATCTCCTCCGGCTCGGCGATGCGCCGCGCGGGCAATCCCTCCCCGATGCGCCGAAGGATCGATTCCGTGTCGACGCCCTGCTCCGCCGCCGCCGCCTGCTGCAGGTCGCGCGCCCGCTGCGTGTTCGTCAGTCCCGGGCAGATCGCGTTGACCTGGATGCCGTCCGCGGACACCGCGTCCGAAAGCGAGCGCGTCATGTTCAGGATGGCGACGTTCGAGACGCTGAGCGGGAGGTTGCCCCGGGTCGGGCTGGCGCCCGCCCCGCCTGCGATCATGATGATGCGACCCCATCCATTCCGCTTCATATGAGGGATCACCAACTGCGACATGCGCAGATAGCTGAAGGTCTTCAATCCCAGGGCGTCTTCGAGCAGCGCCGTCGACATCGACAGGACATCGCCCCCCTGCGCGGCGCCGGCGCAGTTGACCAGGACGTCCACGCCGCCAAAGTTCCCGACGCACTCGTCGACGACCTTCCCGCACGCGTCCGACGCCGTCAGATCCGCGGCAACCCCATGTCCCTTTCCGCCGACGGCCGCGATCTCACCGGCCACCTGCCCCAGCCGCGCGCGGTCACGGGCCGCGATGCACACCGACGCGCCTTCGCGCGCGAGCGCCAACGCACAGCACCGGCCGATGCCGCGATTGCCGCCCGTCACGATGGCCGTCCTCCCCGAAAGCCCCAGGTCCATGAGGTGTCTCCAGGTCTTGTCCCGACCTGCCAGGCTCTGTCTCAAAACTCTGCCTGGCGTCGACCGGCTGCATCGCCCGTTGGCGGCGTCGGCCTCCATCGACGATGCACAGCGACATCGCCTGCTTC
>NYZC01000247.1 GCA_002686995.1 Phycisphaeraceae bacterium | reverse complement strand
GCTGGCCCGGCTCGGGCTCGGCCGGCGGCTGCGGGGTGGGGGGCTGCGGCTGCTGGCCGGGAAATATCGGCGGGCGCTGGCCCGACGGGTTCCAGTCCTCGACCTGGAAGTTCATCGTCCGCAGCCGCTCGGCCACGCCCGCGAAGACGCCGCGCGGTCCGGTCGCCGGCTGCTGCGCGCTGCTGACGAAGATGACCATCGGCTTCTGCTCCATCTCCATCCCGACGAGCGCGCCGGTGATCTGCTCCTCGCCGGTGAAGAGCAGCGCCTCGTCCTTCTGCTCCGGCGCCTGCTGCTGCGCCTCCTGGCTGGTGTCGCGCCGAAACATCGACGCGAGCGCGATGACGCGCACCTCGTCGTCCGACATGATCATGACCGTGTCCGGGTTCTCCAGCTCGCGCCGCACCCGGTTGTAATCGTCGAGGCCCTCGAGGCCGCGCAGCCGGGACACCCGGTCGGCCAGCTGCTTGCGCGTCTGCCCCATTTCGTCCCGAAGCGGGATGACCTGCTCCTTCAGTGCCGAGGCGGTCAGCTCGTCGTCGATCCAGGCCGAGAAGATCGTCACGATCTGCGCCAGGTTCTGCTCGGGCACCTCGACCATTTCGCGCAGGTCCCGCAGCACGCCGTCGTAGTCGGGAAGCGTCAGCTCGAGCTTCTGGTCGATCACGCGATCGAGGTCCGACGTGCCCTGCGGGTACCGTTCGACGAACGAGCTGACCTGGCGGATGAAGCCCACCTGCTCGATGCCGGTCAGCGCGCCGCTCTTGCGCAGCGCCTCGAGCCTGTCGGCGTAGGGCGTGAGCAGCGCGGCCGCCTCCGTCACGGCCTTGCGCCCCTCTTCGATCGCCTCGCGCACCGGCTCGAGGCGCGTCTCGTACCGCGCGAGCAGCGTCTTCTTGAACTGGTCGCCGCGGCTCGTGATGGGGTTCAGGTGCTCGACCGTCAGCTTGTCGGAATAGCGCTCGTACTCGCCGATGAGCGACTTGGCGTGCTCGATCTCCTCCACGCTCTGGGCGATGAGGGTGACGATCCGGTACTGCTTCTTCAGCGACCGCGCGAGGTTGATCGTCTGTCGCGAAAGGCTGTATCGGCGAGAGTACGTGGCGTCCACGCGCATCGTCTTGAGGTACCTGTAGGCCATCGCGTTAATCAGCACCACGATGACGATGGCCACGACGATGGTCAGCGCCACGTTGGTGCCGAACTTGACGCGCCGCTGGATGCTCGTATCGGCCGGCGGCCGGCTGGTCTGCTCGCTGCTCTGCTCGCTGCTCATGAATTGCTCCGTGTCCTGGGGTGCCGGCTCAGCGCCACCGGCGGCTCTCGATCTTCTTCACCGCGAGAAACAGGAACAGCACGATCCCGCTCAGGAAGAAGATGACGTTGGGGAGCACCAGGAGCCCCTTGTTGAACGTGTCGAACTGCTGGTTGACGTTGATGTACAGCATCGCCCGCCCCAGCCCGGTCGGCACCCACGACGCCTGCGGGAGGAAGAACATCGCGATGGTGAAGATGCAGACGATGAAGACGGTCACGATGAACGCCACGATCTGGTTCTGCGAGAGGCTCGACGCGAACGTGCCGATCGCCAGGTAGAGCCCGCCGACCAGGATCAGGCCGAGCAGCCCCACGAGAATCGGGCCCCAGTCCGGCGATCCGTTCCATTCGAGCACGAGCGCCAGCAGCACGAGCGGGACGAACATGGCGGCGAGGAACCCCATGGCCCCGAGCCATTTGCCGAGCACGATCTCGGTGTCGCTGATCGGCGCGGTCATGAGCAGCTCCGCCGTGCCGCTGCGGAACTCCTCGCTGATCAGGCGCATGCTGATCGCGGGCGCGAGGAAGATCATGAGCCACACGAGGCCGCTGAAGGTCATCTGCAGCGAGGCAGCCGCGCCGGACTGGAAGTGCAGGTCGAAGATGAGCGCCGAGCCGAACCCGAACACGCCGATCACGACGTAGGCGATCGGCGAGAAGAACTGGCTCGACAGCTCCCGTCTGGCAATGGTGATGATCTGTCCCATGGTCCTCACGGTCCTCACGGTCCTCACGGTCCTCACGGTCCTGAGTGATTCCTGCTCAGTGCGGCCGCGCGGCAAGGCGGCCTGCCCCGCTTTCGGACCCCGGTCCGCGAAAACCTGTCACGGTTCGCCGGACCGTCGCCCGCGGGGCGTGCCGGCTCACGCGGCGCCGGACGTCGACGTCTCGTCGGTGTCCTCGACCGCCTTGATGTACAGCTCCTCGAGGCTTGCCTGCTCGTGCCTCATCTCGCGCACGACCCAACCGTTCTTCATGGCCACGCGTCCCACCGCCTCGCGCGGATCGCATCCCTCGACCGGCGAAACCGTCGCCACGCACCATCCGTTGTCGGTGCTCGTCGTCACGCCCTCGACACCCTCGATCTGGCCGAACACGTTCCCCACCGCGTCGGCGCTGGCCTGGATCTCCACGACGATCGGCGCCGACAGCCGGGCCTGGCGACGAAGCTCCTCGATCGATCCCTTGGCCACGATCCGGCCGCGGCTGATGATCATCACCTCGTCGGCCGAGTACTCGATCTCGCGGAGGATGTGCGACGAAAGAATGATCGTGTGCTTGCCGCGAAGCTCGCCGATGAGCTCGCGGACGTGGCCGATCTGTGTCGGGTCGAGGCCGGCCGTGGGCTCATCGAGAACGAGCACCGGCGGGTCGTGGAGCAGCGCCTGGGCGAGCCCCACGCGCTGTCGATTGCCCTTCGACAGCTGACCGATCAGCCGTCGCCGGATCTCCGACAGCCCGCAGCGATCCGTGACGATGTTGATGCGCGCGACGCGGTCGGATCGCGACATGCCCTGCAGCTTGCCGCGGAAGTGAAGGTACTCGTCGACGCGCATCTCGCCGTACAGCGGGTTGTTCTCGGGCAGGTAACCGATGCGCGCCCGGGCCTCGTGCGACTGATTCATGACGTCGAAACCGGAGACGCTGGCGCGGCCGGAGGTCATGGGCACGTACCCGGTGAGCATGCGGAGCGTGGTGCTCTTGCCGGCGCCGTTCGGCCCGAGGAAGCCCACGATCCGGCCCGCGTCGATCCTGCAGGTCAGGTGATCGACGGCCAGGGTAGGCCCGTACCATTTGACCAGGTCGTCTGCTTCGATCATCGATGTGAACCCTGCTGCGGGGCAATACCCGCGGAATCGCATTCCACCATCGCCGCTCGGAGGATCGAGGGCGAAATCGAGGGAAAAATCTACAGGACCAGCCTCGGCGGGTCAAGCCTGCGATCCACGGGGCCCTCTCCATCAGGGACCGGATACCGAGCCCGTCCCGGGGTCGTGTCCTCTGGGGCGGGTCTGACCCGGGTCTGACCGCGAATTTCGCGTTGCCTTTTCGATCGAGGTACGCGCTGCCGAGCCGGCCGTCTCGGCCCGGAGGGCCTTGCCGACTCCGGTTCGGGGACGACCCGGTTCGGCAACGCAAGCCCAGCATCCAAGGATGCGGTCGCTGCAGTTGGATTCCCAAGCGAATGCCGGGCAGAACAGGATTCGGTCTGATCCCGTCTTTGCAGGTCTGGGGGATGGGCGCCGCATCACATCGAGCGATGCGCTCGGGTTCGGAGGCCAGCTACGCTGATCGAGGACGAGAACGAGGACGAGGACGAGGACGAGGACGATTCGCCGGAAACGGTGTCTGAAACCGCTTCACCCCAACCTGCGTTCATCGGGATCGCCTCACCGAGCCGGGCCGTTCGCGGCCCGAAGTGCGTTCAGGCGCTTGCCGACTCCGGGCCGGGTGCCGCCCGGATCGGCAAGCGTCCGGAGATACGGAACAACGCAAACAGCAACTGACCCCGGGGCCGGCCTCGATTCCTGCCCTGCAGCCCGAGTACCGAACAGGATCGGGTCGGACCAGGTCTGACCGTCCGGCGCCATCAGCTACGGCACGTCGGCCAGGTCCAGCCACGACTGCTGACCCATCGCGTCAAGCACCGGCCCGGCGATCCTGCCCTGCGCCGGGTCCACGCGCTCCGTGTCAAGCTGCGGCACCGTCGCCCTGACCTCCGTCGCGGTCATCAGCTCCATCCAGCGCGGGTTCGTGGCCATGGCCAGGTCCCGACGGGCGTCGAGGCGACCGGATGAATCGGCCTGGTAGCCGTTGATGACCAGGCCCGCCACCCGGCACCCTGCTTCCTTAAGAAGCCGCACTGTCATCGCCGTGTGGTTGAGGGTGCCCAGTCCGGCCCTGGAGACGACCAGGACCGGGTACCCCAGGGCCTGGATCAGGTCCAGCACCGTCAGGACGCGATCCTGTCGATCCAGGGGCACGAGCAGGCCGCCCACCCCCTCGACGACCACCACGTCGCTGGCCCGGTCGATCAGCCCCAGGCTCTGCTCGACGGCGTCGAAGTCGACGGGCTGGCCGGTCTGAGCGGCCGCGACGGCAGGGGCCACCGGGGCCCGATAACGCACCGGGTTGATCCGCTCCAGCGGCTGGCGGCAGTCCGAGAAGTGGGCCAGGGCCTCGGCGTCCTCGCTCACGAGGCCCTCGCGGTCCCGGCGGCAGCCGGTCGCGATCGGCTTGGAGACGCCGACCCGGCCCGCCCGGCGAAGGTGCCAGGCGACCGAGCACGCGACCACGGTCTTGCCGACCTCGGTGTCGGTGCCCGTCACGAAGAGGCCGGGACGGGTGAGTTCGAGTCTGCGGCTGAACATCGGCTTCACTGACCGGTCCCTGCTACGCGCGGCTGGCTCTCGCCCCCGAACTCGATCCGCCCTGGCGCCCTACCCAGGCCCCGTTCGGGCGGCATGCCCCGCCCTCCCGAATCGCCCACGTTAAACGCGAAATGCGCCCGCTTCACGTTAGCGCTCTTCCAGCGATACCAACGCATGTAAACCATTGACATTAAGTAAGAAACAAGTGTCGCCCATCACGACTGGTACCACATTCGTCTCGAAACCGACCCTGTGGTCCTGTCGGAGCGTGCCCGACACTGTTCACACAATCCCCTTTCTGACAGCAACTTAAAACTTTCAACGAAGCCGCGGCGGCAGTTGGCACGGACTTTGAATGTAAAGACGGCAATGGACGGGTGAATTCGTTGTAAGGGACGTTCACTTTGAATGGCACATGTTCTCCTAAGCACGAAGGTTTTGGTTCTTGCTACCGGGGGCAGACTCGAACCGGTGCTCGGCAAGATTGCCGAGGAAAATGGCTGGTCCATTCTCGAGGTGGAGACGCTCCCGCAAGCCGTGAAGCATATTCAGTTCAACATGCCGCGGATGTTCATTGTTCAGGTGACCGAACCGGTGTCGCGAGCACTGCAGCTCACGTCGACACTGCGATCGCACCTCCCACACGTGCCTCTCTTGGCCGTCGCCCTCTGCGACGACCACAATATCGAACTGTCCGTGCGGCGGACAGGGGCGTACTACTACTTTCCCGATCTCGCCGACCCCGACCGCTTAGCCCAATTGGTCGAGGCATTGCTAAAGCAACCTTAGCCGCGACCCCTGCCGCCGCAAGTTCGACCCCTTCTTCCCAGTCGAACTACGCCTTGAAGAACTTCCGGGTAACGACTGATGGCAGCGACCATCAGGCAGAAGACGCATCGACCAGAGAAAGAGAACACCGAGAAAGAGAACAGAGAGAAAGAGAACACACGTCGATGTTTCGAAGCCTGGTGAATCTGATAACGGGGCAGGTCCGATCCGCGCCGTGCGAACGGCGCTTCGGACCTGTCCCGGTTTTTTTCCGCAATTTGGCGCGGCATCGTCTGCCGTCTCCAAACCGTATCCGGAGTTGATTAAGCGAAGGATGTTTGAGGATGTTCAGTTTTGTACCCACAACGTGGAGGGCCCCTATGATGAAACTTATTCGGACTAGTCCTGTCAGCTGCACGCTGATCGTGGCGCTGGTCGTCGGCTTTGCCGGCGCGCCTTCGCAAGCGCTCACGCTCAACGATCTCGCGAGCAGCGTCGACATCACCTTGAACGTTCCGGGTGACACCGGAACCCCGAGCGGTATCACCGGGATTCAGAGGAACAATCCTCCGGTCGCCGGGACGCCGGTCGACCAGATCAACGACGCCGAGCGCGAGCAGTGGTTCCTCTCGGTAGGCGGCGGCGCCGCTCGTCCGATCGACGACTTCGATGCGGGCAGCACCGTGGGCACGCTCGAGGCCCCCGGCTCGCTCGGCGCGGTGACGAACC
This sequence comes from Phycisphaeraceae bacterium, assembly GCA_002686995.1. Taxonomy (GTDB): domain Bacteria; phylum Planctomycetota; class Phycisphaerae; order Phycisphaerales; family Phycisphaeraceae; genus NYZC01. The sequence continues at coordinate 1,221 of NYZC01000247.1, read as the reverse complement.
ACGTCGACGTTCAGTACGCCGGCAGCAACACCGAAGTCGACCTGCACACCGCCCTGACGGGAACGCCGTACGGCGGATACCAGTCGACCGTCGACCAGACGATCACCATCACCAACAACACTGGTGGTGCGGTGACCTACCGTCTCTATAAGTACATCGACCTGAACCTGACGCACATCATCAGCCCTCCCGAGCGTGATCCGGCCGACCTGACCGAGACCATCCTGTTCACGCAGAACAATCAGGTCCGCGTTCAGGACGTCTACACTGGCCCGAACTCTCACCCGGGCACCGGCACGATCATCTCCGAGGCGAACGCCCTGATCACCGTCATCGGTGACGCCAACAAGGACGCGATCGTCGGTGCGGACGACCTTCAGGCCGTGCTCTCGACCTTCACCCAGATCGGCGCCCCCGGCTTCGTGCCTGGTGACCTCGCCGGCGGCGGCTTCCACGGCAACGACGGTGACGGCACCGTGGGTGCGGACGACCTCCAGGCCGTCCTCGCGAACTTCACCTTCGACGGCACGCCGGACTTCGTGCAGGCGTCGAACGACGGTGACCTGCTTGCCACGGTCACGGCCGGAAACAATCTGGATGACTCGACGACGGCCAGCAGTGCGGTCGGTGACGACATCGCGGCCGGCTTCCAGTGGGAGTTCACCCTTCTGGACGGTGAGTCGTTCACCCTTCGTCAGAATCTGGACATCATCCCCGAGCCGACCTCGTTCGGCATCGTCGGAATCGGCGTCGGCCTGATGGCGGTCTGCCGCCGGCGACGGATGAGCTGAGTTGAATCATCGATCCCGGGGTAGTGCCCAGGAGGTTTGTCGAATGAACCGGTCGAATGAGAGAATGAACGGAGCGAAGGAAATGAGAACAGACCTGCGACAGCGTATCCTGGACCTGCCCCTGACGATCGTGGGCGCACCGCTTCTGCTGGCCGGCTACGTGCTCTACTTCTGCCTGAATCTGAAGCACCGAGCCGAAGCCCACGCCCAGGCTCAGCCGCGCACGGCGGGCAACGCCAACCTGGCCCTGTCCGTGCAGAGCTGAACAAAGCCGACAGCAGTTTCAATAACCGGCAGCGTGGCTGGGTGTCCGAAAGGATTCCCAGCCACGCTGCTTTTTTGCGCGCGCCGGCGGCGCGATCGAGCAGGATGGGTCGGTGGGTGGATGGGTCGGTGGGTGGATGGGTCGGTGGGTGGATGGGTCGGTGGG
>NYZC01000246.1 GCA_002686995.1 Phycisphaeraceae bacterium | reverse complement strand
GTCCAAGGTCCAAGGTCCAAGGTCGAAGGCGGAACCGTCGATGCCCCACCGCGCCGGCCGGAGTCAGGTTCTTTCGACTTTCGACTTTCGACTCTCGACCTTCCGACTTGCGGGCGAAGCCCGCGTTAGGGATTCGGGATTTCGATTCGTCCCGCGCCGCGTCTCCCGGCGACGGCGCCCCATGGCTCAAGCCACCTGTTTCCATGTCCGATAGCGCCCCTCGGGGACTCGAGGGCGAGTCGGTCGTCCGGAAGCAAATCGTGAAAGCGCTATTCACCAGGTTACGCAGGAGAATGGACAAGGCATACGGATGTCTTTCGATCTGGCGACACGGGTTCTGGTTCGTCGACATACCGAGAACGTCTTCCAGCAGCATCCGCTCCGAACTCGGCAAGCGGTTCGGAAGAGCCTACGGGAAGACGAACGTCATCGAATCGCAATACGCCAGTTCACAAATCTTTCCTGATCACACGCCTGCGAGAGACATGCGGTCTCTTCTTGGAAGCTCGAGATGGAACCGCATCTTTACGTTCGCGATGGTGCAATCCCTGGGATCGCACTTATTCGATGTACTTCTATCGTCAGAAGATACGTGACATACCGGGTGAATGGAGCTTTCGTGATTACGTTCTCGAGCTGGCGGAAGCGACGCCTGAAACCAGGTTCTTCGAGTATCACGGCTATCGCCTTGGAGCATCCGAGTACGTCCTGGGCGCGAACGGCGAGATCATCATCGACTTCATCGCGAAATACGAAAACCGATCACGCGATATCCGGCGGATCAGTTCCCGTTTGAATCTCGATGACTTCGGATCGCTTCGAATCCAGGGCGCAAGACCGGATGAATCAGGCTATTCAGGGTTCTACGACTCGGAAACACGAGAAATCATTCGACGACGCTATGCAAAGGACATCGAACTGTTCGATTACGAGTTCGATGGTCAATCATGAATACGGCACGGCTATTGATCCAGATCCTGCCGGTGGCACCAATGGCCAGAGAGATCTCACCTGGCTCCCGCTCCCCGCTCCCTCCTCCCTACCTGAAATCCCTTGACCGGTGCAGCAGGTTCTGCATCTGGTCGTCGAGGCTCTCGAACTTCGTGGTCATGACGTGCACCACCTGGCCCTGGCGCTCGACGCGGCCTCGAGCCAGCACGCACACGGCGTGGCGGGCCGCTGTACGGTAGCGCTCGAACACCGGCGGCCGGACGATCAGGTTGGCGACGCCCGTCTCGTCCTCCAGGGTCATGAACACGATGCCGGACGCCGTGCCCGGACGCTGACGGATCAGGATGATCCCGGCGACCGCGATGGCCCGGCCGCCCGGCCACTTCTGCTCGTCGGCCAGCTCCCCGGCCGGCGTCGCGCCCAGCCGAGCGAGCCGTTCGCGAATGAATGAAACGGGATGCGCCTTGAGGGAAAGGCCGGTGCTGCGGTAGTCGTACATCACCTTGCGGGGCTCGGAGATCACCGGCAGGCACGCCGGCGCCGCGGCGGCGTCGGGCGCCGCGACCGCGGCCTGCTCGAACAGCGGCATCGGCGCGTCGTGCAGGTTGCGAATGTGCCACAGGGCCTGCTGGCGGTCGAGCCCCATGGACGCGAACGCGTCGGCCGACGCCAGGGCGCGCAGGACCGCGACGCCGGCGCCGCTGTGGCGCCAGAGCTGCTCGATCGTGTCGAACCGGCCGTGGTAGAGCGCCGCGTACGACAGGCCGCGGGCATCCTCGCGGCGCAGCCCCTTGACCAGGCGCATGCCCAGGCGCAGCACGTCTCCTCCATCCTCCAGCGTGCAGTCCCAGTCGCTCTCGTGCACGTCGATTCGGCGCACCTCGACCCCGTGCTGCGCGGCGTCGCGCACGATCTGGGCCGGGGCGTAGAACCCCATGGGCTGGCTGTTCAGCAGCGCCGCGGCGAACGCGGCCGGGTAGTGGCGCTTGAGCCACGCCGACACGTAGACGATCAGCGCGAAGCTCGCCGCGTGCGACTCGGGAAAACCGTACTCGCTGAACCCCTGGATCTGCCGGTAGCAGCGCTCGGCGAACGCGCGGTCGTAGCCGCCGACCACCATGCCCTCGACGAGCTTCTGCCCGAAGGCGAAGATCGCGTCGCCCTTCCGCTTCCACGCCGCGATCGCGCGGCGAAGCCGATCGGCCTCGTCCGGGGTGAACCCGGCGGCGACGATCGCCAGCTTCATCGCCTGCTCCTGGAACAGCGGCACGCCCAGGGTCTTGCCCAGCACCTCGCGAATCCGATCGTTGGGGAAGGTCACCGGCTCCTCGCCGTTGCGCCGGCGCAGGTAGGGGTGGACCATCTTTCCCTGGATCGGACCCGGCCGGACGATCGCGACCTCGATGACCAGGTCGTAGTAGCACCGCGGCCTCAGGCGCGGCAGCATCGACATCTGCGCCCGCGACTCGATCTGGAAGACGCCGATCGTGTCGGCCTGGCTGATCATGTCGTACACCAGCGGATCCTCGGCCGGCACGGTCGCCAGCGTCAGGCGGCGGCCCTGGTGCAGTTCGACCAGCTCGAACGCCTTGCGGATGCAGGTCAGCATGCCCAGACCAAGCACGTCCACCTTGAGCATGCCCATCGCGTCGATGTCGTCCTTGTCCCACTCGATCACGGTGCGGTCCTCCATGGCCGCGTTCTCGATGGGCACCATCTCGCACAACGGATCGCGCGTGATCACGAAGCCGCCGACATGCTGGCTCAGGTGGCGCGGAAAGCCCAGGATCTCGCCCGTAAGCCCGGCCAGGTGCGTGACGGTCGGATCGTCCGGCGACAGCCCCAGCCCGGCCAGGCGCTGCGGGTCCACCCGGCCGTGGTCCCACCAGTCGAGGCTCCGGGCGAGACGGTCGACCAGGTCGAGCGACAGGCCCAGGGCCTTGCCGACCTCGCGCACGGCGCTGCGACCGCGATAGGTGATCACCTCCGCGGTCAGCGCGGCACGGTCGCGGCCGTACTTGCGGTAGAGATACTGGATGACCTCCTCGCGCCGCTCGTGCTCGAAGTCGATGTCGATGTCCGGCGGCTCATTGCGCTCGCGGCTGACGAAACGCTCGAACAGCACGTCGATGCGATCGGGATCGACGGCCGTGATCCCCAGGCAGTAGCAGACCGCCGAGTTCGCCGCGGCGCCCCGGCCCTGGCAGAGGATGCCGCGCCCGGTGGCGAACTGCACCAGGTCGTGCACCGTCAGAAAGTACGGCGCGTAGCTCAGTTCGTCGATCAGGCCCAGCTCGTGCTCGATCTGCCGGCGCACGGCCGGCGGCACCCGGTCCGCGTAGCGCTCCGCCGCGCCGCTCCAGGTCAGTTCGGCCAGGTGGCGCATCGGCGACCGGCCCGCAGGGCAAATCTCGTCCGGGTACTGGTACTTCAGTTCGTCCAGGCTGAAGGCCTGCGCCCGCTCGGCGATCTCGATCGTGCGCGCGAGCGCCCGCGGGTGATCGGCGAAGAGCCGGGCCATCTCGTCCGGCGGCTTCAGGCATCGCTCGGCGTGAGGAAACAGCCGATGGCCCGCGGTCTGAACCGTGCAGCCGCTGCGGATGCAGACCAGCACGTCCTGCAGCGCGCGGCGCCGGACCGCGTGGTAGTGCACGTCGTTGGTCGCCATCTCCGGCACGCCCGCGTGCTCGGCCAGCAGCGCGATCTGGGCGAGACGCCGCCGGTCGTCCGGCCCGTACAGGCTGCTCATGACCAGGGACAGGCGGTCGTCGTCGAACGCATCGCGCAGGCCGCGCAGGAACTCGATGAACGGCTGATCCAGGCGATCCGGCGGCACCACCGCCGCCAGCAGATCGTCGCGGTGCTCGAGCAGGTCGTGAACGCAGAGTTGGCACTGGCCCTTGGCGGAGCGGCGCTTGCCGAGGGTCAGCAGCCGGCAGAGTCCGGCGTAGCCGCGGCGGCTCACGGGATAGACCAGCACCGAGACCGGCGCGCCCGACGCGTCGTCGATCTGGCGGCGCAGAACCAGGCGGCAGCCGACGACCAGCCGGATGTCCGCCTCCCGCGCCGCGACATGGGCGCGCACGATGCCCGCCAGCGTGTTGGCGTCGGTGACGGCGACGGCCCGGTGCCCGAGCGCCGCGGCCCGCTCGACGTACTCGTCCGGATGCGAGGCGCCGGTGAGAAAGGTGAAGTTGGTGGTGATCTGAAGCTCGGCGTACGCCGTCGCGGATGACGGATGAGCAAGCCGGGGCGGCGCGAGCGCCGTGCCGGGGTAAGGCCGCTCTTTGGGGGGTGGGGGATCGGGCATGTCAAGCGACACCAGTCAAGCGACACCAGGCGCTTCGTGTCCGGAGGACTTACGCCCACTGGCCGTGCACGAACCACCGGTCGTCCTCCAGGCGACGGTACACCCACAGCCACCGGTCCCAGCGGTCCTGCACCCTGAAGTAATCTCGCGACGGCGCTGCGCCGCGCCACCATTCGCCCGCGATGCGCTCGGGGCCCATGCTCGCGCGGACCTCGCTCTCGCGGCCGCGCCAGCACAAGTGCGCGGGCGCACCCTGCGGCGTCACAGTGCGGACCTGGATCGGCTCGGGGCGGCGCAGCAGCAGGGACGGCCGGTCGGACGGGGTAAGATCCTCCGGCTCGTCCCGCTCGCGCTGCTGCTCCATCACCGACCGATGCTGAAACGTTCTCTCCGGCACGTGAGACTGCCGGGACCGACACGTCAGCACCGCATCGGGGCCGAGACGATTGACCAGCACGTCGAACATGGGCCCCAGCGCCGTGTCCTCGTCGCCCGGATCGGTCGGTCGGTCGGCCCAGCTTTCGACCTGGGCGTGCGGCATGCGCTCGATCCGCGGGGCCGAGACGCGCACGCCCTCGACGCCGTAACCGAGGTGAGCCGACTCGAGCGCCGGCCGGGCCAGCGCCATGAGATGCTTCGCGTCGCGGCCGGGGCGGCTGAGCCGGATACCCAGCACCAGCGGCGACAGGTCGCTGCGATCCAGGCGCACGTTCATGCGAAGCAGGCCGCGCTCGCGAGAGCGCAGGCGATCGGAAAGCTGCGCGACAAGGTCCTGCACGGCCCGCATCACCGCCTCGAGCCGCTTGACCGGACCGTCGAACCGGCGCGCCACCGCCGGCGGCTCGTCCGGGCGCAGCGGCTCGATTGCCTCGACGGCATGGCCCAGCGCCTGGTCGATCCGCAGCAGCAGGTCGGGCCCGAACCGCGAAGGCAGCGTTTCGCGAGGCAGCGCCATCACGTGCTCGATGCGGTCGATGCCGATCTCGGCCAGGGCATCCTGCACCTGAGGATCGATGCGCAACGCCGCGGGCGGCAGCGGCATCAGCGCCGCGCGCATCGCGTCGTCGTCGATGATCGCCGGCGACGCCTCGCCGAAGCGGGCGACGGCCCACGCCCCGCCGAACGTCGGGGCCGTGGCGAGGCGCGCGGTCAGCCCCAGCCGAGCGAGATCCCGCGTCATGCGGGCAAGCAGCCCGCGCTCCCCCCCGAACAGGCGGTCACCGCCGGTGATGTCCATCAGCAGGCCGTCGGGCGGCTCCGGAGCGACCACGGGGCTGTAACGCCCGGCCCACTGCGCGAGCCCGTGCAGGGCCTGAAGATCCTGCTGCGGCACGTGGGGCATCACCCGGACCGGATCATCACCCGGCAGCAGCGCCCGGGCGTGAGCCAGCGTCATGCCCGACTGCACGCCGGCCTGCGCCGACCGCGCACACCGGCCGGCGATCCATTGCCGGTTGCCGCTCGTCGCGACGATCAGGATGGACGCCGTGCCCTTACGCCGATCGCGCGAGCGGCATCTGCGCCGCGCCAGGTCCACCGGCCATGTCGGCAGATACAGCGACAGTGCTCGTTTCACCGTTCCACTCCAGTAACCAGCGATGCTCGTCCTTCCCTGCCCGGCCGAACGCGGCGCGACCCGCCTTGCAGCGCATCAGCTCCAGCGACCACGCCGTCCGCCCGGGCCCCGACGCGCCGTCGTCCACCGACGCGCGGCTCACGCGCCACCGCGTCGTGGCGGCCGACC
>NYZC01000245.1 GCA_002686995.1 Phycisphaeraceae bacterium | reverse complement strand
GCTGACGCCTGCGGTACGCCATGCAGCACCCACCGGCGTACCGCGTGGCGTCAGCCCGCGGGTCGAATGGCATGGGCGTCAAGTCACAGTCAGTGCCCGATGACCTTCGACTACTTCAGGAAGTCTTTTGCCACCTCTCCATACCCTTCCGTGAAGTCCATTTCGCAGTACCACGCGCCCAGGTACTCCCGCGGCGTGAAGTCGGAGAGGTCGTACACGGGTGACGGATCGAACTGCACGACACCGTCACCGGCGCGGCAGACATGAGTCGTCACGTCGGACACGACGCCGGCGCCGTCGATCAACTGCATGACGTCGACGCCCGATCCATCCGCCCTCGGGATCACCTTGAGGCGCCACGACGGTGACAGCGCAGGCAGTTCTTCCGGCTCCGCGTGCCGGTGGTATGTCGAACGAATGGAAAGCACCGACGCTCCGGCGATGCGCGTGTGCGTGAACATGACACGCTCGTCCATCCCCGTCTCGATGTCCGCGCACACCTTCGCCGTGCCGTAGATTTCGCGACCCGCCGGAATGCTCGATCGCGAGTTGAGAAACGCGATGGGCACGTGGTACCCCGCGCGGCCCTCGTACGCGCACTTCACGACGAGCACCGTCTCATCGAAGGCGCCGTAGTTCGCGGTCCACGGCGCCGTGAGGCCGATTGCCACGCAGACGCCGTCGTCAGAGGGCTCGAAGCAGGACGGCAGCACCCGGTCGACCGCCGCGACGTCGGAGCGGAACTTCACGTACTGGCACCGCACGTTGCGATACCGCGCCGGCGGCGACGGGAAGTACGGCGAGAACGCCGGCATCCCGGTGATTTGCTTCAGGGGAATGGTCATGCAAACGGCTCACCGGAGGAAGGACAGGAACCACGGATGAATACGGATAGAATAGCTCCATGATCCGCGGCATTCGACGGCTCGACGATACGACCCTCCGCCTCGGCGGCATGGGCGACAACTGGCACACGACCTGGGCCGTCGACGATCGGCAGTACACATCGCTGTGCGACGGCAGCGGCTGGCCGGATATATCGGGGTACACCGGCCACAACTACAACACGCGGGTCTACGCGATCGAGGGCGATCCGCCACGATCGGCGTTCCGGCACCTGCCCGGGTTCCCCGACCTGCTCGGCGAGGATTCACCGAACGTCAACCGCTACTACGGGTTCGGCATCCTCGCGCTCGAACGATCGATCTACCATTTCCTGAGCACGCCGAACCACCCGTTTCTCGAGCCAGGCGCCCGGTTCGTCGGCGCCAAGCTCATCCATTCGCCCGATCTCGGGCAGACATGGCTGAACCAGGACGGCACGCCCGTGCGCTGGGAGTCCTGGGCGGACCGCGGCCGCGACAACATGATCTTCTTCGAGGAGACGGATGACGCGTTCTCGCTGATCACCATGCTGCAGATGGGTCGCAATTACGAGCACAACACCGACGGATACGCATACCTGTACGCTCCCAACGGCAACACCGAAGGCACGATGAACCAGCTTGTCCTGTGCCGCGTGCCGACCGGCCGCGTCCTCGATCGCGCCTCGTACGCGTTCTACACCGGCGACGGCTGGTCGGGCGACATCGACGACCGCGCCCCCGTGCACACCTTTCCTTCCGGCTGGGTCAACGTGAAGTATCACCCCTACGCCTGGCACCCGAGCGTCACGTACAACGCGCCGCTGGGGTGCTACATGATGACGACCTGGGGCATGGGCACCGCGCCGGACGGCATGTGGTTCGCCAAACCTTCCTACTTCGGTTTCTGGATCGCGGACCGGCCGGAGGGCCCGTGGACGCAGGTGCACGAAGAGACGGCGTGGATGCCCTGCGGCGACCGGCTCGCCCAGGCCTACCAGCCGCAGATCATTCCGAAGTGGATCGCACCCGACGGCCGCTCGTTCTGGATGGCGTGGACGGACTTCCAGAAGGTCGACGGCGAGCCGATCTACTACGCGTTCAACCTTCAGAAGGTGGAGATCGAAACGCGCGGATGACGGCTTCGGCCTCCGGATGTCGTGGGCGCGTGTCACTGAAGTCTTGTGACTTCAGCTACCCCATTCGTCAATCCGTCAATTGGTCATCTGCTATTTTGGCGTCGCGGCGCACCCCGGCGAACCGCGCGGCGTAAGCCCGCGGGTCGAATGGCATGAGGGCGCCATGACAACAAATGTCTTCGATTCGGCAAACGACCCATGACCAACAGACGGAACACCCTCCTCCTGATGCTCGCACTCATCTCCGCCCTCGCCAGCGGCGCCCCGGCGGAACCCACTCCCGAACGCCGCAAGGACTTCGGCACCTGGTGGATCCGCAACCATCCCTTCACGCTGATGGGGCTCACCGCGCTGCGGCACAAGCTCGACACCGACCAGTACACGGCCGCGGGCTTCGACACCGTGTTCGCGTTCAAGAACCGCCCGCCCGTGTTCGAGTCGACGGTCAAGGCCGGGCTGCCCTATCACTACCGCGTGCAGCCGCTGAAGAAGGGACCGGTCACCGACGAGGTGAAGGCCCAGGTGACGGAGACCTTCGAAAAGTATCCCGGCGCGACCGGCGTGTTCATGATCGACGAGCCCAAGTGGATCCACATGCCCAACGTCAAAGAGGGCCTCAGGTGGGTCAACGAGACCTGGCCGGAGATGCTCGCCTATTCGAACGCCAACCCGATCGGCGGCGACGGCGTCAAGTACTACGGCAAGGAGCCGCCCGGCGGCACGTACACCTACGAGCAGTACATCGACGACTTCGCGCAGACCGGCACGGACGTCCTCTGCTTCGACATCTATCCCTTCCGGCGCGACGGCGAGACGACCACCGCCGACTATTTCCACAACCTGCAGATCATCCGCAACGCGGCGCTGAAGGCCGGCATTCCGTACTGGGTCATCATCCAGTCCTGCGAGGCGAATCATCCCGGCGGATTCGTCGTCTGGCTGCCCAGCGAATCGGCCCTGCGGATGCAGATGTTCTCGTCGCTCGCCTACGGCTTCACCGGCATCGCGTATTTCTGCTACGACAACGTCTTCGAGCGGGGGCTGACCGAGGAGGGCGGCGCTCCGAACCGGCTCTACTACGCCGCCGCCCGCGTGAACACCGAGGCGGCCCACGTGGGGCAGGCCCTGCGCTTCCTGACCAGCCGGCACATCCTCCACGTTCGCGGGGCGCACGAGGCAGACGGAAAGACCGTGTCGCACCCTCCCACGAAGCACACGACCGCCTACGAGCCGTCATCCGCTCGGGCGTGGTCCATCGGCGACATCACGATCGAGGACCGGGGGCCGGACAAGGACGCCCTGCTCGGCCTGTTCGAAGACGACGACGGCGGCCGCTACTTCATGATCGTGAACCTCTCCCACGCGCGCGGCGCCACCGCGGCGCAGCGACAGACGACGCTGCGCATCAGCCTGGATACCTCCATCGATCGCATCGCGCGCCTCTCGCGCGAATCGGGTCACCCCGAGTGGCTGCATGTCGAGAACGGCATGCTCGAACTGACGCTGCCGGGCGGCACGGGCGACCTGCTCAAGATTGGGGACGGGCAGTTCCCTGGACTCGAGTGAGCTGCATTCGGCAGAAGGGCGGCGAACCGCGCGGCGTAAGCCCGCGGGTCGAATGCCATGAGGGCATGTTGACACCCCGAGCATCTCTCACGGCAGGGTCAGAATCGTTTCCACCCCCGACGGATCGCCGTCGAGATACTGCCAGAAGAGCATCCACTCATAGTCCCCGCCAATGCTGGTGAAAGCCCTGGCATAACGGTAGACCCTGTCGTTCACCTCGAAGCTGGCGTGGCCGTCGGAAAAACCGATGGCCAAACCCGGTGACGGTTCAAGATGCGCCCAGAGAGGGTCGTCGGAAGCAGGAGGTCCCCAGGAGCTGCTGCCGAGGTGGAAGATGTCGGACACCAGCGCGATCGGCCCTTCGTTCTCCGCTCGGTGCGCGTGCAGCTTGTCCACGTCCTCGATGTTGATGCCGTTACCCCATTGGCCGAACAAGCGATAGTAATAGCTGGAGATCTTGAATCCGGGCTCGAGGACCTCATCCCATCCGGTCGGATAGGTGAAGTTCGGCCACCGCTGGCTCGGGCAGTACACCGCCTGAGGGTCGGTGAGCATGTCGTACTGGTAGACCTTGCCAAGCCCTGTCCAGCCCTCGCTGCCGCCATCATAAGGTCGGGAAGGGTCGTAGCACGAAGGGCGTCGACCCGTCACCGCCCAGTAAGAGGTCAGGTAAAACGCCAACCTGGTGTTCAGCCCACAATGACTGTTGGGGAATGCGCCGCTGTTTTCGGCGGCGTACCCGTGCAGCGCGACGAGCATCTGGTGCACGTTGCTGACGCACTGCGTCTGCCGCGCAAGCTCACGCGCCTTCTTGATCGCCGGCATGAGCAGCGCGATCAGAAGGGCGACGATGGAGATCACCACCAGAAGCTCGATCAGCGTGAATCCCGGGCGGCGGCGTTTCATGTGAGATTGCGGCATCGTGAATCGCTCACGTAGGTGTGGTCAAGACACAACCGTGTTCATCATTGACCTGGGCGCTGGTGCATCAACGGGTCAATCGTTGCAACTCACGTCGTTCCAGGGCACCACGGCGGTATTGTCGTCATCGCCATACCTCACCCACGGCAGAACGTCGCCAAACGGGTTGTGCTGGTCGAAGGGTCCGGGCTCGAGATCGGGCGTGCCCACATGTCCGTCCGCATAGCCCATGTTGACGTTCTCGAAGTGGCGGTAGTTCACCCAGCCCGCGTTCTCGTGTGCGCGGCCGCCGAAGTGCGTCGGGAACGTCCAGGCGTTCACGCCGAAGCCCGCGTAGTACCGGCGCGAGGTGTCGGTGTACAGGTAGACTTGCGACGGATCGTGGATCTCGTCCAGCACCACGTCGCACGGATTGGCGGAGTCCCCGGCCCCCCAGTCGTTCATGCCGTATGAGCGCGTGCTGGGTTCGTCCCATTCCCTGGCGGGGGAAAGCTGATCCTCCGAGGGACACCAGAAGGCCGTCTCGACGGCCTGTTCGATGTTCAGGATCTCCCCGGCCACCTTGAAGAGCCAGGAATCGTTGCTCGCGTAGGGATCCGGCAGCAGCTGGTTGTTCTCGTCGATGAAGGCTGCCGTGGCGATGTAGAGCTGGCGCAGCGAGTTGGAGCATTGGACCTGGCGGGCGACCTCGCGCGCCTTCTTGATCGCCGGCATGAGCAGCGCGATCAGAAGCGCGACGATGGAGATCACCACCAGAAGCTCGATCAGCGTGAATCCGCGGGTGCGCCACACGCCATGATTGTATCCCCGGACTGAACGGACTGAACGGAATCTCAAGGCAGGTTGAGAATCGTCTCCACCGCCGACGGATCCCCGTCGAGATACTGCCAGAAGAGAAACGCGTAGAAATCGCTGAAGCCGATGTTCGTAAACGCCGTGGCATACCGGAAGACCCTCTCGTCGACGATGAACGCGGCGTGACCGTCGGAGTACCCGCGGCTCAGGCCGGGATTCGGAGTGTCATGCGCCCAGAGCAGACCGTCGGAAGGCCCCCAGCTCGAATGACCGAGGTGGAAGATGTCGGAGACGAGCGCGATCGGCCCGTCGTCCTCGGGCCGGTGCGCGTGCATCTCACGAAGCTCATCCTCGGAAATGGGATTGCCCTCCCACTGCCCGAACATGCGGTAGTGGTAGCTGGACACCTTGTACCCCGCCCAGAGGCTCTCTTCCCACCCGAATGGATAAGTGAAGTGCTGCCAGCGCTGGCTGGGGCAGTACACGCCCTTGGGATCGGTGAGATGCTCGAACTGGAAGAGCCTGCCCATGCCGGTCCAGCCGACCGTGGAGCCATTCCTCGCCGTGACGCTGCCGCCCTCGTAGTGCCCCCAGCGCGTCACGCCGTCGCGCGCCCAGGGCGACGTCATCTGGAAGGTCGAGATGGCGTTGGACCCGCCGTGCCCGAAGGGAAAGAATCCGCGGTTGTCCGCGGCGTAGCCGTGCAGGCCGATCAGCATCTGGTGCATGTTGCTGATGCAGACCGCCTGCCGGGCCGTCTCGCGGGCCCGCTTGATCGCCGGCATGAGCAGCGCGATCAGCAGGGCGACGATGGAAATCACCACCAGAAGCTCGATCAACGTGAATCCGCGGGGGCGATACATGGCCTGACTCATGGTAGACGAACGTAGTCAGTCTTGACGGTTATTCCTGATAATTCTTGCACCAAATGCGGCCGCAATCCAGTCCGGCGCGGCTAATCGGATCCTACCGCTTCGAGCATGCCGTGCCGTTCGAGGACTTCGGCGGCCTGCCGCGCTTCCTGCTCGTTGCAGGGCCGAAACGGCGGATGAACATGGCGCCGGCAGATTCCGAGCAGCTCCAGCACCATCTTCTCCTCGGCGCAGAACTCCGTGTTGTCCGGGTGGGGCAGTTCCCTGATCAGACGGCTGATGGCGAACGCCCGCTGGCGCGCCTCGTCGAGCCGGCCCTGCTGCCACAGCTCATAGACCGCGCAGTATGCGCCGGGAAAGGAGCAGGCCGAGCTTGCCGTGTGCGCCTCGGCCCCGAGGGCCAGGAACACCGGCAGGTGGCCGCCGCCCGAGCCGATCGCCTGGAACTGCTCGCCGTTCATCATGCAGAACGGAATGATGTCGGCCAGGTCGTAACCGGCCGCCTTGATGCCCGCGACGTTCGGATGATCGACAAGGTCGCGCACGACCTCGACGGGGATCTTCAGCGCGCGCTTCTCGTTGCTGTATAGCCAGACCGGCTTCGGGGCGCGGTCCGCCACCATGGCGCAGTAGCGATACGCCATAGTCGGCTTCATCTTGCGATCCGACGGCAACAGGTGATAGGCGTCGATTTTCATCTCCGCCGTGTGGTCGAAGAACCGGTACGTCGCCCCGAGCACGGGATGCCCCGCGCCGACGATGACCGGGCTCTTACCGTCGAGGTGCTCGCTCACCAGGCGCGTCACCTCCAGCCGGTGCGCCTCGCTCATCAGGAAGTCTTCGCTGGCCGATCCGAGCATCCACAGGCCGCCGATCGG
>NYZC01000244.1 GCA_002686995.1 Phycisphaeraceae bacterium | reverse complement strand
TAGCAGGGAAGGCCCTGGTTTTCTAGACATCGACCGTCATAAACCACTGTCAAATAACGAACTCAGCGTCGTCCCAAAGGATCCGCACCCGCGGGCGTCGTTGATACGCAAAACCGGGAATGTGCTTTTTTTTGCAAATTGTTTCCGCGAACGGTGCTTTCGGCGTATTGAGTGGGTGGTGCGAGCGCGAGGGTGCTCGCCTGATTGAGCCCATTGGCGACGGGGTGCCCCCGATTGAAAGACGTCCCCCCGTCCGTCCCCCGGAGACCACCGATGCTGAAGTCACTGTCGATCCGAGTTCTTACCCTGATCCTCGTCTGTTCCTTCGCGATCCCTGCGTTCAGTCAGACGCGGATGACCTGGACGCAGAAGCAGAAGATCAAGAAGGCCGTGAGGATGGCCCGCGCTGTCCTGGGTGCCTGTGTCGACTTGAAGCTCGAGGACTGGTTGAACCAGGCCGGTCCCGACGTCGAGTACGAGCGCAAGTCGGATGGCTCCAAGGTCACGGTCGGCGATGCGCTGAACGAGATCGTCCGGAAGCTCGACCGGAACGAGATCACGCTCGACCCCAACACCGGGTTCGGTGGGTCGACGCGGCCCGAGGGCGGGCTCCGCGACAAGGTCACCGCCGGCGAGGGGATGATGGACCTGATGTGCGGCCCGAACGGGTGGAAGAAGATGGGCGCCAAGGTCCTGATGATGGACGTCCTGGTCAACGAGATCATCCACGTCTATCAGAAGAACGCGAACACCTACACCAAGATGTGCGACTCGGAGCGAGACTCCGACCGGATGTCGCTCGAGTTTCTGAGGAAGTTCCGGGACGCCCTGATCGACCCGGCCACGAACGCGCCCTACACGACCGTCGGCGGGATGCCGGACACCGACCTCCGCAAGTGTCTGCAGGAGAGCGGTGTCGCCAACGCGGACGTCGCGACCCTGCACGGGTGGGTTTCCTGGTGGCGGACCAAGCTGGTGAACCAGTCAACGGCTCTGTTCGAGAACCGCCTCGCCACGTTCCCGTCGACCCAGACCTGGCTCGACTACTACGACGACGGCTGGGTGGACCGTGCCTGGCCGCATGGCGCGACCAACGTGACGACGAACCAGGAGGGGGTGATCCTCACCGACTTCCTCGGTCTCTCGTCGACCACGTTCTGGCTTCCGGCCAACCACCAGGTCGTTCAGATCATCGGGATGCGTGACAAGGACGGGAACGCGATGCTCGTCGTCGTGACCCGTGACCAGGCCGGCCGCCTCCACGTCAACGCCTGGACCGACACCGATGGTGACGAGCTCCCGGAGACCGCGACGGGAACCGGCGCCATTCCCGCGAACTTCAATCCGCCCGTGGCCGACCCGTTCCAGATCAGCGCGCAGGCGCAGATGAACGTCGTCCCCTCGACCGGTGTATCGCTGCCCTACCTGCTCGTCCACGACCAGGACGCGGGTTCGCTCTTCGGTTGGATCGTCGATCCGCTCAACCCGGGGGTCGGTCTGCAGACCATCATTCCCAACGATCCCGGCCTCACGAACACTGGCGGCTTTGTCTATCTCACGCAGTGGATCGACGTCGGTCCCGGTGTCGGCCGCGCCATCTTCACGAACGTGCCCGACACCTTCGTGACCGGCAGTGACGCCGCGTTGTGGTTCGACATCGACGTGCTCGGTGGTCTGGTCGTCGGCCAGGGCCTGAGCACGCTCGCCGAGGCGCTCGTGCCGTTCAACCAGATCGGCATCGCCGGTTTCCAGCACGGCGCTCCCGGTCCTGTGCAGCTGCTCGGCAACCCGGGCGACTCGCTCTACATCGGGTCCATCGGCCACGGTGTGCTCCAGGTGCTCAACGGCGCCGTCGTGGGGCCGAACGGCCAGACCTCGGCGCTGACGCTCGCTGGCCTGACCGACCGTGACGACTTGTTCATCGTGACCAACGGCGCGTTCGGGGAGGAGTACATCTTCTTCTCGCCCCGGGTCGGGCAGGGGCTCGACTGTGCCGGAAACGACGAGGACGGCGATGGTGCGATCGACCGCATCGACCTCACGGAGGACCCGTCGCGCCTGCACTACTCCGCCGGCGACCCGACCCAGCCCGCGGGTGACCCGGTGATGAACCACCTCTTCGAGCTCGTGCTCGAGCAACCTGACGGTTTCATGATCGACAGCTGGTCGTCCACTTCTCGCAAGATCGTGATGTCCAGCGGCTCCCGTGACTTCACGCTGCTGCCGAACTCCACACCGCCGCTCTACGTGCAGAGCATCGAGGACCTCAACGGTGACGGCACCATCGACGACAGCGTGACGGTCGTTCGCTTCGACGGCACGCCGGCCTTCGAGCTGCGGGTCTACACCGGCGTCCAGACCCAGGGCAACCTGATTCAGGGACTCCTGCTGCCGGACTGCTTCGAGCCTTCGCGCTACGAGTTCCAGGACGCGGACGGCGACCTCGATCTCGACGTGGTCATCTACGACCTGAACGACGTGCCCGCCATCGCGGCGATCAACGACGGCGCGGCGAACTTCACGCTTACCGGCGGGTGCTTCACGCTGTCGACCACCGGGGCGTTCGATCTGACCATCAGCGCCACTCCGTCGTGGAAGACTCCGAACGCGGTGCGCGGCTACACGCTGTTCAGCTTCGACGCGAGCCCCGGCCCGATCTTCGGGATGACCCCGGATGCCCTCACCTGGTCGATCATCGGCATGCCCGCGATTCCCGGCTCGTTCCTCCCCTATCCGGTGGTGGCCGGGCTCTACCCGGACGTCCCGTGGCAGTACCCCGCCGGCACGTTCGTTTCGCTGGCCGGGACGACGGCGAGCGGCATCCAGATCATGGTCGACGGAGTCGGTGCCATCGACTCCGTGAGCAACGTCTCGCGAGTGACGTTCTGATCTGAAGCTCGCCCGGAGCGCTCGAGCTGGCCCGAATCCGGTCTGAACCGGGTTCGGGCTGGAGATCGGGTGCAGTCACCTACGATATCCGCGCTCGATCCGGTACTCTCTGCGCATGCGTTGGATCGGGTTGGTGTGCGTGCTCTCCGTCCTCGCTTCCGGGCAGGACGCAAAGCTGCAGAAGCGAATCGACGCCGCCATCGACAAAGGGTGTGCGGCGCTGTTCCGTCTCCAATCGGTGGACGGCAGCTTCGGGTCCGGGGTGGGGCAGCATGCGCTGGTCATGCTGGCCCTGCTGCACTCCAAGGTCGACAAGAACCACCCTGCCATCCGCAAGGCACTGCGTCCGCTGCGCAAGCCGGCGCGCCGCAACTACGCCCTGGCGTTGCGGCTGACGGTGATGGACGAGATCCGTGAAGAGGGCATGCAGAAGATGGCCCGGGCGGACGCATACCGCATCATGGACAACCAGGGCATGAGCGGCGGCTGGGACTACGAGCAGACCGGCGAGCGCACCGACAACAGCTGCACGCAGTATGCGTTGCTCGGGTTGCGCGCTGCGGACAACATGGGGTTGCAGCTCCCGGTGACCGCCTGGCGCAATGCCATGAAGTTCCTGCTCACGCAGTTGAAGCGCGACGGCGGCATGGCCTACACCCGCGACCGCGAGGCGACGTCGTCGATGACGGCGGGTGCGATCGCGTCGCTGGTTTCGGTGAAGGCCCGCGTGAAGTTCAAGTCCTCGGATCGGCGCTCGGGTCGCCTGGTGCGTGCGATCAACAAGGCGACGCGCTGGCTCGCGAAGGACTGGAAGCCGGGCCGGGACCCTCATGGCTACTACACGCTCTACGGCCTCGAGCGCGCGATGGCGTTCGCGGGGCAGGACCGTCTGGTCGACCGCAACTGGTACGTCGAGGGTGCGCGTTGGCTCCTTTCGCATCAGCGCAAGGACGGCTTCTGGAAGGGGCAGGGCAACCGCAATTCGACGGCGTTCGCGCTGCTCTTCCTCTCCCGGGCGTCGAAGCCCACTGGGTCGGAGACCCCGGGGTCGGTTCATGGCCTCATGTCGCGGGTCACCGCACAGACTTCCAAGAAGCAGGTCCTGAAGATCGCCGCCATCATCGCGCGTCGCGGGAAGTCCGCGATCCCGCTGCTGGTGCACTACCTCAGCGACAAGCGACGTACACGTCGCCGGTGCGCCATCGCTGCGCTGCGCGGGATCACCGGGTCCACGCGCGGCTACGACCCTGACCTGACGCCGGCTGAGAACGCGGACGCGATCGAGGCCTGGAAGAAGGCCGTCGCCGGATCGCCGAAGTAGCACCGGCCGCCCGTCCTTTCTCCGACGCAGCGATCGTGCGTCGATTGTCGCGCTGGAGTCCGCCCCGCGGCCGCGCCGACAATGAGGCCGGAGGAAGGTAATGAGAAGCGTACTGCCACTGCTGGCCATGCTCGTCGGTCTGTCCGCGTCCGTTCCCGCGCAGTTCGTTGCGCAGTGGTCGTTTGACGGATCCGCCGACGGTGATCAGCTCGGAATCTCCGTGTCCGGTGTCGGAGACGTCGACGGTGACGGTGTTCCCGACGTTGCGGTCGGCGCATGGCTCGCGGATTCCGGCGGTCTGAACTCCGGCGCCGTGTACGTTCGGTCCGGTGTGGACGGTAGCGCCATCTGGAGCGAGGACGGCGAGACCGCGGGTGACGCGTTCGGCCGGGCCGTGGCGGGCGTCGCGGACCTCGACGCCGACGGAATTCGCGACGTTCTCGTGGGAGCGCCGTTCTACGACGGTGCGGGCAACAACTCCGGACGGGTGCGCGTCCTGTCCGGGGTCGACGGCACGGTCATCTACACCTTCGACGCCGATGCCGCCAACTGGCACCTGGGTTTCTCGGTCGCGGATGCGGGCGACGTTGACGGCGACGGCACGGGTGACCTGATCTGCGGTGCGCGCTACGCGGACAACACGGCGGGCGACGGATTCGCCGGGCGGGCCCGGGTCTACTCCGGCGCGACGGGCACCGTGATCTGGACGTTCGAGGGCGATGGCGTCGGCGACCAGCTCGGATACTCGGTGAGCGGTGCGGGCGACGTCGATGGCGACGGCCGGGCCGATCTCGTCGCCGGCGCGTACCAGGACGACAACAACGGATCCAACTCGGGAAGCGCGCGCGTGTTCTCCGGAGTCGACGGCAGCGTCATCCGGACGCTGCTCGGCGACGGTCCGGATGACTGGTTCGGCTGGTCCGTAGCGTTGCTGCCCGACGTCAACGGCGACGGTCGCGACGACATCCTCGTCGGTTCGCCGTGCGACGACACGGTCGTTCCCGGTGTCCCACCCGCTCTGCCGACCACCATCGCGGATACCGGGAGCGCACGGGTCTACTCCGGCCTCGACGGCAGCGAACTCCAGCGAGTGGACGGGAACGGGGTCAGCGATCAGCTCGGGTACACGGTGGTTCGTCTCGGCGATCTGGACTCCGATGGCGTTCTCGACTTCGGGGTCGGGGCGCGCTTTGGCATGACGGCGCTCGGCATGACCGGGTACGCACGGATCGTCGGGGGGGGAACGAACACCCTGATCGAGACGCTGGAAGGGGCGGTGGCGGGCGACGGGTTCGGGGTTGGCATCGCGGACGCGGGAGACCTCGACGGGGACGGCGTTCCCGAGGTCATTGTCGGGAGTCCGTTCCACGACCAGGACCCGACGATCCTGACCGTCGGGCGCATCGAGGCGTACTCGCGAAGCGTGGTCATCCCGCCGCTCAGTCTGGCGGCGCCGGCGACGGTCATCGCGGGAAACGCCCTGACGTTCACGATCTCGACGACCCCTCCGATGCCCCTCGGGACGCCATACATCATCGACGTCTCGATCACGGGGACGAGCCCGGGAGTGCCGCTCCCGGCCGCGCTCGGCGGGCCGTTTCCGTTGAACCCACCGTTCTTCTTCTTCGCAGGGGGCAATCTCGAACCGACCTGGTTCACGGGATTCATCGGTGCGCTGGACGCCAGCGGTCAGGCGATGCCGGTGTTCTCGCCGCCGCCATCGGCGGGGTTGATCGGGTCCACGGTGTCGGCCGCCTGTGTCACGCTGAACTCGGCTGGAACGTTCGGGATCGGCGCGGTCAGCAACTCCGTCTCCACGATCTTCCAAGCGCCAACGCCGTCAGTGACGGGGATCGTGCCCGCGTTCGGCCCGGCCACGGGCTCGACCACCGTCACCATCTCGGGAACGGCGTTCGTCGGAGGGGCGACGGTCGCATTCGGCGGCGTCGCGGCCTCCTCGGTGGTCTTCATCGATGAACAGACGCTCACGGCCGTGACGCCGCCGGGTGCAGCCGGTGCCGTGGACGTCGAGGTGACCAATCCTGGCAACAGCAGTGCGACACTGACTCAGGGATTCACCTACGAGGCGTTTGATCTGCCGTTGCAGATCGCGGGCGTGACCCCAACCGCGGGGCCCGTCTCCGGCGGGACGACGATGATCATCGACGGGTTCGCGTTCACGGCAGGCGCGACGGTGAACGTCGGAGGTACGGCGGCAACCAACGTGAACGTCATTTCTCCGCGCGAGATCTCCTGCACGATCCCCATGGGTACGCTCGGTCGTGCGGAGGTGGTCGTGATGGTGGCGAGCGGGTCCTCGGCAACCCTCATGAAGGGCTTTGCGTACATCCCCGACCTCACCATCACCGCGGTGAACCCCCCTGCTGCTGGGGTCGGGCTCCCGGTCGTTCTGACGGGGACCGGGTTCATCCCCGGGTGCACCGTCGACTTCGGCGCGACGTCCGTGATCCCCACGATGGTGACGAGCCTCAGCCTCAGCTTCATTGTGCCGCCGGGGGTCGCGTGCGCGGGTTCGCTGACCGTCAGCAACCCGGGCGGCGGTGTCGCGACCCTTGGGTTCAATCCGCAGCCGGTGATCACCCAGGCCATCAACGCGGCGGGGCCAGTGGCGGGCGGCACCGTGTTCGTCCTCCTGGGGAACGACTTCACGAACTGTCAGGTCACGGTGGGTGGGAACCCGGCGAGCCTCGTTTCGCAGAACGCGACCAGCATCCTCGCATCGTCGCCGCCGGGAACGGCGGGGAGTGCTCCGATCGTCGTGACGTCACCATCCGGATGCACGACGACCGCGACTTTCACCTACTACTGATCGCTGGAGGCGGGAAGACTGCTCTTCTACCGCGCGAGCTCCTAGGGCTCCCTCTCCGGGTCCAGATCCGGGCGAGGGGGCGGCGCGGGAGCCGGCGCGGTGGGCGGTTTCGGGGGGAACATCTCGTCGAACAGCGCTTCGATCTGCGCCCGATGCCCGGGGAAGCGGTGCACCCACATGCCCTTTGGTGGTACCCGTCCCGTCACACGTGCTTCGGTGAAGAACGCGCGCACGAGGAACATCACCTGGGATTCGTGGGCGGTCAACGGCAGGCTCGGGGTGAGGTGGGGTCGGTCATTGTACGCGGGTCGGTTTCGGCCGGGGCTTTCCGCTTGCCAGAGGACACTTAGTCAACTAAGCTTAACGCCATGGTCGACCCCGTCGAACCCACCCCACGCGAGCTGGACATCCTCAAGGTTCTCTGGGAACACGGCGAGGCGTCGGTGCGCGCGGTCTACGAAGAGCTGCGTGAACGTCTCCCGATCGTGCAGAACACGGTGCAGGCGTTTCTCCGCACGATGGAGGAGAAGGGGCTCGTGGAGCACCGGGTCGAGGGACGGACGTTCATCTACGTCCCGGTCCTGCAACGCGAGCAGACGAGCCGGCGCATGGTGTCGGGCGTTCTCGAACGCGTCTTCGACGGCGCCCTCGACGAGCTCGTCGAGAGCGCGCTCGCGCTCCGACGCCCGACGCAGGGCGAGCTAGAGCGCCTGAAGCGGTTGGTGGACGATGCCGAGTCGTCCCGGTCGCGACGGCGGGGGCGGAGGTCATGATCGATCTGCTGCTCGACCACGGTCCCGCGCTCGTTCTCGGCGGAACGCTCGTGCTCGCGCTGGGAGTGTTGATCACCCTGTGCAGTCGTGCACCCGTTCATCGGCAGCGCGTCGGCGAGTTCACGCTCGCGGCAACGTTCGTGTTCGCGGTTCTGGCGCTTGTGCCTCTGCCGCGATGGGCGGGCGCGGAATCGTCAGCACGGGCTGCGCGTCGCCTGCCTCCCGTGGCCGAGGCGGTTCGAGGGCCGAACCTCGAAGTCCGCTCCGCCGGTCCGCCCGAGATCTTCCAACCGACCCGCGTCCTCCCGAGTCCGCCTCCGCCGACGCAACCAAGGGAAGACCCGCGTCCGATCAAGCACCTTCCAACCCCGGAGCCCGCGGCCAAACGACCTGCGCTTCAGGAGCAGAACCCAGCCACGGTGTTCGATGCGTCCCGCGTGACTGCCGGGGGGTTTCTTCTCGGCGTCGCCGCATGCCTGGCCTGGCTGGCGCTCGGTGCGTGGACGTTGCACCGCATCGTGCGGCGCGCCCGGCCGGCTTCGCCCGAACTGAGGAGCAGGTTCGACAACCTCGCGGGCGGCGTGGCCCGTGCGCGTCTGCTCGTTGCGTCAGGCCGGTGCCGGCCGTTCTGCACGGGGGTCCGACGCCCCGTCGTGGTCGTCCCCGAGTCGTTGACGCAGCCCGAGGCCAGCGACGAGTTGCGGACGGTCCTCCTGCATGAGCTCGCTCATGTCCAGCGAGGTGACCTGGCCGGCCAGGTGCTGTTCGCGGCCGCGCTGCCATTGCTGTGGTTCCACCCGCTGTACTGGTGCCTGCGCCGATCCGTGCGACTCGCGTCCGAGACGCTTGCCGACGACGTCGCGGCGGCGCGGAGCGGGCGTCACGAATACGCCCGCCTTCTGATCGCATTCGCCGAGCGGGACGCGGCTTTCGCCGCCCCGGGCGGCGCCCTGTCCATTTTCAGGTCCCGAACCGAGTTCTCCCGGAGGATCGAAATGTTGGTTTCTCGCAACGAGCGCCTCGCGTGGCGCTGCTCGTGGATGCGTCGTACCGTCCACCTGGGTCTGTTGGTCGTGGTCGTGACGTTGGCCGCAGGCGTCTTCGGGGTCCGGCCGGTGGCGGCGCAGACCCCGGAGTCGGAGGTGAAGAAGCAGCAGGAGGCGCGAGCCAAGCTGGCCGAGCTCCGGCGGCAGCGCGCCCGGCTGCTGAAGGAGCTGCGCGAGCTCGAGCGCCGCGCGGGGCTCGAGCGTCCCGGCACGAACAAGAGCGCTCCCGAACCCGACGTCGCCCAACCGGGGGTCGGCAACGACTTCGGTCCGCGGGGCTACCCGAAACGTCGTCCCTCAGCCGCCCCGGGGGCGACCGAAGCGCCGACGCAGCGTGACCCCGTCGCGGGGTCGGCACCCCGGCGAGGTGAGGCGGCCGCGCCCGTTCCCAGGCCGAATCGGAATCCGTTCACGCCCCGCCCGTCGGCGCGGGATCCTCATCGGCCCACCGCCCCCTCGACTCCCGAGTCTCCGTTCGCGCGGGGGCCGCGTCGAGCACCCGCCCCGTCCCGCCTCTCGTCCGTCGCCCCGCGGGGCACGTCGGCCGACGCTTGCTTCCTGCTCGTCAGCCGGATCATCGATCTCCGGGCCGAGGTCGAGATCGGCCAGGCGAACATGGCTCGGATCAGCGGGCTGGTGAAGGCGAACGCGGCGTCGAAATCCGAGCTGACGGGGTTGGCGATCAGGCTGCGCGCTGCCGAGCGGAAGCTCGACGTCGCCCGCGGGCTCGCGGAATCCGAGCTGGTCGCGACCATGGAGGAGATCAAAGCGCTGGAACGGCAGGCCGATTTGATGAAGGCCGGCCGCGGAACGATCAGCGACTACGGGTCCCGGATGGCCCGGCTCCGTGGGCGCATCGACGCGCTGAAGCGCGCGTTGTAGTTGCGCCGGCGCATCTGGACGCGCGCACCTCTGGCGCGGTAGCCTCGCGTCATGAGGACGCGCGCGTTCATCGCCACCGTGGCCCTGACGATCGTCACGGCAGCGCCGGCCCAGACGCTCTTCATCGGAGCACCGGCGCCGAAGGTCGAGGCACGTCATCTCGTCAACACCAAGATCCGGTCGCTCGATGAGCTTCGAGGCCGGGTGATCCTGTACGAGTTCTTCGCGACGTGGTGCGGACCGTCGCGGGCGACGCTGCCCAAGCTCCATCAGCTCTTGAAGTCCTACGGCGAGAAGGGGTTCTCCGTCGTCGGCGTGACCCGGGAGGCTCTCCCGCAGGTCGACCTGTGGGTGCGGTCCAACCAGACCCGGATCATCGTGGCCGTCGAACCCACTGGCAAGAGCCAGCAGGCCTATGGGTTTCGTGCCACCCCCAGCTGCGCGCTCGTCGGTCCCGAAGGCAAGCTCCTCTGGACCGGGCACCCAAACCGCCTCGACAACAAGCTGCTCGAACGTGCCCTCCTCGCCGTGGCCCGGCGGTCGTCGACGCGGCAGCGGATCGAGGTCGTGATCGCGCTCTCCAAGCGGCATGCCGCCATCCGCACGGCGATCGCCAAGGGCCGGCTCGGCGACGCGTGGACGGCGCTGGAAGCGGCGCTCGCGGGCCTGGGCCGGTTCGCGAAGGAGCGCGTCGAGCTGGACGAAGCGGTGCGGCGGTTACGGAGTGCGCTCGACCTCGAGCTGAAGGCCGCGGCGACCGCTGAGGAACGGGGACGCTACGCCGATGCCATCGCGGCGTTGGGACTGGTCGCACACCACTACCGGGGCCGGCCCGAAGCCGTGGGCGCAGCGACGCGACGAGACGCGTTGATCGCGAAGCCGGAGATCGCGGCCGAGATCGAGATCGGGCGCACCATCCTGAAGGCGATTCACCTCATCGAGCAGAACAAGAAGGACGAGGCTCGACGCGTCCTGGAGCAGGTCGTGGAAGGCTCGAACCGCGGGACGCGCGAGTGGGTCCGCGCGACCCAGCTGCTGAAGGACCTCTGAGTCAGGACGCGCCGGCGCTGGTACGCTCCAGCCATGCGCGTTTCGATCCTGGTCGTCCTCGCTGCGTTCCTGGGTTCGGACGCGGCTCCCGCTCCGGCGCCGCCGGCCCCACGCTGGTTCAAGGGCAACACCCACACTCACACCCTGTGGTCCGATGGGAACGACTTTCCGGAGATGGTCGTCGACTGGTATCGCAAGCAGGGCTATCAGTTCCTCGTCCTCAGCGACCACAACGTCGTCTTGCGCGGACAGCGCTGGATGCAGACGCAGGTGGTCGAAAAACGTGCACCGGGCCGCGGTGCGCTCGCGCGCTACCAAAAGCGATTCGGCGCGGACTGGGTCGAGCTTCGCGAGCGCGGCGGTCAGCAGCAGGTTCGACTGAAGCCACTCGCGGAGTTCCGCCCGCGCTTCGAGAAGCCCGGTGAGTTCCTGCTCATCGAAGGTGAGGAGATCACCGATTCGTTCAAACGCAAACCGATCCACATCAACGCCCTCAACCTGGAGGAGCTGATCAAGCCGCGGAAGGGGAAGAGCATCCGTGACACGATGCGCAACAACCTGCGTGCGGTGCAGGCACAGGCGGCGAAGGCGGGCAAGACGATCATCGCGCACCTGAACCACCCCAACTACGGGTGGGGAGTGACGGCGGAAGACCTCGCGTACGTCCTCGAGGACCGTTTCTTCGAGGTGTACAACGGTCACCCGGGGGTCCGGCACACGGGTGACGCGCTCCATGCGAGCGTCGAACGAATGTGGGACGTCGTGAACACGATTCGGGTGGGCATCCTGAAGGCGAAGCCGATGCTCGCCGTCGCGACGGACGACAGCCACCACTATCACGGCCGCGGGACGGTCACGTCCGGCCGCGGGTGGATCCAGGTGCGGTCGAGATCACTCGCACCCGACGCGATCATGGAGGCCATGAATCGCGGGGACTTCTATGCGTCGTCGGGCGTCACGCTCAGCGACCTTCGCTACGACGCCGAGGCGCGTACTTTGACGGTCGCGATCGACTCGAAGCCGAACGTGACGTACGAGATCCGCTTCTCCGGCACTCGTCGCGACTGGGACCGCGCGAGCTATCCCATCGTCAACGTCAACGGCGTCGAGCTCCATGCGACCCGCCGCTATTCGAAGGACGTCGGCGCGCTCTTTGCGACGGTGAGAGGCGACCGGGCTTCCTACCAGCTGAAGGGCGACGAGCTCTACGTCCGCGCCACCGTCGTCTCGTCCCGGCCCCATCCCAACGCTTCGTTCAAAGGCCAGGTCGAGGAGGCGTGGACTCAGCCGGTGGGGTGGGAGAAGGCCGTTCGTTGACTCTGCGGCGTCGGCCCGAAGCGTGGCGGCCGCTCGCGGCGTCGGCGTCGCT
>NYZC01000243.1 GCA_002686995.1 Phycisphaeraceae bacterium | reverse complement strand
CGTGCGATCCGTTCGAGTATGACGACGGGCAAAGCGGCTCGAACGTCATCTCGCCGAGGCTCTTGCCGACCACCTGAAGGCGCCCGACCGGACAGAGCAGGAACTCGTCCTGCACCAGCATGGCCGTCCGCGCGTTGATGAGCGTGAGCGTGCCCGTGGCCTTGTTGGCCGACTCGAGACGCGACGCGAGGTTCACCACGTCGCCGATCACGGTGTAATCGCTGGCGTCGGCCGAGCCGGCGTCGCCCACGACCATGTTGCCGGTACAGATGCCGACGCGCATCCGGACCTGCGGCAGGTCCGACGCCGCAAGGCTGCGGTTGAACGGCGCGATCGCCGCCTGCATCTCCATCGCCGTCATCAGGGCGTCGCAGGCGTCGCGACCGCTGCCTTCCGTGCTGCCCTGGGGGGCCCCGAAGAAGAACATCATGCCGTCGCCGAGAAACTTGTTCACGTAGCCGCCGTGGCTCCGAATGATCGGCACCATCAGGCCCATGTACTCGTTCAGGATCGGCACGGTCCGCTCGCGCAGGCGCTCGGAAAGCGTCGTGAACCCCTGCAGATCGGTGAAGACGACGGTGAGCTCGCGAATCTGCCCGTCGAGCGTCGCATGCTCGGGGTGGGCGATCACGTAGTCGACCAGCGCCGGGTCCACGTAGCTGCGGAAGCGCCGCTCGACCCGGGCCCGCTCCGACCGCTCGATGATGAAGCGCGACAGGGTGCAGCCCGGCCAGGTGATCCCGACCGCCGCGAGCGGACCCGCCGTGCCGACGATCACGTTGCCGTAATCGAACACGAGGATGCCGGTGCCGAGGTAGTAGCCGAAGATCAGCACGAGCGCGGTGAGCACCGACCAGCCCGGCGTGACGACGGCGACGACGGCGGTCATCAGCAGGCCGATGAGGATCGTGAGCACGACGGTCACCCATCGCGGTGCGCGGCGCCAGAAGTCGCGCGTCATGATCGCGTTGAACACGCCGCCGTGCACCACGACGCCCGGGCAGATCGAGTGCAGCGGCGTCGGCACGAAGTCGGCCCGCGCCCCGGTCGCGGTCCACCCGATGATCACGGCTCGCCCCTCGACCTCCTTGCGAATGCGCTGGATCTGCTCCTCGAGCCGTTCCTTGCGCCGGACGGTCTCGCGCGGCACCTTCGTGACGCACTGAAGCATGTCCCGCACCCACAATTCGTCCTCCGCCAGGTCGTCGGTCCGGTCGAGCAGCGTCTTGACCTCGAGATCGACGGCGGCCAGCAGCTCCTGGATCAAGGGGTCGCGGATCGCGGTGTCGTCCGGCGGGGGCGGATCCGCCTCGTATGCCGCCGCCCGCGCCTCGTCGCCGATGACGTGGCGCCAGAGATCCACCATCGCCTGGTCGACCGTGCGCAGGTTCTCCTCGACCTCGCGCCGCAACGTCACGATCTTCCACACCTCCGTGACGGGCAGGTGACACGCCGGCTGCAGGCGCGTACCGCCGTACATCATCATCCAGTTGTCGACGGGGCCGCGCCAGGGAATGTGGATCAACGCCTCGATGCGGCCGCCGCGTCCCCGGCGCCGGCGGTGGTGCACCGGAATGGCCAGGTCCGGTCCGTCGTCCCGCGCGACGACCAGTCGGTCAGCTTCGAGGGTCGCCCGCTCGAGATCGGCCCCGCTCATCATGCAGGCCAGGGCCAGAGCCATTTGCGGGTAGATCCGTCCGCGGTGGCGGACGCACAGCGGCACCTCGCGCATCACGCCGTCGGCCGACGGCAGGTAGTTGACGAAGGACGTGGCTGCGGCGCGGCGCGAGATTCGCTCGATGGACGGCGCCACCTCGATCGGCTCGTGCAGCGACTGCATCGACGCCGTGACCGGCGGCACCAGCCGGCCCAGCGCCAGCATAGACCGCGCCCGCTCGTATTCGCGCCCGAGCCACTGCAGCAGCGTCGAGTTGGTGATCAGCGGGTCGATGCGCGGCAGCAGCGCCGCGCGGGCATCCGTGAGCGACGCGTCGGGCTGCTGCGCCAGCAACTCCGTCATCCGCGCGTAGATCGCGGCCCGCAGCGCCTGGTAGAACAGTTGGCGGACGTCCGAATCCGACGCCCGATCCGACGCGGCGCCCGGGTCGAACGCCTCGATGAACGACTTCTCGGCCTGCGCCAGGTCCTCGGTCGACTTGAGGTTCCCGGCGAGCATCGCGATCGCCTCGCTGAAGCTCTGCCAGCGATCCGGCTCGACGCGGAACGAGACCGGCAGCAGGACGTTGCCGGCGCGCCCGATCGCATCTTCGAGGCGCGCGTCGTGATCGATCACCTCCTGGGTGATCTCGTCCACCCCCCGCTCCTGATTCTCGAGGAACAGCAGGTCGAGCGCGATCGCGCCCGCCTGGGCGGCCGCCAGCTCTTCGATGATCGCGGCCAGATCCGATCGGGGCCACGGGAATTGCCCGATCACCTCGAGCGCCCGGTCGTCGATGTCGATATGCCGCAGCAGGTCGGTCGGCGGCGGCGTGAATTGCTGGTGATCCCGGGCCCGCCGGTCGTAGAGCCATCGCTCCAGGGGCGCCAGCCACTGGCCGATTTCCGCCACCGTGACCAGCGCCGTCAGCAGGACGCCGATCGCGACGGTCTTGACGATCAGCCTGCGATCATGAGGTTTCATGGCGGGCTCGCTTGCACCATTTTGGCGCCAAAATGGCTAGCGATTCTGGTCTCGCCGACCGGACGAATCCCCCCTTGCATCGGCTCCCGCCGCGTCCCGGCTTCGACCGTGCATCGTGATTGTACGGGCATCCGGGCCCTCGCGACCGCCATTTCGAAGCCCTGAAGGGGGCGCGCCAGGGGCTCGGAGAATTTTTTTCGCAAGGCCTGCCGGCCGCGGAACGGGGTTTGCAAAGCGAAAGGCGAAGACGCCTCGGAGCGCCCTGCCCACAGGACGTGACGAGCAAACCGCAGGACGCCGGTCGGCACGGTGGTGGAGCCATGCCCCTGAGCCGGTGAACGGGCGCCGGACCGAAGTGCCGTCGCCGACATCAAGGAGATGAAGATGAGCCTCTCAAGGGTCCGCCGCGGCAGATGGCGGACCGCCGACATCGTCAGGAACGCGCCCAGACCGGACGTCCGCCCCGCGCTTAGATGGCGCGCGGTCTTCCGGCCGATCGTCACGACGCTGTGCATCGCGACCGAACGCGCGAGGTCCGCGCTGGCGCACGCCGCATCAACCAAACTCCCTGCCCTGATCCCCGCGCCCGCCCCGGTCGCCCAGCCGGTGCGAGCCGAAAGCGGCCGGCGGGACTGCCCTCATCCTCACGCCTATCGGCAGGCCTGATTTCTTGCCCGGTACCATATGCGCTGTATAGTCCCCATAGCGAGATTCACGGGAGGGTCGCCGCGGAACCTCCGCGGCTTCACTTTGCGGACATCACCGGCGCCAAGCCATCGGGGGCTGAACGATCGAAGGCGGTTGCTGTCGCCTCTGGACGTTCGGACATCGCCGCGCCAACTGTTGCGAATCACTGATGCCTGAGCGCCAGGCATTTATCTGGATAAGGAGATCATGATGTTTTCATGCACGGGTTCCCGCTGGTCGTTGCTCGCGACGATCGCCGCGCTGCTGTCGGCGTCATCGGCCGTTGCGGCCACGCTGACCTTCGACACGAACGATTCGATCGTGACCTACACGCACGAACTCGACAGCGTCCCGACCGACACCGATTCAATGGGGCCGATCACGCCGGTGGCCTCGCCGTCCGGCCTCGTCTACACGTCACCGGGCCTCTCGAACGGTCCGGGCACGCTGTTCTCCACGGCCCGTGCCGGACTCGGCTACACCTCGACCCCCTTTTCGGCGAACGCCGTCATCGCGTCGGGCACGAACGTCACCCAGACCGATACCAGCGGCTCGTCCGACTTCAGCAAGCTCGAAATCAGCTTCGAGAACTACTGGGCGGTGAGCGGCAGCACGTTCTCCCCGATCATCGCGAACTTCAGCATGCCGATCTACGCCGTCGTCCCGCCCGGAGGCGAGGTCAAGATCGACGTCGACGTCGAATGGGGCGAGCGCGACGGGGGCAACTACACCCAGAAATGGGAGATGAACTCGAGCTTCCCGTCCATGAAGAGCTACACGAGCACCACGATCGAAAACCTGTTCATTCCCGCCACCCTGATCAGCGGGCCCAACAACGTCGGCGTCAACAAGGACTTCGTCGTGAAGGGCGTCATCACGCTCGAGGCCGAGAACACGACCGGCCCGGTCGGCCTCGCGTTCGACCCGTTCACGCGCTCGTCGGTCAACTACCAGTTCGAGACCGACGGCACGGTCGGCCAGGCCCCGACGATCGCCATCGACTCGGCCCCCAACGGCGGCGAGCAGACGGGCATCTACGGCAGCGGCGGCGGCGGCGGCATCCAGCTCGTGCCCGGGCTTGGCGGCCAAGGCGCTGCGGCCAGCTTCGGCGCGAGCGGCGAGCGGATCATGACCGAGAACGTCGAGATCCAGGACGGCTTTACCGTCGACTTCTGGCTCAACAATCGCAACTCGTTCTTCCAAACGAACGAACCGCTCGTGCAGGCAACCAACACGAGCGGCGAGGGCTTCAGCATCAACACGATCCAGGGGACGCAGAACGTCGAGGCGTCCATCCAGGTCGGGCCCGCCCTTCAGACGCTCGACCCGCAGGTGCCCGTGCTGCCCGGAAACTATCACTACTTCGCGCTGACGTTCGAGCCGGGCCCCAACGGCAACACCTTCCTCTACCAGGACGGCGAACTCGTCTCGGCGCTCGCGCTTCCCCTCGACGACTTCAACGAATCCGCGTTCAGCCTCTCGCTCGGCGGCATGATGCTCGACATCGATGAGTTCAACCTCTACGCCAAGCCGCTCGACCCCTTCGAGATCGCGGAGCGGTATCAGCTCGGGCTGAACAATCCTGAGCTGCTGCACGTCCTGCCGACCCTGCCCTTGCAGAGCGCAGGTGGGGCGCCGGAGCCGGGCACCTTCGCCCTGCTCGGATTCGCCGTGGCCGGCCTGGTCGTGCGGCGACGTCGCGGCGCCTGAACAATCCGAAGCCGGAAGACCCCCAGGAGCCCGGAGACCCCAGCGGTCCCCGGGCACCTGTCATTTGGGAGGCGGATCCACCGCTCCTTGCGAAACACCAGCGGTGCGCCAATTGACCCGATCCCGGGGCGCGGTATAAGGTATAATAGGGATGGCGAGTTGAATCGGGAGGGTGGCTGTGGGGCTTGCAGCGCACCTTCAAGACATTACGGGCCATCGCGAACGAGGGGTGCAGTTGAAGTGGCCATGCTTCGGGGGATGAGGCCAGCCTCTCATCGTCTCCGGGGAGAACGTGCGAGATCCGCGCGGAGCGATCCGAAACCCACGAGAGCGAGCGCTTAGAAAACTGTTCGAGGAGAAAACGATGTTCACACCTGCCGGCCGCCGCTGGCGGCATGTCGCGTCGATCGCCCTGCTCCTGATCTTCGCCGCGCCGCGCGCCGCGGACGCGGTCCTGCTCAAGCTCGACGAGCTCGATTCATTCGTAACCTTCACCCATGACCTCGACAGCGTCGGCACCGCCTCGGACACGTCCGGCCCGACCCTGCCGCCGCCGTCGCCGGCCGGGCTGACCTACACCTCGCCCGGCCTTTCGGGGGCCGGCCTGTTCTCGACCGCCCGGGGCGGACTCGGTCACACCGCGTCGCCCTTCTCCGCGTCGGCGGTCATCTCCCCCGGCACGAACATCACGCAGACCGACACGAACCTGCCCGAGTCGACCGAGCTGAGCACACTCACCGTCGAGTTCGAGAACTCCTGGGAGATTTCGAACGGCAACTTCTCGCCGGTCATCACGAACTTCAGCATGCCCGTCTACGCGGTCGTGCCCCCGGGCGGTATGGCCGTCGTCGACATCGACGTGGAATGGGGCCGACGGGTCGGCGGCGGACAGTACACCCAGATGTGGCAGATGAGCACGAACCCCAGCTTCCCGTCGCGAAGGGAGTACACCACGACGACGCTGGAGAACATCTTCATTCCCGGACAGCGGCTGGACGACATTTCCCCCGTCGTTAGTGAGAGTGACAACTTCGTCGTGCGCGGCACGGTCACCCTACAGGCCGAGAACACCTCGGGACCGGTCGGCACGACGTTCGATCCGTTCACGCGCTCCGACATCAACTTCCGATTTGAGAATGACGGTCCGTTCGGCTCGGTGCCCTCGTTCGCCCGAAACTCGGCGTCCGGCGATGACAACCGGGATGGCGTCTTCGGCAACGACGCCCAGATCGTGCGCGGTCTTGGCGAGGGCAGAGCGGCCGGGTTCTTCCCGACGTTCAGCCGCGGCGGCCTTCCCGTGGGCCTGCATGTCGAGCAGCTGGAGCTGCCGGAGCAGTTCAGCGTCGACTTCTGGTTCAGCAACCCCACTTCGATCTGGGAGCGCAACGGCCCCATTCTGGAGGCGCTCAACCAGTTCGGGCAGGGCATCCGTATCAGCGCGCTCGCCGACACACCGGACATTGTCGCAAGCATCACGGACGGTGAAGTCACAAACTCGTTACCGCTGCCGTTGCCGATCGATCCAGGTGCCTTTCACCACCTCGCACTGACCATCGACGACAGCCGCTCCGCGGACCTCTACCTGGACGGGCAACCGGTATTCTCGCTCCCATTGACGGTGACCAGCCTCTTCGGCCCCGGCGAGCTTTTCAACGTCCGCATCGGCGGGGTGCGCATCGACGTGGACGAGTTCAACCTGTACTCGCGCGTCCTCGACGATCTCGAGGTCGCCAACCGGTTCAGCCTCGGATCGACGATCCCCGACCAGTTCGGTCAGCTCCCGACCCTGCCGCTGCAGTTCGCCGGCGGCTTCATTCCCGAGCCGGCAACGCTGACAGCGTTCGGTCTCGGACTGATCGCAGTGACGGCGCGTCGAAGCCGGCGCTGCTGACACGAACGCCCCAACACAAGCGAGAAGCAAGATGTTCGTCTCCACCCCCCGCCGCATCACCTGCGCGATCGTTGTCGCCCTGCTCGTCGTCGCACAAGGACGTCACACCGACGCCGTCCTGCTCACCTTCGACGCGATCGACTCGGTCGTGAACTACACGCACGACCTCGACAGCGCCGGCACGGCGAGCGACAGCCAGGGCCCGGACACACCGATGCCGGCGCCGAGCGGCCTGACCTACACGTCGCCCGGCCTGAGCGGCGCCGGCCTGTTCTCGACCGCCCGCGCGGGCCTGGGACACACGTCGTCGCCGTTCTCGGCCTCGGCCGTCGTGGCGCCGGGCACGAACGTCACGCAGACGGATACCAACTCGCCCGATTCCGCCGAGTTCAGCCGGCTGACCGTGGACTTCGAGAATCACTGGTCGATCTCGAACGGCAACTTCTCGCCGGTGATCACGAACTTCAGCATGCCCGTCTACGCGGTCGTGCCGCCGGGCGGCGCGGCCGTGGTCGACGTCGATGTCGAGTGGGGGCGGCGCGACAGCGGCGGCGCCTACACCCGGATGTGGGAAATGAGCTCGAACCCCAGCTTCCCGTCGCAACGGACGTACACCGCGACGACGATCGAGAACATGTTCATCCCCGGCCAGCTCATCCCCGGGCAATCCTTTTCCGTCGCGGAGGGCAACGACTTCGTCGTGCGCGGGTCGGTCACGCTCGAGGCCGAGAACACCAACGGTCCCGTCAGCCTGACACTCGACCCGTTCACCCGCGCCGAGATCAACTACCGGTTCGACCAGGACGGCAGCGAGCCGGGCGCGACGCCGGAAGTCGCCTTCGACTCGGCGCCGCTCGGCGGTGAGCAGGAAGGCATCTACGGCGGCGAGGTCACCTTTCTCGTCCCCGGGCTTTCGGGCCTGGCCGCGGCTTTCCGACCCGATGATTACTACTACGACACGTGCCCGGATTGCGGCCGCGGCGTGACCATCCCCCCTCCGGACGGCCTGAGTCGTAGCGATATGCTGCTGCCGGATCAGTTCACCGTCGACTTCTGGATGCGCAACGACACGTCGTTCTGGCATACCGGCGGGTCGCTCGTCGAGGCCATCGACGTCGACGGGCGGGGGTTCAGCATCGAGACCCTCGCGGGGACGCCCAACATCATGGCCTCGATCATCGACACCCACACAACGATTGAGCTGTCACCCTCGGTGCAGATCCAGCCGAACACGTTCCACCACGTCGCGCTGACCGTCCAACAGGACACCCCCTACGAGGCGTCGCTCTACTTCGACGGCGAGCTCGTCGTGTCCGAGCCCATCAGCTCGACCAGCATCTTCGGCTTCGACTTTCTATTCGACCTCCTTATCGGCGGCACGCATGTCGACATCGACGAGTTCAACCTCATCACCCGCGCGCTCGACGAGCTCGAGATCGCCAACCGTTTCACCCTGGGCCGCGACGCCCCTGACCTGCTCGGTCAGCTTCCCACGCTGCCGCTCTCGTTCGTCGGCGGTTTCATTCCGGAGCCATCGGTCTTGAGCGCACTCGCCATCTCACTGGCCGCGCTCTCAACGCGTCGCCGCCGCAAGCCGTAGTCCGAAACCCGAAACCCGGAACCCGATTCCCGTCCCCTAGTTGCTGCAATGCGTCGCGGGCACGCTCGGCACGTTCGGCGTCACGTTGACGTTGCAGTTGAAGGTCTGCCCGGGATTGAGCAGGACCGGCGACGACTGGCCGATCACCGCGATCGGCGTCGGCGGGTCGCTACCCTGCAGCACCTGCAGGAAGACGTTCGCCGGGGACTCGCCACCGCGATGGTGCACGCTGACCTGATAGGTGCCGCTGAAGCTTTCCGGCGCGAAGAACCCGACCTCGACCGGGTTCGACTCGTTGGTATCACCCGTGTGCATGCCGATGACCGAACCGCTGCCGATCGGCGTGTTGGTCGCCGAAAGCATGCGCGCCTGCGGATCGGTGATCTCGAGATCGAGGTTCGTGTCCAGGCCGGTCTCGATCGGAATCCACGCCATGCCGAACTCCAGCTGGGTCGAGAACTCCGGCACGCCGACGCCCGTCCCTGAGAACCCCGGTTCGAACACGTTCGACAGCGCGGCCAGCAGCGACGGCTGATAGGTGTCCAGGCCGGGCAGGCCCTCGAGCAGGTCTTTCTCCGAATCCGAAAGGCCGGCATAGGCGCCGGTCGCGTTCTGCACCGAATCCGCCCGCGCGTTCGACGCCGGGGTGTCGTGCGTCGAGCTGACCTGCGTCTTGATCTGGCCGCCCATCGGCATGGCCTGGTATCGGCCGGCGATCGACGCGAGCACGCGCCCGTGCCAACTCGTCACGCTCGCGGGGAAACCGTCGCCGGCGCGCACCTGGCCGTCCGTGCTGCGCATCGCGAGCGTTGCGTTCGGCGCGTGGATCGTCGACTCGTGCGGCACCGCGCCCGCCGAGAAGCGATAGCGCGTACGACCGTACTTCATGATGAGGTCCACCATGATCTTCGAAGGGTCGCGCTGCGCGCGCAGGATCTTCACGGTCGTCATGCGGTCGATCGCGATCTCCTGGTCGGGATCGATCCGAAGCACGACGAAGCTTCGAAACAGCGTGCGCAGCTCCGCGCCGGGTCCGATCTCCAGACCGACGCGCGCCCGGATCCAGGGCCCGTCCGGGCGCAGTTGCACCCGAGCTTTTCCTTTGACCATCGCGATGCGCGCGACCAGGTCAACGCTGCGCGTTGCCGCCGGCGCCTCTTTCGCCGGTTTGGACGCCGGTTTGGCGTCCTTTTCCGCCGCCATCATGGTGGTGATCGCCAGAAGCAGCGCGGCTGCGTGAACAAAGCGCCGAAACGGTAAGCCGTAATGGTTCATCTTCATGACTCCGGTTCAGTTTACAACCCGTGTATTACGGGCTTCACGAGCCTTCGGCCCATGCGAAACTGAATTTTTCTCCCTGGATCGAAGACACGGCGATGCTGCGTTTTCGCAGCGAAAGGCGGCGCTGCCGCGGCCCCACCGGCCGCACACGAGGCGCCGTGTCATTCTATGCGCGCCCTTGGCGCCTTTCCTTGTCCAGGTTCTTGTCCAAGTTCCACGCAACCGGTCGACGCGCCGCGCTCGGCGCATCATTCTTCGAAGCTTTCGCCTCCATCTTCCTCCTGATCCTGCTCCTGCTGCTGCGCCGACACCGCGTCGAGCACCGGCGCGTCCACCGGGTGCGCCACGCGCGAATAGTCTTCGATCCGTCCCAGGATGCCGGCGAACTGCGTGCCCGACAGCGTCTGGTTCGGACTGCTCGGCGGGATCAGGTGCATGTACTCCAGCTCGCGCGTCGCATAGCGCGGCGTCGGCCCCAGAAGGTGCATCGCGACCCCGCCCCGCAGCTTCAGGTACCGCGCCAGGACGACGGCGACCGTGCCGCGCTGCACCGCCTCGTCGGCCGGCCGGTCGAAGCCGCGCGGCAGCATGTCGCGCTCGCGCAGCCATGCGACGCGGCCCTCGTAGTCATCGGCCTCGTCCTGCTCGGCGATGAACAGGATCAGTCCGTGGAACGCTTCGTTGTTGCTGGTGATCGGGCGCATCGCGAGGGTATGCCAGAATTCGAACTGCGCTTCCTCGTCCGCGGCCAGAAGCTCGGGCGCCATCGGCTCGGCCACGCGCGCGGCGGTGCACCCGCACAGCGTAATCGCGGCCAGAAAGCAGGCGGCACGATGGACGGCTGGATCCGGATTTCGGGTTGGGGCCAGGCTCATCTTCGACCTTCCGTCTAGAAGGCGATCGTCACGCCGGAGAAGAAGAAGTGTCGCTCGTCGTGGTCCGCGGTGACCGCGTCGCCGGGAATGAACACGCCGTAACGCAGGACGACCGCGAGGTCGGACGCGACCTGCCAGTTCACGTAGAGATCCGGCTCGAAGCCGAGGTAGCGCTCGTCGTCGACGACGCCGAAATCCTCGTTGGTCGGCGCGTCGGCGTCGAGCTTGCCGTACAGGAAGAGGTTGGTGCCCACCTGGAGCCGCCGGAACAGCGGGCTCGACGGGAACGGGTACGTCGACGCGCCCACCCTCAGAACCACCAGGTTCGACACGTTCGGGAAGTAGGCGAGCCCCGTGTTCAGAAGGCCGAAGGCGTTGAACGCGTCATCGTCCGTGCCCGAAAGATTGCCGCCGATCGTGTTCGTCGTGGTCAGGCGATCGTCGTCGCCCGAGGCCAGGATCATCTCGAAGCCCAGGCGGGTTCGGTTCTCGTCCGCGAACAGGTACTCGATGCGGATGTCCGCCGCGAACGCCTCGATGTCCTCGCGCGTCTGTACGAGCTGGGTCGCCGGCCCGCCACCCGGCGGCGGCAGACCGAGGCTGTTCGAGAGGCCCTCGCCGCCCTGGTAGACGATCTCGACGCCGTACGCGATGCGGTCGCCGAGGCTTCCGGTCGCGCCGGCCCCGACGTACCACGAATCGTAGTCGAACCGCGTGACGATGTCGTCGGTCGGATCGCCCGGGGTGCCGTTGGCGTCGGTGACCACCGTGTCGCTGGTGTTGTCGTCCTGCTGCACGAGGCCGTACACGAACGGGCGGTGACGCGGCGTCAGCGCGTAGCTGAGCATCCCTCCGTAGAAGCCGCGCTTGGTGTCACCGCTGTATCCGGGTCGGGACGAGTCGATGTCCGTCGTGCTTTCGCGCGTGCGCCCCGCCACGGTCTCCAGCGTCCACGGCCCGATGGAGACCGTGATCTCGCCGCCGTCGATCTCCTGGCTGAGCACGAGACCGTTCGCCCAGTGGACCAGCTGGCGCCCGCCCTGGATCACGAGGTTGCCGTCGATGGTCCGGCCCTCGTAGGCCTGCAGGGCGCGGCGG
Source organism: Phycisphaeraceae bacterium (assembly GCA_002686995.1). GTDB lineage: Bacteria > Planctomycetota > Phycisphaerae > Phycisphaerales > Phycisphaeraceae > NYZC01. Next base: position 1,594 of record NYZC01000243.1, on the reverse strand, counting down.
AGGTCGAACCGGTAGTGCCCGCGGTCGAGCGTCGGCTCGACCCAGTCGTCGCCGTGGTCGGTCCTGGCGTCGAACGGTCCGGACTCCCCGAACGAATCGCCGGTGTTCCAGTCCAGGTAGCTCGTGCGGGCGCGCAGAAAGAACTCGTGCGCGCCGTCGAGGTTGAGCTGCGCGTGACCCGTCATGGTCGTCTGGCGCAGCACGTGCGTCTTCTGGTTCGTGTCGTCGAAGGCAAGGAAATCGAACGACAAGGTGCCCCCGTACCGGAGCAGCGCCCGCTGGCCGACCGGCACCTCGGTGTGGGCCATGAGACGCGTGTTGCGATCGATCTGCTCGAGGATGCGCGAATAGTCGCCGATGTCGAACTGCCCGGCCGCGGGTCGGACCAGGATCACCACGAGGGCCGCGGTCCCGAGCCAGAAGCGTTGCCGCATGACGAAGTTCTCCGGGCGCCGCCGCCGCGGCCGCGGCGGCCGTGCTTGACATGGACGCCACGTAAGTCTACTGACGTCGGCGATTTGCACAACCCGTCTCCGCGTTTCGTATTATAGGTCTTAGCGCAAACGTTCGAGCCGGTCCGGGGAGGTCCCGAACGGCGCGGTGATCGACGGGAAGATGAGGCTCACATGGCACGACTGGCCACGATCGCTCCCTTTGGGTTCAAGAATCTGCACACGTCCGCGCTGCTGCAGCGCTACGGCACGCTGGGCTGTCGTACGTGCCAGTTCTACCGCAACGAAGTGGATCCCCCGGCGCCGGCCGACGCGCGCCGCATCGCCGAGGACGCGGGCGTGCCGATCGACTCGGTGCACGGGCGGTTCGGACCCGAGCTGGATCCGTCGTCCCCCGACGAGGCGGTGCGCCAGGTCGCGGTCGCGGTGTATCGCGCCGAGGGTGAGCTCGCGCTCGAGCTCGGCGGCTCGATGGTCGTCGTGCACCCCTCTCCACGCCAGGAGCAGTCTCGCCCCGCGTCCGAATCGGATCGGGCGGAGACGCTGCGGCGCACGATGATCGAGATGGCGGACCTCGGGCACATCCAGGGCGTCACCTACCTGTTCGAGAACCTGACCCCTGACCACCCGTGCGGCGAGGATCCGCAGCTCATCGCGCGTTTCGTGCGCGAGATCGACGACCCGCACGTGCGGATGTGCTTCGACACGGGGCATGCGCACATCACCTGCCCCGACGTCGTCGCCGCGCTCGAGGACTGCCGCGACGTGGTGGCCTACATGCACATCAGCGACAACGACGGCCGCGCGGACGCCCATGCGGTCCCGGGCGCGGGCACCATCGAGTGGGACCGCATCGCCGAGACGATCGGGTCGATGCCCGCGGAGACGGTGACGATGCTCGAGCTGTTCGAGTCGGAGACGACGGTCGATGGCTGGATCGCGGAGGACTATGCGGTGCAGTTGTGTCGCTGGCTGGCGGTGTGAGCCGGGCCAATGAATTAAGCTATTAGTCATTAAGCCAATCGTTATTTGTCAATTCGGACGCGCGCCGAACACCGGATCGGCGCGGTAGGAGCCGCCCTTTCGGGCGGCCCCCCGCACAGATCCCAGCGTGCGGGACTACCGCACTGGGCTCCTACCTT
>NYZC01000242.1 GCA_002686995.1 Phycisphaeraceae bacterium | reverse complement strand
GGCCGACTGGTACCGGTTCTCGACCGATTTCCGCGCCGATTTCAACTTCGACACGACGAGCCCCGAGGGCGAAGGCGCCGCCGGTTTCGAACTGGTGAACTTCGGAGGCAGCAACGTCGAGGCCGCGTGGCACCTGCGTCCCGACCTGACGCATACGCTGGTCTTCACGCCGCGCGAGGACGGCATCGCCATCGATTCGTTCCGTCTGGTGCTGCTTCCGGAGTCCCTCGAGGCCGATTTCAGCCGGATCGACGGCGGATCGTTCCACGAAGGGTTCACGATCGACAACGGCATCTTCAGCGGCGTCGGCCTGTGGCACCTTTCCACGGGGCGCAGCGCGGACACGACGACCCACACCAGCCCGAACCTGCTCTACTACGGTCAGAGCGAGACGGCCACGGGCGGCGGCAACTACAACTTCGTCGGCGTGGGGCGGACGGACGGTCATGTCACCTCGGCGGAGTTCACGCTCGCGCAGGCATCGACCGCGCGCCTGACGTTCAACTACTTCCTCGAGACCGAGCGCGTGTTCGGTCGTGACATCGCGCGGGTCGAGATCGGCGTCGATTCGGACTTCACGGTCGTCGCGGACAACCAGTTCCTGAGTGGGTTCGCTCTCGCCGACGGGTCCGGGTGGCAGACGGCCGACATCGACCTGGCGCCGTTCGTCGGCTTCGATGAGATCGAGGTGCGCTTCTCATTCGACACGATCAATTCGATCAACAACAGTCTCGAGGGCTGGTACATCGACGACGTCGAGATCGTCACGACGCCGCTGCTGCGGACCGGCGTCGACTTCGCCAACTTCCAGGTCATCGAGGCGGGGCCGGACCAGGTGGTCGACGAGGGCACGCTGATCAGCGTCGACGCCCAGTTCAACAATCCCGGCACGCCCGGGGGCGAGTTGTACCAGTGGACGGTGACCCGCGGCAGCGACACGCTGTTCACCGGGCCGCTCGGCCCGTCGCCGTCGCTCAACTACACGATTCCCGATGACGGGACGTACGTGATGACCGTCATGGTCAGGCCCGATGAGCTTACGAGCTACACCGACTCGTTCATGGTGACGGCGAACAACGTCGCCCCGGTGATCAACATCGGCGGCGTGATCACGCTCGAGGACATTCCGGTTGCCTACAACAACGCGTTCACCGACGCCGGCAGCGAGGACACGCACACGTTCGACTGGCAGGTCGAATCGCCGAACAGCCAGGTCGTGCCTCCCGGCAGCGGACCGACCTTCGGCTTCACGCCCGAGGACGACGGCGTCTACTGGGTCACCTTCACGGTGACCGACGACGACGGCGGCACCGCCAGCCGGACCGTCAACGTCGCGGCGGGGAACCGCAGCCCATACAACGTCGTCGTCAACGGACCCGAGGAAGTCGACGAGGGCTCGCCCGTCGTGCTCGATGTCAGCTTCGACGACGGCGCGCTCGACACGCATGTGATCACCTGGCACGTCGACACGGTCGTCAAGCAGGACATCGACGACGGCACCGGGACGACCTTCGGCTTCACGCCCGCGGACAACGGTGATTTCGACGTGACGATCACGATCACCGACGACGACGGCGGCGAGACGGTGACGGTCTTCAACGTGACGGGCAACAACGTGCCGCCAACGGCGGACGCCGGCCCGGACCGCACCGTGACCGAGGGCGAGACCGTCCTCGTGGACGCGACGCGCACCGATCCGGCGCCGCGCGACAAGCACAGCTTCCTCTGGGAGGTCTCGGCCGACAACGGCCAGGTGATCGCCGACGGCACGTCGGAGGACTTCAGCTTCGTGCCGTTCGACGACGGCGTGTACACGCTGACGTGGACGGTGACCGACGACGACGACGCGTCGGACAGCGACGTCGTGGTGATTACCGCGGTCAACGCGGACCCGACCGTCGACCTCGGCGACGACCGCGAAGTGCTCGAGGGCGACGTCGTCGTGATCGATCCGGTCGTCACCGACCCCGGCGGCAACGACACGCACACGTTCGACTGGCAGGTCGTCGCGGACAACGGGCAGGTCGTCGATCCCGGCAGCGGATCGACGTTCAGCTTCACGCCCGAGGACGACGGGGTCTACACCCTGACGCTCACCGTCACCGACGACAACGGCGGGGAAGCGACGGACGAGATGAGCGTGATCGTGCTCAACGCCGCACCGACGGTTCTGCCCGGAGTGATCGGCGTCGTCGTCGAGGGCGATCTGGTGACCGCGCCGGTCCTGGCGCTGTTCACGGACGCGGGGTTCGGAGCGGGCGAGACCTTCACCTACGAGATCGACTGGGGTGATCAGTCGAACGTCGACACCGGCGTGCCGACTCTTGTCGGCAACGGCCCGGGCACCGTGGGCAGCGTTGGCGGCACCCATGTCTACGCCGACGACGGTGTCTTCGTGGTTACGATCACCGTGTTCGATGACGACGGTGGCGTCCATGCAGACACGTTGAACGTGATCGTGAACAACGACGTACCCGTCGTTTCGGCAATCGCCGGCGCGACGCTCGACGCGGGCGACCTGCTGCAGTTCGGCGGGTCGTTCACCGACCACGGCGCGGACTCCTGGAGCCTGTTCGTCGATTTCCTTGGTGACGCGACGTTCGTGCCGGTGCCGCTGAGCGGCCAGACGTTCTCGATCTCGAGGGTTTATGACACGGCCAACCCGGTGCCCTATTCCCTGACGATCAGGGTGGTCGACGACGAAGGTGACGAGGGGACGGCGGTGGTGCCGGTCACGGTGAACGCGGTGCCGGCGAACCAGCCGCCGACCTTGATCAACCCGCTGCCTGATCTTACGGGCGTCGACGCACGCACCGACAGCGCTGCGACCGAATCGATCGACATCGCGACGGTGTTCAGCGACCCCGACGGGTTCACGCTCGCCCTCGTGAGCAACGAGGCCGTGACGCCCGCCACGACGTCGCCGGTCACGGCGCGCCTGTTGGGCAGCGGGCCGACGGCGCGGATCGAGCTGTCGTACCAGCCGGGTCAGACCGGCACGGCGCAGATCACGATTCGGGCCACCGACCCAGGCGGGTTGTCCACGACCGAGCAGTTCCTGGTCGAGGTCGTACCGGGGGTCGCGCAGGCGCCTCGGATCGTCGACGTACGTCTCAAGGGCAGCAACTGGCCGCAGCCTTTCCTCGACCAGCTGGGTACGGACGGATATCGCCGGTCGACTGGTGCCGATCAGCTCGTGCCGCTGCCGCTCGCGACCGTGGACCAGATCGTCATCGAGTTCTCGCAGGACGTGATCTTCAACGACGATCTCATGATTAGCGGCGTCAACCTGCCGGTCTACAGCGGCGTGCGCAGCTACGACGCGGGGACCTTCACGGCCACCTGGACGCTGGACGCGAACATCGGCGTCGACAGCATCCTGCTCACGCTGCCGGATACGGTCACCGGGACGGCCGGCGGCGCGCTCGACGGCGAATGGTCAGAGGGGACGAGCACGGAGTCGGGCGACGGGACGCCCGGCGGCGTGTTCACGTTCCGGTTCAATGTCGTGCCGGGCGACACGGACGGCAACCTGACCGTGGGCACCGGCGACCTGACGACCGTGCTCGCGAACTTCACGCAGAGCGTGCCCGTGGGCGAATTCCTTTCCGGTGACGTCGCCGGCGCCTCGGGCGTGCCTGACGGCGTGATCGGCTCCGACGACCTGCTGGTCGTCCTCGCGAACTTCACGCGCTCGGTGACGCCGCCTCCGGCCCGATCCGGCGGACTGGACGCGTGGCAGGGCTGGAACGCGGTCACCGGTGGCGACCAGGAGCAGGGCGTGCACGTGCCGGTCTGGCTGGCTCGTAGCTGAAGTCGCCAGACTTCAGATGCCTTGTCCGCATGGAGATGTCATCCGAAGTGCGGCCACTTCGGTGACTCCCGCCAGCAGCGCCTTTCGCGCCAACGCACGTCCGGAAGTTTCCCACACCATTTCGGATAGTGGTTCTCCCTGGGTTCGAGCCCCGACTGTCCTGATCGGCTAGCCGTTTCGGCCGGTGCGCGCCGTTGGGGGTGCGCGCGTCCCGGGAGGGCGCAGGCGTGTAATTTCGAGCCTGACGCGCGGTCACGCCGGAAACCGTGCGCACGATCGAAATGGCGCGGTCCGCGGCACGTCGCTTGCGAATGATGCGGTGCAACGAGTGAAGATTGCCGCAACGCAGCGACAGGAGCCCAGGAATGAAACGTCTCTTCGAGGAGCCTTTCGACCAGGCCAGCGATGAAGCGCTTCTGCTCATCGCGGTGCTCGGCGACGACCGGACGCGCGAGCTCGTCGATCGCGAGCTGGACCGTCGGTGCCGGCTCGGTCCCGAAGCGCCGTCGCTCGAGTAAGGGCTGAGACAGGGAACGAAGGCCGGGCAGGGAAGTGCCTGGCGCGGTCCGTCTGCAATCGGGATCCTCGGCGAACGGACCCCATGCGGTCAGGGGCCCACCGACGATCGCATTCAAACCCGCGGTCGTCCGGTCGGGCCCCTGATCCTTTTCGATTTTGATCTGGTGTCGCCGGTCGGCCGCGGCTTCATCGGCGCGAAGTCACGGTGCGGACAGCCCCCCAGCCCCCCCCTTACTTACGAAGGGGGGTTGCACATTGCGGCGAATCCGACCCGCGGATTTGCGATCTGGTGGCGCAGATTGGAGAATTTCCGGGGTCGCCGCGGTCGCGGTGACTTCACCTCTCGCGAGGAGCGCCTCCATGCTTGCTTTCAGAGTCGCCATCATCGTCGCGTGCATCCTGTCGGGAATGGCGATCGCCGGATGCCAGGTCATGAACCGGCTGTCGACCGTGACGACGACCGACGCGGAGGGCGTCCAGGACGACCTTCATGCGTTCGGCCGGTTCGATCCGCCGCCTCCGGAGATCGCGCTGATGGATCCGAGGCCCGCGGCGTCCGTTCAGGTCAACCCGGCCGACGCGGCCGCGGCCGACGAGCTCTCGGCGCTGTTGCGCCGGACCGAACGATTCGACGTGCTTTCCGAGGGCGATCGTTTTGCCGGGTATCGGCTCGCCGGTCGCGTCGCCGGCTTCACGGTCACCGCGTCGAAGCCGAAGGAGAACCTGTTCACGAAGACGCTCGAGAAGCTGATGGATTACGACGTCGATGACACGAGCAACTTCGTCGACGCGGCGTGCGACGTCGCCTTGCGCCTGGTCGACGCTGAAAGCGGCGCCGCGCTCGTGACGGACTCGCTCACCTGGCAGCGCACGGATGCGATGAAGGTCTTCGGCGTCCGCGCTTCGGGCTGGGCCGACGAGACGGCCCGGACGCTCGAGCTGGGCGCCGCCGATCGCGCGAAGATCCTTCGTCTTGCGTTCGACGCGCTGCTGCGACGGATGCTGCCGGAGATCGATCGTGCCGTGCTCGAGATCGAAGGCGACCTGTGACGGACGCGGCCCGGTCACCCCGGCGCCGGTGGCGGATCGGGATCGCGCTCGTCGCGGTTTCCGTCGCGCTGTCGGTCGTGATGCTGCCGGCGCTGATCAGCTCGCCGCCTGGCACGTCGATCGCGATGCAGTACCTGACCGGCGACCTGCCGGGCGACGTGGTGGTGGACGATCTTGCGCTGGGATGGTTCTCCGGCACGCGCATCGCCGGGCTCGAGGTGACCGATCCGGACGGCGGCACCGTCGCCACCATCGAGACCGTGGAGGTCCCCGAGATCGGGCTGATCGGTCTCGTTCGCGGCGGCATGCGCCTCGGGCCGGTTACCGTCGAGCAGCCGCGATTCCGATTCGTGCGGCACGAGGACGGCACGACCAACCTGGACGCCTACCTGGCGGGCGAGCCGGAGCCGGGGCCGTGGACCGTGTCGCTCCGGCAGCTGCTCCGGCTGGCGGTCAGCGGGGGCCGCGTCGAGATCGTCACGCCGGACGCCGAGGTGACGGTGAGCTGGACGGGGAAGGCCGACGTCGACGCCATCGGGCCGTTGACGGTCGAGATCGAAGGCGACTACGAGCAGGCCGATCGGGCGGGCCGGTTCAGCTTCGATGCCGTGGTGCGGGACTACGCCGATGCGACCGGGATCCTCACGCTCGATCGGGCGGCGGTCGAGCTGGTCGCGCGTCACGAGACGCGGTCGGTCGCCGACGCCGCGACCGGGGCGCCCCTGGACATTCTCATCAGGAACTTCGTGGCGTCGGCGCGCGCGGATCGGCTCGGCGAGCGGCTCACGCTTTCGGCGGAGGTCGACGGCGAGGCGGCGCCCGAGGTGGCCGGAACGGGGCTGCGGCTCGAGATCGACCGGCTGCTGGGCCCCGGCAACGCGCTGAACCTCGGGTCGCTCTCGGTGAAGGGCGCGATCGACATGCCGGGGGCCGTCGCCGATCGCCTGCTTGCGGCCGAAGGCGCGTCCGGCGAAATGATCGGCGATTCGGCGCACCTCGAGATCGACGTCGACATGCGGACCGGCGGGCGGGTGGTGCTCCTCACCACCAGCGGCGTGGGCGTGACGCTCCATGCGGAACGGGCCGACGACATGATCGAATGGCTCGTCCAAATCACCGCAAGCAAGCTGCTGCGTCACTGCAGGAAGAACCGGGCGCGGCAGAAGGTGGCCGGGCGCGGCACGTTCGACCCGAAGGAGCAGGTCGTCCGGATCGAGCACTGCTGCCTGGAATCGATCGTCTCGCACCGGCGCCCGGAGCTGCTGCCCCGCGCGATGAGGCAATGGCTCGAGACCTACCAGGTCGCTGCAGGGGCGCGGCTGATGGTCGAGCCGGGCGCGACGATCCCGTTGCGCGATTGGCGCAGCGCGACCGGGAGCGTGGCGGTTCGGGTGCCGTCGGCATCGGTTCACTACAACCGGACGCGCGTGCCGATCGGCGTGTCGAAGCTCGACCTGTCGATGGCGCAGGGCACGCTGAACGTGAGCACTGACGTCGGCGCGATGGACGGCAAGGTGCGGTTCGACGGGAACGTGGAGCTCGATCCCGCCGATTATCGAGGGAAGTTCACGCTCGACGTCACGGGGCTGCAGATCAACACGGCCATGGGGCTGATCGCCGAGCCCGGCGGCGTCGCGTCGCGCACGGCGGGCCTGATCGACGGCCGTGTCACGCTCGAGGGACCGTTGCGCCGCATCGCGACCGAGGCCGGCGGCGGCGGCAGGCTGGCCGTGCGGCGCGGAATTCTCACGCCGCTTCCCGTACTCCATGACCTGATTCGCTTCATCAACATCGAGAACCCGCTTCGGGGGTTCGGAATCGCGCTCAACCGGCCCTCGGAGAGCCTCGAGGGCCCGGACCAGGGCGAATTCGAGTTCACCTTCGACGGCGATCGGTGCACGTTCACCACGGTCGACGTCGATACGCGGCTCGCCGACATCAAGTTCGGCGCCGGGACGATCACGTTCGCGGGCGACGTGGACATGGAGTTCTCCGTCAGCCCGTTCGGCGTGCTGGGCAAGGGCACGCAGAAGAAGAAGGGGAAGCTGAAGCTGCCGGACTGGATTCCCGGCGCCGTCAAGAAGGCGCCGGAGCAGCTGGTCAAGCTGTTCGAGCTGACGGCACGCGGGCCGATTGATCAGGTCACGGTGGGGAAGAAGTGAGGCCCGGGATCCGGGCCTACCACGCCGACATCTCCTCGCGCAGCGACTCGTCCATGCCCATCTCCAGCGCTTCGATCGCGTTGTCGACGTGGTCGAGCTTGCGGGCGCCGACGAGCACCGCGGTGACCTGCGGTTGCGTGAGCGCCCAGGCCATGGCGAGGCGCACCATGGGCTGATCCAACTCCTCCGCCTTCCGGCGCAGCCGGTCGACCACCTCGAAATTGTGGTCGCTGAAATAGACGTCGGCGTGCGCCGGTGAGATGTCGAATCGACTGCCTTTCGGAAAGTGCTGCCGGTCGTTCGTCGGCGCGTACTTGCCGGCGAGGAATCCGGCCGCGAGCGGGCTGTAGGCGGTGACGGCAATCTCCTCGCGGGCGCAGAGATCGAGCAGACCGTCTTCGGCCCGCCGGTCGGCGAGGCTGTAGGGCGGCTGGGTGATCTCGAACCTGGCGAAGCCGTGCGACCGGCTGGCCTCCAGGGCCTCGGCCATCTGATCGGCGCTCACGTTGCTGCACCCGATCGCCGTGATGCGGCCCGCCTCGACCTCCCCGTTCAGCGCGTCGAGCGATTCGGCGATCGGCACGTTCGGATCGGGATTGTGGATCTTGTACACGTCGATCCGGTCGACGCCGAGCCGATCGAGGCTCGCCTGCACCTGTCGACGAATGTTGTCAGGTGTGGCCCCGCTGGCCACCTTCGTGCAGATCACGAGGTCCGAGCCGGCGCCCGTCCTGCGCAGCCATCGACCGAGGATCATCTCGGACGAGTGCATCTCGGTGGTCACCTCGCGCTGGTCGTCGACGTCGTAGAGCGACCGGCGCCCCGCTTGCGAGTTTCCGCCGCCGTATGCTTCGGAACTGTCCAGGAACGTGATGCCCTGCCCGACGGCGTGATCGAGAATCCGGAACGACGTCGTTTCGTCGATCTCGCGCCCGAAGGTCACGCATCCCATACCGATGCGGCTGGTCACCAGGTCCGTCCGGCCGATGCTGCGCTGTTCCATACGGGCATTCTACCGCGAGGTCACGGCGTCGGAGCGGATCTCGCGTTGGCCTCTCGTTGCTCGATGGCCGCTTCGATGCGCTCGCGCAGGTTTCGCGTGGAAGCCGCGTCGTCACCGACCTCGTCGACCGTCAGGATGCGCACCTGCGCGCCGTCGAGATCACCCAGCAGGTAGAGCAGGGCGGCGATCATGAACGTGGCGTCGTTGGCGGTCACGATCTCCTCGGCGGCGTGCTCGTAGCGCGGGACCAGGTCGGCCAGGGTGTCGCCGACCGGCGGCTCCTGCGGTAGCGCGTGCAGCGCGGCCGCGTCGAGGGCGATGGCGTCGCGCATGCTCCGGGCGCCGACGGCGAGGCGACCGGTGATCGCGGCGACGACGGCGTGCCCGATCCGTGCCTCCGCAGCGTGTGGCCCGGCGCGGCCGATGGCGTCGAAGGCGCCGAACGCCTGCTCGTGCTCCTGCTGACCGAGCAGGCTCCAGGCGCGATCGATGTCGTCGCGCGGCGGCTCCGGCACGACGGCGGGCGGGATCACGACCGGATCCGGCGGCAGTGCCACGGGCTCGTACGGGATCGGCGCCTGGTACACGGTCGTGACCGAGGATTCGGGATACCACGTGTCGATGTAGTACGGCACGACGAGGCTGAACACGAAGTGATCATCGTAGTGGTCGTCGTGATGATGATGTCGCTTGCGATGAGGGTGTCGGTATCGTTTCCCGTGCCCCTGCTTCCCGTGATGGCGACCCCCGTGGCCCTTCTTCGCATGCCCCTTGCGCTGACCGCCTCCGTGTCGGGCGCGCGCGTCGGCATCGAGGCGCGTCGCGGTCTGGAGATTGTCGTCGATCTCCGCGCGCATCTCCGCACGGCGCCGCTGCTGTCGGGCGCGGACGCGTCGTTCCGTCTGCGCATTTTCCTGGCGCTCGCCTCTCAGCTCGGTGCGCAGCTCCGCCTGGCGCTGCCGATGGCGACGGCGCTTCGTGGCCGCGGTCTGCGCTACTGCCTTCCGCTCGTCGCGCGCCTGCGATTCGATTCCGGCGCGTCGTTCCCGAAGATCAGCTCGCTCCGCGCGCTCCAGGCGCGTCAGCGTCTGGCGCTGCTCCTTCACCCGGTCGCGAAGCTCGGCCCGCTGTCGGCGCCGATCGGCGGGATCGGCGTCGGCCTGTCGCGCGATGGTGCGCTGCTCGTCCCTGGCCGCCTTCCGCATTTCGGCGCGGCGCTGCTGTTGCGTCGCGCGTGTGCGTGCCTGGTCGCGAGTCAGAGCCTGTCGCTGCTTTCGGACTTCGGCTCGCTGCGCCGCCTGCTGCTGCCGCTGCGCGGCTTGTTGCTGCCGGGCCTGCTGGGCGAGCCGCTTGCGCTCCGCCGCAGCGCGCTGTCGCGTCTCGGTCCGCTGCGCCTGCAGTTTCGCGCGTTCCCGCGACTCCTTCCGGGCGACCTGCTGCCGCTGTGCCCGGGCCTGTCGTTCGGCCGTGGCGCGGCGGGACTCGGTCTGCGCCCGCGCCTGTCGATTTGCTGTGGCACGGCGGGAGGCGGCTCGTGCGTCGCGCCGTTGTGCGACGGACTCGCGCCGAGCTGTGGTCCGCGCGCTGCGTCGCTGCGCGGCGGCCTCCCGTCGGGCGGCGGTCGCGGCAGTGCGCTCCGCGCGCCGGGCGGCGCGGGCCGCGCGGGTCTGTTCCGCCCTTTCGCTGCGCGAGCGGGCGGCGTCAGCGACACCGGGCAGGCACGCCATCAGGGCGGCGATCACCATGGCGGCTCGGGCGACGGTCCGGAATCGCGGTTGGGAGATCATGGCGAGGCTCCAGGTTCGATAACGCGCTCCGTAGTTAGGGCGCTACCGCCCGGATCGAGGCGGCCGGGTTAATGGACTGTAGACGTAAATATCTGTTAATTATGGATTAATACGATTATTGCGGCGGCGCGGCCCCGTCAGCCGACCGGAGCCGCGTCGATGCCGCTTCTACATGGAGGAGCCGTATCGAGGGACCTTAGTCACCATAGTGACCATAGGGACCATATAGATAGAGGGACCGAACAGAAGGACCGATCGCGGGTCGGGACGATGACCTGCCCCCGGAGATTCAATCAATGAGCCACAGCCTGGAGATTCGCGTCGCCGGGGCCCAGATTGCGGTCACGAACGACATCCCGTCGAACGTGGCCGCCATTGGACGGGCCATCGAGTTCGCGGCGGCCGAAGGGGCCGACGTGCTGCTGACGCCGGAGGGATCCCTGAGCGGTTACCGGGCGCGATTCGACCAGGACGAGGTCACGGTCGCGCTGGAGCAGGTCACGCGCGCGGCGACCGCGGCAGGCGTCGCGCTGGCGCTCGGCACCTGCTTCAACGAGCCGGATGACGGGCGGTGCTACAACCAGGTTCGCTTCGTCGATCGATCGGGGGGCCTCGTCGGTTTTCATGCCAAGATCCTGCGCTGCGGCAGTCACGATGATCCTCCGAAAGGCGAGATCAACGAATTCGCGGCCCGGCCGCTGCGGACGTTTGGGCTTTCGGGCATGATCGTCGGCGGGCTGATCTGCAACGACCTGTGGGCAAATCCGGCGTGCACGCCCGGGGGCGATCCGCACCTGACGCAGCAACTGTCGCGCCGGGGCGCGCGAATCGTGTTTCACGCGGTGAACGGTGGGCGCGACGGCGGCCGCTGGTCGCGCGAGGTCTGGTGGCCATTCCACGAGACGAACCTGCGCGTTCGTGCCTGCAGCGGCCGGCTCTGGATCGTGACCGTCGACAGCTGCCACCCGGTCGATCAGCCGTGCTCGGCCCCCTCCGGCGTCGTCAGTCCGGACGGGGAGTGGGCTGTGCGCTCGAAGCCGCAGGGCGAGGCCTTCTTCGCGCACACGATCGAGATCGAGGGGCCTGGCTGACGTCGGCGGCCTCGATCAGGAACCACGGATCCGCCACAGGCGGACGGATGGACACGGATGGGGTCGAAAGTCGAAAAGTCGAAAAGTCAAAAAGTCGGAAGGTCGAAAGGCTTGAAGGCGCCCACTGCTCTGAGCACGACATCGCTACGGAGCTGGGTGCATGTTCTGTTCGATGACTGGCAAAGGGTTCCAACACCCGGTATCCACAATCTAAACCATGTTGACGCTTCGACGCTTCGACGCTTCGACTCTTCCGAGCCGTGTCCATCCGTGGTTCATCGCCGTCCCTTCAGAACGGGATCTCCACATCCAGCTCATCCCCCACCTCGATCGCGTCCCCGTCCTTCCAGCGGTTCCGTGACTCGAGCGGGTTCGAGAGGTCCAGCAGCTTCCCGTCCGGGCGCGCGACCACCGTCCAGCTCGCGTAGGCGTCCTTGCCCGCGTACTTGCGGATGCACTGGCCGCGCAGCTTCGCGCGGGTGCCGTCGGGAGGCTGCGTGCGGGCCTCGTCGATGCGGTCGACGCCCGGGATCTCGTGATCGAGCTCCGGCTCGAGCGCCGCGAAGATCGACTCATCGCCGAGCTGGCCGAACCGCATGTCGATCTCGCAGATCTGGGCGCGAAGCTCGAGGATCGTCTCGACCCGGTCGAAGTCGAGCGCGTGCTCCTCGATGTAGCCGCGCTGGCCCTCGATGCTCGCGGCGAGCGGGCCGTTCGGATCGAGCAGCATCCCGGCGCTCAGCGGCACGCGCAATCGCAGGCCCCGCAGGCAGTCCCGCAGAAACGTCAGGAGGTGATTCCAGTGCGGCAACTCGTCGAGGTCGACGCCTGCGGCTTCGATGTGCGCGCGGTAGAGGGGCGCCTTCATCGCCCAGTCGAGGATGCCGCACGCCGAATCGGTGTCGTCCCCGAGCCGGTCGAGCACGCCGCGCCAGACGCGGCACGCGTCTACCGCCCAGTCCGGCATCGCCCCGTGGTCGACGTGCGCTTCGGCCAGCTCGAGGTAATGCCGCTGCACCTCGAGGGCGGTCATGTCGGAGCCGCGCCGGGTTGCGCACACGGTCTGGAAGGACGGATCGGTGGCGAACGCGTGCAGCGCCTTCACCGGCTCGCGGAGCCGGATCGTCCGTCCGGGCTTGAGCCCGGCCTCGGCCAGGACGAGGGCCAGCGTCGTCGTCGCGAAGCGCAGCCAGAGGCCGGTGTGCGAGCAGAGGCTGTCGCCGCAGATGACGTGAAGCCGGCGGTTGCCGTCGGCCGCGAGCGGCTCGTCGCGCGTGTTGAAGATTCCGCGCTCGTGCGTCGTGGAGACGGACGTGATCCGGTCGAAGCAGTGCATCCGCGGCGACATCGAGAACTGGATGCCCGGGCACAGCGGGTTGAGCCCGCCCGCGCCCAGGTAGACGCGCGAGGCGAAGAAGGGCACCAGGTCCATCGGCAGCGCCGCGGGGTTGGCCCGGTGCAGGTACGACTCGTGGTTCGCCCAGGTGACGCCAGGTCGGCCGTAGTCGACGTTGCACTTGAACAGGGTGCTCGACGGGATCCGCTTGCGCAGAT
>NYZC01000241.1 GCA_002686995.1 Phycisphaeraceae bacterium | reverse complement strand
GAAAGTCCTGCAAAACAAGTATTTGCTGCAGATCTGGTGATGCGACGTCGGCCCTCCCTCCAGCATTAGAAGACCGCTGCTCTATCCAACTGAGCTACGAGGGCTCTTTGCTTGCTTGTGCCCTGATTCTAGCAGCCGTGCCCGCCGTGGCGGGGGTCCGCGGGTCGGTCAGTTGCCGCCTTGGCCCGTCTTCCGGTGCCGAGGCGGGCGGTCCTTGACACCACTCCCATTGCCGCTCAGACTCTAGCTGCCATGAAACCCTGGATCATGTTTACCAAGCACCTGGAGGGATTCGATCTTTCGCAGATCGTTTCGGCGCTGCCGACGGCGGGCGTGGGGGGGGCGGATTTGTGCGTGCGGCCGGGGTATCCGCTGACGCCGGAGAATTGCGCGGTCGAACTGCCTCGGGCGGCGGCTTCGTTCGATTCGGCGGGGCTTACGATTTCGATCGTGACGCTGCCGACCGAGTTTTCTGATCCGCTTTCGCCGGCAATGCAGGCGGTGTTCGAGGCGTGCGGCGCGGCGGGCGTGCCGTTCGTGAAGCTGGGGTACTGGTGGATGAGCGAAGCGGGGTACTGGGCGACCGTCGATGATTGCCGGCGCAAGCTGGAAGGTTTCGAGGCGCTCGGTTCGCGGTTCGGGGTGCGGGCACTCGTGCACAATCATTCGGGCAGCACGATGGGGCTCAACGCTTCGTCGGTGATGAACCTGGTCAAGGGGTTCGACCCGGCGCACATCGGCATTTACGGGGACGTCGGGCACCTGTCGGTGGTCGGTGAGCCGTTCGACATGGCCTACTCGATCATGAAGGAGTATCTCGCGGCCGTTGCCTTCAAGGACCTGGTTCGCCAGCGCACCTTGATCGAGGGGGCGGCGCCCTGGCTGGTCGACGTGGTGCCGCTGGGCCGCGGGCTGGCGGACTACCCGCTGATCCTGCGGCAGTTGGTTGAAGG
This sequence comes from Phycisphaeraceae bacterium, assembly GCA_002686995.1. Taxonomy (GTDB): domain Bacteria; phylum Planctomycetota; class Phycisphaerae; order Phycisphaerales; family Phycisphaeraceae; genus NYZC01. The sequence continues at coordinate 7,071 of NYZC01000241.1, read as the reverse complement.
CGGGTTTTCCGGCCCCATCGGCTTTCACTGTGAGTACGGGGGGCTGCCCCCGCAGTCGATCGTCGATCAGTGCAGGATCGACACGCGGTACATCCAGGGGCTTTTGGACAGCGAACCTGCGGCATGAGCGTCCCCGGTCCCGGTCCCGGTCATCATCCCGATCCTGATCCTGATCCCGATCACGATCCGACGAGCACCGTTCGGTTTCCCTCGGATGCGCTGGATCGGCTTGCCCGAGCGTTTCCCGGGCGGGTGGGGATCTATATAGAAGCGGTCTGCAGCGAGGTCGCCGGCGGCGCCCGCTACGCGTTTGCAGCCGATGAGCGGTTTCCCACCGCAAGCGTCTTCAAGATCCCGGTCCTTCTGACCCTCTACCAACTTGCCGAGGCCGGGCGCCTCTCGCTGGATGACCGCCACCGGGTCGCGGCCGACATCTCCACCCACGGCACCGGCATCCTCAAGCAGTTCACCGATGCACCCGAGCTTTCGCTGCGTGATCACTGCAGGATCATGATCAGCCATAGCGACAACATCGCCACCGACACGATCATCCGCGCGGTCGGGCTCGACCAGATCAACGCGATGCTCGAGCGGCAGGGGCTTGCCAACACGCGCGTGCCGATGGAGATCGGCCGCTGGCACTACGTGATGGCCGGGATGGACCGCGCGCCACTCAACCTTGCCAACGATGACGAAATGGTTCGGCGCGCAAAGGCCGGCGAAGTCGACGACGACGGTCTCGCCTTCAGCGACCGGCTCGAGAACCTGGTCGCCAGCCCGCGCGACCTGGCAGCGCTAGTCGGGCGCATCGACCAGGGCAAGCTTGCCGGCGCAGCCGCGACCGAATCGATGCGGCAGATGCTGCGGCTCGGCGACGGCCCCATCACGTCCGTGTTGCAACCGAATGTCGCGGCGCAGACCATGAGCAAGCGCGGCAGCAGCCGCCGCATCGTCTGCGACGTCGCGCTCGTGCCGCTTGCCGCCGGCCCGCTGGTCATCAGCGTCATGACGCTCGAGGACCAGCCGCGCAAGAGCGGCACCGCGCTGATCGGCGAGGTGACGCGACTTGCCGTCGGCGCTGTTGATCCCGACGCACTGGCCGCGGACTGAACGCAATGATCACCAACAAACCCCGCGCCATCGAGTGGATGCAGCGCTGTCACGTCGACGCGATTCTCGCCACGTCTCCGGTCAACGTCTTTTACCTGAGCGAATACTGGCTGTGGATCGACGCGGTCTTCAAACAGTACATGGTGACGCCGGGCGCACCGGCCGCGCCCATGGTCAACTACCTGCTACTGAACCAGGACGGTCGCTCCACGCTGATCCTCAATCGATTCCTGGAAACCAATGCCGCCGCATCGACGGCCGATGACGTATTGACCTGGTCGAAGTGGCCTTCGACTGGGGCGTGCCTGACCATGGCGCCTACCATACCGAGCAGAGTTTCGTCATCGCGCCTGACGGGTCGCGCCCGCTCTACGATCACCCTCGCGACGAACCGATCGTCGCATGCTGACCCGGCGGCCCCGGAAATATGCGACGTCCGGGCAATGACGGCCGATACGCAAGAAAGATGACGACGACCCCAGCCAATTCGCATCGGCTTACATCGATCCTGATCGTGTCGCTGCTTGCGGCCGCAGGGTGCGGGACCGCTGCCGCCCGCGACGGGGCCGCGACACCCTTCGACTCGTTCACCCGTGCGTGGCGCGAAGACCCGATCTGGAACGACGGAAAAGCGGAGATCGCGCACTACGACGCCATCCGATCCATCTACGGCGTGGATCGCAATTTCACCGCCCGCGTGTTCGTCAACAAGGAGCACGCGAGCGCCCAGACCAAGACGAAAAGCGCGTCGGGACAAGGCCGCGGCGTGTTCAAGGTGCACTGGCGCCATGACATCCCGACCGAAAACTACCGCTATCACTACTCGACGATGTGCTACGTCGGCACGCGCGACCTCAAGAGCCTCAAGCTGGACATGGGTTCGCAGGAGGACTGCGGGGCCAGCTTCAAGCAGTTCATCAATCATGCCGGCACCCTCGAGTGGCACCAGTTCAGCTACTTCCCCGACGAGGGGCACCGACAGGGGACCTACTCACCGCCGGCCAACCTGGTGTTTCACGACGCACTCGGGCTGATCCTGCGCGGCTATCCGTTCGACGCGCCGCGCACGATCGAACTGAAGGTGCTTCGCAGTCAGACGTCGACCCGGCTCGGTACGTACGAGCCGGTATCGGCGAAGCTCTCGTACCGGGGAAAGATCGAGATCGATCTGCCGGTCGGCACGCGCGCCGCGCACCACCTCGTTCTCGAGTTCTCCGACGATGCCACGGACCAGTACTGGTTCGCCGCCGACGCAACCGCACCCATGTTGCACCTGCTGCTCCAGTATGAAGGCAGTGACGGCATCCGGATGCGACTTGCCCGGCATGAGCGACGCGCTTACTGGAAGCGCTGACGGGATGACGGAACCCTCATGACCGATCGAAGCGGAAAGGCGCGATGCACGACCATGCCGGCCGCAATGAGCGCGCTGGTCGCGAGCGCCGTCGCGCTCACCCTATGGGTCGCGCCGGCGACGGCGCAGTCCATCCAGAACCGCGTGCGCAAGCTCATCCACGACGAGCACCTCGGTCAGACGACCTTCTCGGTGCTCATCGTCCGCAGCCGCGATGGCGCCGAGCTCGCGTCGCTCAACGCCGACGATCGGATGATCCCCGCGAGCAACATGAAGCTCGTCACGACCGCAGCGGCGCTGAGCATCCTGCAGAGCGATTTTCGATTCAACACCGAGCTTCGCCTGCTGCAGACCGACCAGGAGGAAGCGCCCGCGACACCCGGCGGCGCGGAGGACGCGCAGGAGACCGCCTCTCCCGAAAAGCTCACGACCCTCGTCATCAAGGGCGACGGTGACCCTTCGCTCGGTGACCCGACGCTGCTTCGCCGGCATGATCTCGACGTCGAGAAGCTGATGGACAAGTGGGTGGGCGCGGTCCGCGACGCCGGGGTGACACGGATCGATCGGCTTGCCGCAGACGACCGCGTCTTCGACCGGAAGTTCATCCACGAGACCTGGCCCACCGATCAGCTTCGCTATCGCTACTGCGCGCAGGTGTCGGGCCTCAACTTCCACGCCAACGTCGTCGAGGTCTGGCCGATTCCGGCCGACGTGATCGGTGCGACGCCAAGGGTCGAGCTTCGACCGCACGTCAGCCTGATCGAAACGAGCAACCGCGCCCAGACCGCCCGCAGCGACACGTTCTGGGTCGATCGCGAGATCGGCTCGAACACGCTGATCTTCTGGGGCAAGGTGAAGAACCGGCGGCGCCACCCGGTGCAGGTCACGATTCACGATCCGCCGATGTTTCTCGCATGGCATTTCGCCGAAGCGCTGCGCGACGCGGGCATTTCCGTCGACCGCATCGACCGTATCGGCGACGAGGAGATCATCGACGACGGACAGGTCCTGTTCAGGCTCCACACGACGCTGTACGAGATCGTGCGCCGCTGCAACAGCGCATCGCAGAACCTGTACGCCGAGGCGCTGATCAAGCGCCTCGGCCACCGATACACCGGTGCCTCGGGAAGCTGGGACAACGGCGCGGCCGCGATCCGCAACTTCCTTCGCCGGCGTCTGGGCACCTCCGCCGCCGTCATCGGTATCGCCGACGGCAGCGGACTCAGCCGCGACAACCGCATCACCGCGCGCATCCTCGTGCGCCTGCTCAGGCAGATGCTGGACGAAACCGACCTCGGCCTCGACTACCGGGAAAGCCTCGCCATCAGCGGGACGCGCGGCACGCTCAGAAAGCGATTCAGACCCGCGCTGAAGGGGCGCGTCTTCGCCAAGAGCGGTTTCATCAACGGCGTGTGCGCCCTGAGCGGCTACGTGATGGTGCCGGGCCCCGACGCGGACGATGGCGACGAGGCGGTCGCGTTCAGCCTGCTGTTCAATAACATCGGCAAGAAGATCCCGATCGCCAACGTCAAGCGGCTCCAGGAGAAGATCATCGATCTTGTCGACGAGGCGTCGCGAACGGCGGCGGGGGTGGCGCGCAAGCAGACCTAAAGCGGGCGTCGCCCGCAAGTCGGAAAGTCAAAAGTCGAGGGTCGAAAGAACCTGATTCCGGTCAGCGCAGTGGGGCATCGATAGTTCCGCTTTCGATCCTGGACCTTCGACCTTCGACTCCTCGTCACCGCAACGAGAAGTTACACCGGAAGAATCTAACGCGGCTGAGCCGCAACGTTCAGGAACCACGGATGGACACGGATGGACACGGATGAATCAGAAAGAACAACATCAGTGTTCATCAGTGTTCATCCGTGGTTCTTCAACCTCTCGTCACTGCGACAAGAAGTGACGGCGGAAGCTAACGCACCCCCACCACGTACGCCACCCAGTCCTCGCAGGCGGGCATGCGCCGAACCGGTCGGAACACGCCGTCGCGACCCCGGCCCGGCTCGTAGCGGTCGCACCAGACCTCGGCCCTGGCGAAACCGGCCGTGCGCAACAGTTCGGTCAGCTCGGCAATCGACCAGAGGCGCCAGTCGTAGCGAAAGGCGCGGTCGATCCGCGTGCCGTCCGCGAGCGTGAAGTGAATGCGACAGTCGATCCGACCCGAAACGGCGTCGTAGTCGCGCTGCTGCCAGTGATAATCGAAAGGCTCGATGCCGATTTCGGGATCGCCCGGACAGCTTCGCGTCTGCTCGCCCGGGTGCATCGCACCGGGACCGCCGAACAGGTCGAGCACGAGCACGCCGTCAGGAGACAGCGACCGACGCGCCGCGCGCAGGTAGGCAAGCATGCTCGCCGGGTCGTGGTAGATCAGGACACTGAAGTTGAGGGCCGCAATCACCTGGACCTGCGGGCGGGTGATCTCGCGGACGTCGGCGCACACGAGATGCAGATCGCCTTCGCGCGCTTCGAGCAGGGGCGCATGAACGCGCTCGGCATGGCGCAGCGTTGGGCCGTGATGGTCGACCGCGAGGGCGCGCATCTCGTCCCCCATCGTTACCCACTCGGCCGCAACGTGCGCGCCACCGCAGAAGTCCTCCTTCAATCGCGTCGGCCAGGCGCGCCGGTAACGGCGGTAGCACTTCATCAGGAAGCGCACCTCGGTCTCCGGATGCTGCACGGCGACGCGGTAGAGATCCTGACGGTGTGGACGGTCTGGACGGTGTGGGCGGCGCGAGCGGCGCGATACGGACATGCGCAAGATCCGGCGTGGACGAGAAAGAGTCTATTTCTCTCCGGCAACGAAGAGCAGGCCGTTGCGCATCAGGATGCGATCCATCAGCGGACCGTTGCGTCCCGGCGCCAGCTCGATCAGCAGTCGCCGGCCTTTCACCGCAATGTTGATCTGCGTCATCGGCTCGTCGCGATGCAGGCGGTACCGCATCGGGTGCTCCGTCCCCGAGTCGACCACGATGTCCAGGTCCGCCCAGGTCATGGTCGATTCGACTCCGGTCGCCAGCTCGACCTGCGCCGCGAAGCGCTGCGCCCCTTCAGGCAGGTCGACGCGCACGACCACCGGGGCGTGCAGCCACAGCGCGTCGCCCACCCGGCGCGGCGGCATTTCGAGACCGAAGACCTCTCCGCCGCCGACGACGGACATCGGGCAGTGTCGCAGATCCACGAGACGGCCCATGCGCGAATGCAGGTCGATTCGCAGCACGGTGGACATCGCGATGGTCACCGCCGCGGCGGCGTCGCGCCCCTCGGATGATTCCGCCGCAAGTTGGGGGATCACCGAGAGCACGCCCTTGGCGATCGAAAGCCGGTCGCCGCGCACGCCCGTGCCGTCACGCAGCCAGACCAGGTGACCCGTCGGCGCATCGCGGCGTCCCGGGTTCGACAGCCTGAACGCGGCAATGCGATCGAGCGGGATCGACAGCGTCGCGTCATCCTCCGCGTCCTGCGGTTGCCAGGACACCTCGCCCTCGCCGACCGACGCGAGCAATCCCTCCAGCCGATCGCCGTTGTTCAGCCATAGCGCGTCACCAAGCCGGTCGCCCGCGGGCGGCTCCGTTCCGCCGAGGCTGATGACCGCGATCCGCCTCAGTTCGACCGCGAAGACGCCAAGCTGAGGGTGCCGCCAGCGCAGCGCCTGGCCTTCCGCGGTGCCGTCGACCCATTCGCCCACCAGGCGCTGACCGTCCGTCAGCGTGATGAACGATGCCTTCTCGACCGCCGGCTTCTCCTTCGCGCGCGCCCTGGCTTCGACCTTCAGGTCGCGTATCTGAATGAAGCGATCGAGCCGGTCCTCGCGCAGATCGCGCTCCGCGTCGAAGAAGCGCAACATCCCGTCGTGCAGGCTGAGGATGCTGACGGTCCGCCGGTCAAGCTGAGGTCCGATCACCGTCGCGGACGTCATCGCATCGGCGACGATTGGCGCGCCGAGCAACGCGACGACAGCCAGCCGAACGCACGCCGATCGAGTGAAACGGGGGTGTGCCTGCAGCACTTTGAACACAGGTCTGACATGACGATACCCCCCCCACCCCACCTTACGAAGGGGGGGCTTGCACGCCAGTAGGCAGATCGACGAAATCGTCTCTTCCCGTGGCTTTTCGAGACGATGCGTCATGAACGTCATGAAGATGACTTTGCAGGACTGCGCGACTGATTCAGCGCTGGAAGATCGGCAGCAGCCGGTTCGGCACCTGCAGGATCAGCAGCGCCATCGACGTGCCGTATGCGTCGCCGTGCGACGACGACCATCGACCCTTGTCATCCTGGCGCCGCAGCAGTTCCTCTCGGATCCATGGATACCATTCCGACCAGTACTTGCCACCGGCAAGGTACATCGCCTGCACCGCATAGTAATGGCCGTAGAAGTAGTGTCCCATCGTCTGCCGCGGTGACTGCCGCTTCTGCCTCAAGAGGTAGTCCAGCCCCGTGGCGACGGACTGATCGTCGTAAACACCTGAATAGTACAGACTTGCAACGCCGGCCGCCGAGCGGGGAAACGCCGATCCGCCCGGCCGCAGCATGTAGCGAAAGCCCCCGTCGGTGACGTTCTGACAGCGGCGCACGTAGGAGATCGCGCGGTCGATCGTCTCGCG
>NYZC01000240.1 GCA_002686995.1 Phycisphaeraceae bacterium | reverse complement strand
CTGTAAGACTGCCCCAGCATGCCGACGCTGCCGGATGACCAGGGCTGCCGGGCCAGCCAGCGAATGGCGTCGACGCCGTCCCGGGTTTCCGGCGCGGTGTATTCGTCGGTGCTGTAACCGGTCGAGTTGCCTGTCCCTCGGATGTGGAGGTAGACGAAAGCGTAGCCGTGCGCTGCGAAGAAGGCGGCCCTTTCGTCCGCCTCACCGTGCATGGCTTGACGATACGGGTCATACCAGACGAGCACCGGCACCTGTTCGTCGCTAATGGGACGGGTGACCGTCGCGCCGAGCGTGACCCCGCTGCTCACCGGAATCCGAACCTGGTTGGTCGTTTCGAACCGGTATTCGCGAGGCGAAAACACTGACCTTTTCATGAGGGAACGATGCTCCGGATGCGCTCCACGGCCTCTTACAGCGACGGCTGACGCATATCGAGCGCCTCTCCGGGCCCGTCGCCGGGCGGCTGGCGGTCCTGACCCACCATGCGATCGATCAACATGTTCTGAAAACGATGGATCGGCTCCTCGAAGCGGTAGCACATGCGTCCGCCGGGATAAGCCCTCGCCATGAGACCGCGCTGCACGCGCTCGACGATCTCGATGTCCTGGCGATTGACCATGTCGTAGAAATCCATGATGCGGTCAACCGCCTCGTGCACGCCTGCCTGCTCGAGCGCCTCCGGATGGAGCAGCATGTCCATGTGCTCGACCGTACCGCCGACGCCGTCCGGATGAAACAGCAGCGTCACCAGGTGGTTCGGAGGAGCAGGGGTTGGCCGGCCACCTCGACCGGCATCATCGATTCGGAATCCTCCACCTGCGACGTGTACCCGACGCACACCCACCCGCGCGACCAGACCTGCTGCCGCTCGACGTCGTGGAACGCTGGCGCGCGATAGGCGTCGGGGATGAGCGTGATCGCCCGCTCGAGGTCCGCCCGCGTGGCTCGATACGTTGATTCGTTCGTGTAGTCCATGGTGCGACCTGCCGCGGTCAGATCGATCGCGCACATTGATGCCCTTCGAGTATCGCATGCTGCAATGAGCGCGGCGAGAAGGCGTCGCCGGCGGTCTGCGCACGGATGCCTCGCTGCTTCAGCGGCTCCGTGAGCACGTCGAGCCGCGTGCCGCCGTATGCGTAAACGAATCCGTCGTACGGACCGACCTGTTCCAGCTCGGCGGACCACTCGTTGCGGGCAATCAGGTGGCCTTCGCGCATCGCCGCTGCCCGCAGGTGCGGAAAGATCTGCACGCCGCTCTTGAACAGCCGCGTCAGCAACGGCGGACGGGTCGTCGCGCCGAGGAAGTTGCCGAGGGTCTCCTGGCTGGTGATCAGATCGATCTCGTGGCCGCGCTCGCACAGGTACAGGGCCGTCGTCGGCCCCTGGTGACCGTACTCCTCGTCGATCACGAGGATCGTGCGGCCCAGGTCATCGTGCCTTCCGAGCAGGACATCCCACGCCGACACGACCTGATGGCCATCGGCACCGTCGATGTCGTGCGGGCGCGCCGTCGCGCCGGTCGCCACGATCACCTCGTCAGGCTGCTCGCCGACGACCATGTCGACCGTGGCCCGCGCTCCCAGGCGGATGTCGACGCCGAGCTTGCGGCACTGCTGCGCCGACCAGCGCGTGGCGCCGTCGAAGTCCTGGCGCGTCGGCGCGCGGCGCGCGATCAGCGTCTGGCCGCCGAGTTCCTGCGCCTGCTCGAACAGGATCACCTGGTGGCCGCGCTCGGCACAGACGCGCGCCGCCTCGAGGCCCGCCGGCCCGCCGCCCACGACGACGACTTTCTTTCGGATCGCCGACAGGGACAGCTCCGCCCACTGCCGCTCGCGGCCGATCACGGGGTTCTGCACGCACGTCACGCCGCGACCGGTGTAGATGCGGTCGATGCATCCCTCGTTGTAACCCATGCACTGGCGGACGTCCTCGATCCGGCCCGCCCGGGCCTTGTTGGGAAGGTGCGGGTCGGCAATCAGCGCGCGGTTCATGATGACCAGGTCGGCTTCGCCGGCTTCCAGAACCTTCTCCGCCTGCACCGGATCGACAATGCGCCCGAACGCGATCACCGGGACGTTCACTACCTGCCGGACGGTCGCCGCGAGGTAGGTGTACAACCCGAGCTTGAACGACATGTTCGGTACGGCCGCGGACTCGCCGACGAACGTCTCGGCCGTCCCGCCGATGACGTTGAAGTAATCGAGCATGCGCAGGTCGTCGAGCCTGCCGCATATCTCGAGCATCTGGGCGTTGTCCAGGCCGCGCTCGGTGAAATCGTCACCCGTGATCCGAGTGCCGACGACGAAGTCCCGCCCCACCTGCTCGCGCACGCGCTCGATCACGCGAACGCCGAACTTCATACGCTGGGCGAGGCTCGCGACGCCGTAGTTGTCGTTGCGCTGGTTGGCGTTGAGCGTCCAGAACTGATCGATCAGATGGCAGTGGCTCGCGTTGATTTCGCAGCCATCGAAGCCGCCCTGCTCGAGCCGATGCGCTGCGGCACCGAAGGCCTCGACCAGCTCGTCGATCATCTCCGGTTCGAGTGGGTGGGGATTCTCCCGATGATTGGGCTCGCGCATATCACTGGGGCTGTACATCCGGTTCCACAGGTCGACGCTCCGTCCGCGGCGCCCGCGATGGGTGATCTGGCAGCAGACCGGCACGCCGTACTCGTGCATTGTGTCGCTGAACAGCCGGAGGTAGGGAATCACACGATCGTCGAAGACCTCCACGCCATTCCAGTCGCGGGCAGTGCTGGTCGGATGCACCGAGGCCGAGCCGAAGCACATCATGAACCCGACGCCGCCGCGAGCCTTCTCCTCGTAGTACCGCCGCTCGACCTCGTCCGGCATGCCATCGCGGGCGAGGGCATCGGCGTGGGCGGAACAGCAGATGCGGTTCCGCACGGTCAGGTGACCGATCTTGATCGGTGAGAACAGATTGGGAAACTTAGACATCTCGCCTAGGACTCCATGGGATACGGTCCCCTCACCGCGGACGGCGCAGCCTGTCCCACCGGCCGGGGCCTTCGTGCATACTGTGCCGCGCGGCGCGCGCCGGGACGAGCGCCCACGGGCCGCGGTCGGCGCGACACACCGGGCGGAGCGCCGCGCAGGGGTCTTGGCCCGCGCGCGAGCTTCCCGGCGACGGTGGCGCCGCGAACGGGACGGCGCTCGGACGGGCACCGCGGCTCGTCCGCGGCCCGGTCCGGTTCGATCTTCGTCACCGGCGGCGCCTCGATCCATTCGTGGTGGACCAGAAAACGAAGCAGGTGCTCGGCGCAGGTGGCGGCGTCGGCGGCGATGATGTGATTGCCGGCCGACACGCGCTGTTCACCCGTGATTCCGAATGTCGCCATCGCGCGCCGCGTCGCGGAACCGGACGTCTTCTCGGCAATCCCGGCGGTGCTCGTCCGCCGGCGCACGGGCTGCCAGCCGCCATCCGACTCGCGTTGCCCCCCGTGCCGAGGCGGCGGAACGCCCGACGCCGTCGCCCGACGATAGCGCGACACATATAGGTCGTTGACCGCAAGATCGGATACGGCCAGCACGACCGGTCCGGCCACGAGGCAGACGTCGGTGGCTCCGCGGCGTCGGTCGCGCACCACGCGCAGACCGTCGCGGGTCGGTTCGATGTCCAGCACGTCGAGCATCAGCGTCGCGTCGCGCGCCGCCGCCAGCTGCCCCAACGTGAGCTCGTCGATCGTCCCGGCAACGGCCACGTCGAACAGCGGCGCGGCGCCCGCGCGCTCGTCGACCAGCCAACGGGCATCGCGCGTCACCGCCATCGCGTAGCGCATGGATGCCTGGTCGCTGCACCACGCCGTGGGGTGCGGCGAAAGCCGGCGCACCGCCAGAGACATCGCCGAACGATCGGCGTGGTGCATGTCCGAACCGAGGATGACCACCACGTCGATCACGTCGACGACAGTCCTTCCGCTGCGACGACCAGCTCCGCCAGATCCTTGACGATCGGTGCGCCCCGCTCAATCGACTGGCACCCGGCCGTGAGCGTGGATTTGCAGAACGGGCACGCCGTCGCGATCGTCGACGCGCCCGTGCCTTGCGCTTCGGCGGCGCGAAGGTTCTCCACGCGCACCGCTCCCGGCGTGTCCAGCCAGCTCGACCCGCCACCCGCTCCGCAGCAGAACGACGCGCGGCCGTGTCGCGGCATCTCACGATGATCGATCCCGGCGAGCGAGCGCAGCACGTCCCGCGGCGAATCCGTCACGCCGTTGCCGCGTCCGAGGTAGCACGGATCGTGAAGGGTTACGGCGCCCGCATCGCCGCCGTCCAGGGTCAATCGTCCTTCGGCAACCTGGCGCAACAGGAACTGGCTGTGGTGCTCCACCTGCACCGTGCACCCGAGCTGCGGGTATTCATTGCGAAAGACGTTGAAGCAATGTGGACAATGCGTGAGAACGCGCTCGACGGAATGCGCGCGGAGCAGGTCGATCACGGCCCGGGCCTGCTGCTGAAACAGGCCCTCCTCGCCCATGCGGCGCGCCGGATCGCCCGTGCAGCACTCGCGCCGACCCAACAAGCGGTAATGGACGTCCAGGTGATCGAGGATGCGGATCATCGCGCGCGTGACGCTGCGGCCGTCGGGATCGAAGCTTCCGGCGCAACCGACCCAGTAGAGCAGCTCGATCGGCTCGTCCGGCTTCGCTTCGGCGACGGACAGACCTGCGGCCCAGTTCATGCGCTCGGCGCCCGGCTTGCCGAACGGGTTGTCCTCTCGAGCCTGCGATTCGAACACCGCCTGGGCCGCCGGCGGCACGACGCCGGTTTCCACCCGTCCGCGGCGCAAGTCGACGATCTTGTCATACACGTCGATGCCGACCGGGCAGGCCTCGTTGCAGGCACCGCATGTCGTGCACGCCCAGATCGCTTCGTCGGGGATGAGCGAGGACAGATCGCGGTCTTCCCTGGCCGTGCCGACTCGCAGGCCAAGGATGATCTCGCGCGGGTGCAGTGGTTTGCCGGCCGTTTCGGCGGGACACATCTCGTTGCATCGCCCGCAGGTCGTGCAGGCGTCGGCGTGGAGCAGGTCGCGGACCGTCAGGTCGCGCCACGCCGTTGACCCTGGCGGGCCGGATGGCGCGCGCAACGCGGAGATCGGCTTGCCGCTTCGGGTCGCCCAGCTCGCCGCGCCGTACACCATGTGCCCGAAGAACCGCCACGGCAGCAGCACGAAGAATGCCACGCACAGCACGGCGTGCGCGGCCCAGAGCACACGGTGCAGGCGCGCCGCGACGTCGTCGCCGATGCCAACCGTCCTCAGTGCCGTCGCCAATGCGTATCCCACGACGCTCCAACGCTCGTGCTCGGGCATGTCGATCGCGATGCGGGCCGCTTCCAGCGTAAACCCCGTCAGCCCGATCAGTCCGAGCAGCACGGTCAGCGAGCCCACCCACCATGCGCTCAGGATCCGATGGGACCCGTTGGACGCCCGCCGCCAGGCGAACATCGCCAGCCCCGCCAGGAACGCGACGCCACCCAGGTCGATCACCAGCGACGAGATCACGTAGCACCAGCCGTAGAAGAAGTGCAGCGGCGTGCTGTGCTCGAGGAAGACCAGGCACGTTCCGATGAACAGGATCAGAAAGCCGTAGAACGTCATGAGGTGGGCGGCGCCGGCGTACGGATCGCGCCGCAGTTCGCGGTGAAAGGTCAGATACGCGACGACGGCGGTCGCGCTCCCGAGCGCCGATCGTGGACGTGCAGGCGACTCGCGGCCGCGGCGATGTCTGCTTATGCGCGCGATGAATGCCAGCACGGCGATGCCGCAACCCGCCAATGCCGCGGCGTAGAACGTCACCTGCATCCAGCCGGGGACGTTGTCCATGATCTGACGTGTGACGGATTCGCCGGTCATGATTGCTCGAGCGCCTGACAGGTCCTGGCGAGGATGTCATGCAGATCGGCCACGAGCCCGAGGTGCGCCACGCTGAAGATCGGCGCCGACGGGTCGGTGTTGACGGCCACGATGTGCTCGGCGGTGGACATGCCCTCGAGGTGATGGCTGGCGCCGCTAATGCCACAGGCAATGTAAAGCTGCGGCTGAACGGATTTGCCCGTCTGCCCCACCTGGCGTTCGCGGTCGATCCAACCCAGGTCCACCGCCATGCGCGAAGCGGCCACGCCGGCGTCCAAGTGACTTGCCAGGCGCTGCAACAACTCGAATCCGCGCGCACTGCCCAGACCGCGTCCACCGGCGACCAGTCGATCGGCGTCGCGAATGTCCACCTTGGCGGGATCGGCTGGAATTCGTCGAGTCCTGATTATTGACTCGTTCTGCCCCGACCATTCGAACACGTGCTTCCGACCGATTCGTCCTGAATCCGGTTGAAGCGGCTCCGCGACGCCGCAGCGCATGGTGACCACCGCCGACTGCTCACTTGACACCCGAATCTGCCGGGACAACTTCCCCGACCGATCGAGCGCGGCTATTTCCAGCTCGCCCGCGGTGCGCTGAACCATCAAGGCCGGACTGATCAGCATCGCCTCCGTGGCGGCGGCAAGGCCGGCTGCCCACGAACGATTGTCCGCGTCCGCGCCCATCAGTGCCAGCGTCGGCTGATGATGCTTCCAGATCATCAGCGCCGCGGCGAGTCGCGTGCGCGGGCCGACCCGAGCCGAATGGAAAACCAGGACGGTGTCGGCACCGTGGGCGATCATCGCATCGGTATCGATCGGCTGCGACGTGACCACGAGTGCACCGACTCGTTCGTCGCCGGCGGCGCGACGCGTCTCACCCAGGCGTTCAACCGTGTCATCGGCCAAGTCAAGATCGAAGACCCAGAACGGTACGCGATCCATCGCGGCCATCACCCTCTCGACTGATTCGTGGCAGCGCATTGCGAGACGATCCTCGGTGCGGACCGGCGATTACGTGTCGTGCCAGGATACTGCCTCAATCCAGCTCGACGCGGGGCTTCAGGGCCACTGCGACGGAGCTGGTGGCCGAGGCGGAAGCGGCATGCCCCGAAGATCAGGCGAGATCTGGCAGGGAGGCTTCGTGCGAATATCGTCTTGGATCACCGGCGAGGACAAGCCGTATCGTCCCTACGTGGCACTTTGGATGGCCGTGAAAGCCGATCAGGTCCGTATGGGGCAAGATGCAAACCCAAAGACCGGAATCTCTCGATGGCGGTCAACGCCTTCGTCGACTTTGCGCTTGACGAGGAGCTTGGTGGCGCCGTGTCACCGCCGGATCATCTCGTCGGTCCACATGATGTAGTCCTCGGTCACCAGGGCGCGGTCGAAGGGGATCGTGGCGGCGTGGCCATCGGCGAACGTGGCGTTGCCCTTCTGGGGGTAGATCCGGATTCCGAACTGCACTTCGGCATTGGGGTGGCGCTCGGGCGGATCGTGCCAGGGGGTGGCGGCCCAGTAGGATGCCGCGTAGGCGGACACGTCCACGCCCGGCGCCAGCCACGTGTAAAGCATCGTGGTGTCGGCGAGCATGACCTGGCGTCCGACGTCGGGAAACTCGTCGAGATCCTTCCACGGCACGACGCGCCCGGTGCTGAACAGGCCCGGGGCCGCGTTGTACACGTAGCTGGATCCCGACGGGTTGTGGGCAAGGCTCTGCGGGCTGCCGTAGGCCCGCTCGTAATAGGGCGTGTGACCGCCTGCGAGCGGCGGGTTGATATCACCCACGTCGGACGGGCAGCGGAAGACCACTTCCGCGTGCTGCAGGTACGGGTTCAGCTTTCGCGGGTTGGCGTTGCCCCGCGACGGATTGTTGTCCCACCTCGCATTGCCGCCGATGAAGCCCTGATCGGTGATGTAAGACTTGTGGACACCCGATGACGCGCCACTGATGGCCACCGGCCAGTCGCTTTCGTTCTGCAACCAGCTCGAGAACGCGCCGCCCACCGTCTGCATGGGCGGTTCCATGTAACCCGGCGCCGCGTTACGGTTGTCGACCGCGTAGCTGTGAATGGAGATGCCGATCTGCCG
>NYZC01000239.1 GCA_002686995.1 Phycisphaeraceae bacterium | reverse complement strand
CGAGCGGCACGAAGGTGTCGCTGCAACTGTTCGCGCGACCGATCGCGGGCGGCGCGGACGAGTCATTCGGACCGGTCATCAACCAGTCGGCCAGTCGGCTCGCCGCGGGCGATTCGAAGAGATTCCGACAGACGGTCACGGTGCCGGACCTGGCGCCGGGCGAGTACCGGGTGGTCGGCATCGTCGACGTGAACGGCGCGATCGCCGAGTCGAACGAAAACAACAACGAGTTCGAGATTCCGGGTTATTTCTTCGTCGTGCTGTAGCCGAACCGGTCATCTGAAGACTGGCGACTTCAGCTACGGAGCCGGGCGTATTCGCCTCGAAACGGACATCTGAATGCGGGTGACTTCAGTTACTGTCGGGAACCGACTACAGTTCCCGTAGCGACCCCGTCGCGCAGCAACCATGTCGCGGAGCGCCCGGCATCCCGATGCGATCGGATTCCTGCTCGATGTCTTCCATCGCCGGAAGGGGGATCGATTCGCCGTATTCGGCATCGGGCGCCTCGAATCGGGCGAGACGTTCGGATTCGTGGACGACCGGGAGCCTCCCGGCTTCTGGATCCGCGCTTCCGAACTCGATCGCGCGCAGCATCTCGCGCCCGCCGAAGGCATCGCGATCGACCCCGTGCACGCGGTCGATCCGAACCAGTGGACCACGCTTGACGGCGAGACGGTGACCTTCGCCGGCGGCGAGCGCCTCGCGGACACCAAGGCCTTCGCGACCCGGCTCGAGGAGCACGGGGTGCGCACCTACGAGGCGGACATCAGCCCTTCGCGTCGATTCCTGATCAATCGGGGCATTCGCGGTGGCGTCCGCGTTCACGGTCCGTGGCAGCCCGGCCACGACGTTGATCGCGTCTACCTGGATCCTGACCTTGCGCCGGAGGATTGGGCGCCTGCGCTCGCCGTCCTTGCGCTCGACATCGAGACGGACGCGCGGGCCGAGCGGGTGTACGCCGTTTCGCTTGTCGGGACCGGCCCGGGGCCGCGGCACGTCACGGAGGAGGTCCACCTGGTAGGGCGCCCCGGCGACGATGACCCGGACTGCGCGACGTGTCATCCGGACGAGACCGCGCTGCTGGACGCGGTGGCGGATCGGATCCGCCGGATTGACCCGGACGTGATCACCGGGTGGAACGTCATCGACTTCGATCTCCGGGTGCTGCAGGAGCGGGCCGAGGCGATCGGGTCCCCAATGAAGCTGGGCCGGGCCGGCGACACTTCGTGGTACCGGCAGGGCGACGCGTGGGGCGGCAGCCGCGTGACGATTCGCGGGCGCCAGGTCGTCGACGCGATGCGCCTCGTCCGGGTGATTCCCCGGCGCTTCGAGGACTACCGGCTCGGCACCGTGGCCCGCGACATCCTGGGCCGCGACAAGACGCTGGAATCCGATGAAGACACTTCAATGCCCGAGGTGATCATGCGGGCGTACCGCGAGGATCGGCCCGCGTTTTGCGCCTACTGCCTCGAGGACTCGCGCCTGGTGCGGGACATCCTCGAAGCCACCGGACTCGTCGCGATGACGTTGCGGCGCAGCATGCTCACGGGCCTGGCGCTCGAGAACGCGTGGGGAAGCATCGCGGCCTTCGACTTCCTTTACCTCGATCGCCTGCATCGTCAGCGCATCGTCGCGCCGACGCTCGGCGTCGATCGGAAGGACGCGGGCGGAGCGCCAGGTGGCCTGGTCATGCCGGCGCGCGCGGGCCTGCACCCGCACGTGTTCGTGTTCGACTTCATGAGCCTGTACCCGTCGATCATCTCGACGTTCAACATCGACCCACTCGCGCACGTCAGGGCTGAGTCACTGCCGTCGAGCGATGTCATCACGGCGCCGAACGGTGCGACGTTCGCGCGCGAGCAGGGCATTCTGCCCGCGATGCTCGAGGAGTTCTTCGCGCAGCGCAGCACGGCCAAGGGCGCCGGGGACGAGCTTGCGTCCTTCACCTACAAGATCGTCATGAACTCCTTCTACGGTGTCCTGGCCTCTGGATCGTGCCGATTCGCTTCGCCGCGCCTTGCCGGAGCGATCACGGGGTTCGGGCACGAACTGCTGCGGTGGGCGGCCGCCGCGCTCGACGATCTCGGCGCCGCCGTGCTCTACGGCGACACCGACTCGCTGTTCGTCGACGCGCGACTGCCCGACGACATCGCGCTCGACGACGCCCTGGAGCACGGCCGGCGGCTCTGCGACCGGATGAACCGGATGATTGCGGACCACCTGCGAGAGAAGTACGGCGTCTCGTCTCGTCTCGAACTGGAGTTCGAGAAGTACTACCGGCGGCTGTTCCTGCCTGTGAGCCGCGCGGACGAGACGCGCGCCAGGGCGAAGGGGTACGCGGGACTGAGGATGGCCCCGGGCGTCGAGGAGGTCGAGATCATCGGCATGGAGGCGGCCCGGCACGACTGGACCAACCTCGCCCATGATCTGCAGCGCCGCCTGCTCGATCTGCTCTTTCACGACGCGCCGCCCGGCGACATCGAGCAATGCGTGGCACGGTGCGTCGAGGACGTTCGCGCCGGCCGGCGCGACGCGGACCTGGTGTACCGCAAGCGACTGCGCAAGAAGGTCGACGACTACACGCGGACGAGCCCGCCGCACGTCAAGGCGGCGCGGCTCCTGTCGAAGCCGCCGAGCGTCATCCACTACGTGATGACGACCGACGGCCCCCAGCCGGTGGGACACGTTTCGGCGCCGCTCGACTACGGGCACTACGTGGACAAGCAGATCCGGCCCATCGTCCACGCGATCGCCCAGGTCTGCGACATCGACGAGCAGGTCGGCGGCATGAAGCAGCTGATGCTGTTCGATGTTCGATCAAGAATCTGAGAGTCGCAAGAGTCGAAAAGCCGGAAGAGTCCCGGCGGTTCAATCCATGGGCGGTTCGGGGGCCGGCGCCGGGGCCGGAATGGCTTGCGGGGTCGTCCATGGCGGGACGATGGGCGTGAACGCGTGCGTGTGCGACGATTCGCGGGCCGCGAGACACATCGTGGCGCTGAGCAGCCCGTCGCGCAGATCGCCGCTCGTCGACGATCCGCCGCGCATCAGGCTGATGAAATCCCGAATGAGCACCGTGTCGCCGCCGGAATGATCATCCGAGGCCTTGACCTCAAACGATTCGTCGTGCTCCCGGTGGTGATCGATGACGTTCACCACTTCGGAAACCCAGTCGAACTGCACCGTCCCCGCGTGACCCGTGATGATGGCGCCGCGCCGTCCGGCCCCGCGCCGTGACACGAAATTCTGCGTGTAGCTGATATGCAGGCCGCCTTCGTACAGGAGCAGCGCCGATCCCGCGTCCTGGTTGCGGATCTCGCGGCTGAAGCAGCAGGGATGATCGTGGCCGTTTTCGTATTCCGACATGCCGCCGTCATTGGGCCTCCGGTCCAGGCTGACATGGCTCTCGATGCATGTGGCCGCTTCGTCACACGACGTGCAGTGAAGATCGTGGGGTTTGTCGCCGCCGTAGACGCCCTGGGTCGAGGTCGCCGCGATCATCAGGGGTCGGGCCTTCGCAATCAGGTTCAGGTAGTCGAGATCGTGCGTGGCCTTCTGAAGCCACAGCCCTCCGGTATCGTCGTAGTTGCGGTACCAGCCTCCGAAGTAGCAACCGCCGTAGTTCACGTTGTTCACCGCCTGGATCTGGTTGACGGGCCCCAGTCGATCACTTCGAACGATCGCCATCACCCTTTGAAACAGCGGCGTGACGCGCAACGGGAACGAGACGACGACACGATCCTCTCGGCCTTCGAAGGCGGCCGCCAGCGCCGCGACCTGGCGGCGATCGATCGCCACCGGCTTCTCGAGGAACAGGGGCAGTCCCGTGGGTGCGACCTTGCACGCCATTTCCGTATGCAGGCGGCAACGCGTTCCGATGACGATCCCGTCGAGCCGGTCCGCGTGCTCCAGCAGACGCGCGGCGTCGGGGTGGAAGGTCGCATCGTCGAAGCAAATCGGGGTGTGCTTCGACGCCTCGTCGCGTACGCGCTGCGGGTCAGGATCGGCGACGTCCGTGAGACGGAGCTCGGGCTCCTCGCTCAGCATGTCCCTGACCATGTGGCGCGCTCGCCGTCCGAGTCCGATCACACCGAGTCTAAGCATGGTTGATTCTTTCCGATGAATCCGCGTCGCGGTTCGATCGGCATCGTAGCGGAAGTGGCCGCGCATCTGAAGTCCGGCGACTTCAGCTACGGCGCCGTCATGCCGCCGGACATCTCCGGCGGCAACCCCTGGTGTGTGATCGGCCCCGACACCTCGACGGCGATCCACTCGTTCAACGCATCCGGCGCGGTCTGCAACACGATTGCGGGATCAGCAATGACGATGACTGTCGCATTCCGCAGCAGTCCGGCGCAGGTGCTCGAATCGGCATGGCAGACGTGGGGCGGTGGTGGTGGCGGACGGGTCTGCACGAACAGCACGGCGGCGACGATCAGGGGAACGAACGCGGGAACAGCCCTCGGTTGCGACATTCGGCTCACCCCTGCGAGCGTTGACCGGCCGAGACCCGGTGACCGGCGAACCTCAACGGCGAAGAGCGATGGGTCTCGTAGCAGGTAGTGAGCGATGACGCGCTGGTGTTAACCTGCGAACGAAATAAATTTTCTTCGCGTGATCGGTGGGCTTGGTCCGATCGACAGAATAGGATCTCGCGCACACGTGGACACGGCTCGAGTCCATGAAAACGCTTACCGACATTGCGGAACAGCCTTTCGCCGTGAGGGTCGATCTGATCCGAAGTGCGCTGGGCGCCGATCTGCACATGGCGATTCGGCGCGCCGTGTCCGCCTGGCCGTCCGATGCTGCTTCCGCAACGGGTGAGATCGCGCTCCAGCTTCCTCACGACGCGTTCGATGTCGATCGTATCTGCCACGCGATCGCGTGGAATATCGGCGCAGATCAGTCGCGGCGCAGGCGGTTCTACGGCAATGCCGATACGTTGCGGGCGCTGCGACCGAAGCTGCGGCTCCCGGACCTCGCATGGTCGGTGGCGTGCGAGCAGCGCTGCAACTGGCAGGACGGGGGAAGCACGCCCGGAGACGTCGATTTCAGGAACCGCGCCCGGGTCGTCCTGACGGCGCTGATCGCGCGTTTCGACGCGGAGCTTCGAAGCTTCATTTGTAGCAGGCTGACGCGCATCACCACCCCCAGAGGCATGGTCGAGCTTCATGCGGACGACGTCGGACAGGAGGTCTGGACCAGGCTCTTCGTCAACCTCTGGAGCCCGTCGGCACGGAAGCGTTTCCCGGGCACGTCGACATTGCGGACGCTCATCCTCGGTTACGCAAAGATGGTGATGCTGGAGCACAGGGTCGAAGTCCGCAAGCAACCCGCGACCGAGTACATGCATTCGGACTGCATGCTCGCGCTCGACAAGTCGCGGGTCGATGCGCCCGATCACGGCGACGAGCATGTCATTCGGCGCCTGCTCGACGAACTGCTCTGTCGGCTTCCGCCGAAGCGCTGTCGGCTCGCGACTCGGCATTTTCGGGATCTTCGCCGAAAGGCCGAGATCGCCGAGGAGTTCGGCGTGACGCGCGCGTTCGTGACGAAAGAGCTTCGCATTGTTCGTCAGCAGCTCGAGCGCTGCCTTCGGGATCGCGATCTCACGATCGACGATTTCATCCGGGTCATGGCCGAACCGGTGGGAGTGGCGGCGTCATGAAACCGAATAGAGCGCTGAGCGAAATCTATCGGGTCGTCCAGTCCGTCGAGGACGCGGACGGACTGAGTGCGGACCACGAAAAAAGGCTGGACGAATCGACGATGTTCGCCGCAT
The DNA here is from genome assembly GCA_002686995.1 of Phycisphaeraceae bacterium. GTDB lineage: Bacteria > Planctomycetota > Phycisphaerae > Phycisphaerales > Phycisphaeraceae > NYZC01. The sequence goes on along the minus strand of NYZC01000239.1, from coordinate 13,728 downwards.
CGGTCGCCGACGGCGCGCTGTCGATCGACGAGGTCGATGAAGCGCTGATCCAGGAGACCGAGGACAAGCTCGGGCGGGGTGCGTTTGACGACATGACCGCCATTGACGACCTGGAGGACCCGGTTGGTTCGGCCCGATCTGGCGACGGACTCCTGTTCTTCCGCTGGTCGCTCGCGGCCGCGGTGGTCGTGGTCGCCGCGGGCGTGCTCATTCCGTCGTTGAAGCATGCGCGCAAGTTCTCCATCAACGTCGCGATGCAGAACGATGTCCGACAGATGATCGTCGCCATCGAGGCGTACGTCGGTGACCACCAGGATCACCTGCCCGAGCGCCTCAGTGACCTCGCGCCATACCTGAGCAACGATTCTGAGCGGGTCATGACGAATCGACGCACCGGAAACGCGCCCGGATTCGCGTTGCAGACCTGGGTCTACCGGCGAAGATCGGACATCGTCGATCCGCATTCGACGCCTGCCATCGTCGAGCTGATGGACGACGAGAACGGTGCCGGCGCCATCAGCTATAGCGAGGGGGAGGCGCGAATCATCGGGTACTACGATGGTCACGTCGTCGTGTGGTACGGCGATACGCCGATGATTGCGTATTACCTGCCGGCGTCGCCTCCGCGCGGACCGGATCACGGGTAAGGCCTCGGGCGTCTGCTCCGTCCACTTGCGTGGTCAGCTTCGTCGACGATGAAGTGACCACAGGCAAAGCATGGCGGAGACGGAAAGGGTCGACGGTTCGGGAAGCACCGCCATGCGCACCAGTCCGGGTTGCCCCGCGTGATCCTGCCAGAAAGCGATGCCGGGGACGTCCGTGCTGTCGAGACGCAGCACCACCAGGCCGTTGTACAGGTCACTCGTTGAAGCGAGGATGTCGGTGGTGGACCAGGATCCCGTCGAGCGCGTCGCGTACCGGACGAAGCGCCGATCGCCGTAGGCCAGGTGCGGACGATTGCCGCCGTCGAGCGCCAGGGACACCATCTCGCGCGCGCCGGAGAAGCCGAGGCTGACGTTTTCCAGCGTGTCCACGGTCTCGAGCGTCCAACTGCCGTCATCGAGCACACCGTAACGCACGGTGCCGCGCGTCGAATCTTCGGCGTCGACGTCGAACCAGGCGACGTGCGGCCGATCGGCGTCGTCGAGCGCGATCGAGGCGAAGCGGCTCAGCGTGCTGCCGGTCGGAATCGTTGCGACCTGCCATGTCGACGCGCTGCGGCGGGCGTAGTTGAGATCGCCGGGTGCGACCCAGTCCGAGGCGCGCGTGTAGACGACATGCGGCTCGTCCAGTCCGTCGATGGCCAGAGAAGTGTTGAACCCATACATGAACGATCCGCTGCCCGGGACGCGGTCGTAGGTCCACGCGGCACCGTCGAACGTCCCGTACTCGAGGCTGACCGGGGCGCCGAATGCCGACGGGTCGACGCTGGTCTGGTGGAGGGTGCCCTGGCTGTCGAATGCGAGCGTATTGTCCCAGCCGTCGTGTCCGGGGGATATGATCCGGCGCAGTGTCGTTGCGCCACCGGGTGCGACGACGAGGTGATTGGGATCCTGATCGTCGTGGTCGTGCCATGCGAGGTGCGCAGCGCCGGTTGCGTCGACGCGGATGTCACCAGGCCCGTAGAAATATCCGCTGGCGACGTCCACGGGCGACCACGGCCCGCCGATGTCGTCGGCGGATGCGTGCCAGACGACACCGATGATTTGCTCGGTCATGCCCATCACGTGAATGCGGTCGTTCGCATCGAAGTCGAACGAGGGCTTGATGCCGAAGCCGATGTTGGCGATCCGCCATCCCGGCTCCGTGGCTTCGACCGCTGCTCCATGCCTCGGCAACATCCAGAATGCGACCAGGAACCCCAGAAGAAACGAGGTCCGGGCGAAATTGCCCATGTTCTCTACTCCTTTCCGATGTGCCGCAACTGACTGGCAATGAAGGGGTTGCGACGCGATTGCGGTGGCGGGCGTGCAAGGTCCGGGCCCGGATTCACGAGGGATTCTACCCCCGTGGATCGGCGGGGTCGCCTCCCGGAAGAAAAACCGAGATTTCCATGGCAACAGGTGTGAGGTCGAGCCGATGCGCCCGCGCGGCGGACGAGGTGCCATCGTCCCGACGTGGGTACGCGCTCGCCGCGCGCTTCTCCCCCGCGGATTTGCTGCCTGGGAGACAAGCCATCGGGGAAGTCAGCTACTGTGAAGGCACGTATCTTTCATAGACGTACGTCAGCTCCTTCGACTCACCACGCTCCAGCGTGACCTGCCAGTTGACGGAGCCGCGACGGTCGAGCAGCTTCAGCTTCGTCGAATCGACGTTCAGTGCACCACCGTTCGTCGCCTCGACCGGCTTGCCCGGGACCGGAATGTCGATGACGATCCGCGCCGGTCGGTTCTCGAAGTTCCGCAACCGCGCGGTCCCGCGCAGGGTCACGAGATCCAGGAACACATTGCGGGCGGGCGAGTGAGCCTTCATCTTCCGCGACGTCTCCACCTCGGAGCGCCGATGCGCGATGTTGATCGCGGTACTGACGGGGAACTCGCAATCGCCGTCCATCGGCGTGTAACGCAGGAGATCCTCGCTGAGCGGCCGCTGGTCGGTGACCGCGAGACAAGGGCCGGTCGTCCACGCCGTATCGGTCTTGTTGTGCAGGACGAGGTAATGCTTCATGGGTGCGGCCGACTCCCACCGGTAGACGTGGGAGTACCGGATCCTCCGCGTGAAGAGGGTGACGATTGCCTTCTCCCCGCGCCGAAGTGTCAGGTCCTTCCGTGTGTAGACGGTGTAGTCCGTGGCCGCCGCCCCACCGAGCTGCGGCAGGTTGCCGACGGCAGCGGGCAGCGTGTCGGCCACCGGCGCGACCGGCTTCTCGACGACCCCATGAAACTGATCGGCCCGGATCGTGTTGGAGATGGCGGCGCGGTTCATGATCTGCGTGCTCACTTGCGGCGGCGCGACCGCGGCCCCGATCGTGCGGATGGCCTGGCCAATCGCGATCGGGGCCAGGTAGTCGGTGTGCAGGAACGTGGGGACGCCGACGACCAGGTGAACGTCGCAGTGCACGAGGTCCTCTGCTTCGTTGACGATCGTGCCCCGCAGGACCAGCTCGGCTTCGTCGGCGCTGGCGATCTTGAGGGTGTACTCGGGAATCCAGGTGATTCCCTTGCGGAGATAGGCCATACCCAGACGGGTCCGGTCGATCGGCTTGCCGTCGTTGCCGGCGACGTGCAGACGCAGGGGCAGATCGAGCATCTTCATCCGGGTGACGCCCGCGATCGGGACGGCGAAGCTGTTGCTGGCGTTGTCGAGCACGACGAACTCGGGTCCGACGGAAACGAGCGTGCCGGCCGCGGAACGCTCCTGGCCCTTTTGCGTGTATTCAAGCTCGACGCGCAAGCCCTGGCTGGCCTCTCGGCCTGCACTCCGTACATGACACGACGCCGACCGAAGAACTCCTGCGCGGCCCTCTTGCCGTTGAAGGCGAGGACCCCTGGTTGGTACCTCTCGATCTTCGCGCGCAGGACCCGGCGATCTGCTCTGTCGAAGTCGATGTCGTCGTCCGTGCCCGATTGCCCCTTTGCGATGTCGGTGAGATCGATGGCGTGGTCGAGCAACTCGCGGTACTCGCTGGGCGCGAGTTGGCGCGGCGTCAGGCCCGTTTCGAAGAGCACCTTCCAGAACTTGTTGCCGGGGCCGGCGTAGTACGCGCCGCGGGCAGCGGAGACATGGCCGGCGGCGGTGCCGCATATGGCGAGTTTGAGGTTGGGATTGAGGAGGTCGTTGAACACAATCGACTTGGATTGGGGCACGTCGAAAACTGACCCGGGCGCCCTCCGTGATGCTCGGGCCAGCCCTGGAAATGCCTCCGGACGAAGAGGGGACGGCGGATGACCGGACCGTCCAGTCGGGGACGGGATGAGAGCGAGCCCCGGTGCGTCGGTGTCTTCGGCTTCTTCAGGCGTGGAGGTTCGGGGGCGGGAGGCACTCTTCTTTAGAACCTATCCCAGAACCACAGGTCTATCACACAACATGCACTTTTGAGGTTCGAAAACGCACATTACCATCCAGAATCTCGTCCGATTCGGGGTTCTGGGATAGGTTTTAGGCTCTTGGCGGGTTGCGGTTATACTGGTGCCGTCCGTCGGCCCATTCGGGCGACAAGAGAACGCCACGACCGATCGCGTTCAGAAGGAGACGAGAACAGTTGAGCGTCACCGCCACGCGCCTGATGTCTGCCCTCGCGATCCCCGTCTGCGCCGCGGCGCCGATCCATACCAAGGTTGGAGTGACTCGTTTTGATGTCAGCACGCCGCGTGGCCCGGTCGAGCCGCCTTCGAAGCATCACTTCCCTGAAGGAGAACAGGAATGAGTAATCGACGCCAGGAATCAGACATTATGAGCAAGCCTCTGTTAGCGACCGCCCTGTTGATCTTTTCGATGGCCATCGCGGCGGTGGCGATGGTGGCGCCGGCTGGGGCGGTGGATTAGGAATGGGATGGCGACGCTTTTGAAGATGATTGGGACTTCTTCGAACTGAACGTCGGTGACGACAATACCAATTGGGTTGGGCTAATCATCGACGACTCTCCAGACTCTGACGACACGGTGCTGTTCGCGGGCGCGGCGTCCAGCAGTGATCTGACGGTCGACTTGAACGGCAACCGGGAGGTGATTGAGGCGACGTTCGATCGGGCCGAGAGCTACCTGCTCGACACGACGGTGGGTACGAACACGCTGTCGCTCGGCAACGGCGACATCACGGTGCTGGACGGCAGCCATACGATCAACAGCAATGTGGAACTTCTTGCGCAGGGGGATTGGAACATCAACGGCGGTGACAGCCTGACGGTGGCGGGTGCGATCAGCGGGGTGTTTGCGTTGGACAAGGAGAATACCGGGACGCTGAAGCTGACGGGGGCAAACACGTACTCCGGCGTGACGCGTGTGCGGGATGGCACAATGATTCTGTCGGGTGCGGATGAGCGCATCGCCGATGCCTCTTCGGTGCGCGTCCACAGCGGCGCGACGTTAGAACTGGACGGGATCACAGAAACGGTCGGCGGCCTTCGGAACTCGCCGGGTGGCATCGTGCTGAACAGCAGCGCAATATTGAAGATCGGGGCGGACAACACTCTTCATGATTTCCCGGGGGTAATTTCGGGCACAGGCAGCCTGGTGAAGATCGGGACCGCGAGACAGTCGCTGACCGGTGTGAACATGTACACGGGAGGAACGACGATCGAGGACGGCATACTGCTGATCAACAGCGATTCGGGGCTGGGCGATACCAACGGCGGGCTGACGATGGACGGGGGGACCCTGCGCTACGACGCGACGTTTGATCTCGACGCCAGCCGGACCATCACCCTCGAAGCTAGCGGAGGGACGTTCGATACCAACGGCTTTGATACGACCCTGGCACAAAGCATCACCGGCGACGGCGTGCTGACAATGACGGGCAACGGCGTCCTCACGCTGGGCGCCAACAACACCCACGGGGGCACTCGGATTGAGGGTGGGGTGGTGGCGATCGCGGGCGCCAATCGGATTGGAGCAGGCGGGACGAATTTGACGCTGGCTAGTGGGGGCACTTGGCGGGCCTTAGCGCAAATAACAGCCGCGATTTGATCCTGGAGTCGAATGGGACGATCGATTCCAACGGTTTTGACGTGACGTGGAACATTGTCAACAACGCCGACGCGCTGCAGAACAGCACCGTTTCGATCAACGTCAACGACGGTCTGGACGTCACCACGAACGCCATCGACGCGACGATCGGCGCCCTGGCCGGCGGCGGCGACCTGAACATCGGCTCGCAAGTGTTGCGCATCGGCAGCAACGGCGACGACACGACCTACTCTGGCGCCCTGACGGGTAGTCCCGGCGGCAGTGTAGTCAAATTGGGTGCCGGAACCCTGACCCTCACCGGCACCGGCGCCGGATTCGACAGCCTCCAGATCCGCAACGGCTCCGTGGTGGAGATCGACGGCGGCAACTACACCACCGGCAGTTCCGCTGTGACCATCTCCAACGGCGGCACGCTGACCGTCCAGAACAGCGGGATGTACTAGCACGGCAACGTTATCGACGTCGACGGCAGCCTGGTCGTCAAGGCCTCCGGCACGTTCACCCCGACTTTCCTACGCGCCAATGGCAGCAACGCCGAGATCACCGTGCAATCCGGTGGCACCTTATCCACCGCGAGCCGCCAAAGGCTGGCCATGAATGTCGGCAACTCCATGACCTACCTTGTTACCGATACAGACAGTTCGGTGTCCGCCCAAACCATGTTCTTCGGCGGCGCGGGCTCGGGATCCCCCGGTGGCACCGCCGCGATGACCGTCAGCGACAGCGGCCACGTCGGCGTCACCAACGATACCCAGTTCTTCACCGCCACCAGCTCACTGACCGTCAATGGCGGCACCTTCTCCACCGGGACCCTCACCAACGACCCCGGCGTGATCTCCACGATCAGCATCACCGACCCTGTGGGAGGTACTGCCCTCACCGTCGGCACCAACGACGGCGACTCCACTTTCGACGGCCTGATCCAGGACGCCACGGGTTCCGGCTCGCTCAAGAAAACCGGTAACGGGACGCTCACCCTCACCGGTGACAACAGCTACACCGGCGGCACCATCATCGATGGCGGAAACTTGGCCCTGGGCCACAGCAATGCGGCGGGCTTCGGCCCGATCACCGTTCTGGGGTCGACCATCGACTATGCCGGCACGGTCAACATCGACAACGACATCGAATTGCAGAACGACGTAACGCTGAACGTGGACACGGGTACGGCCACGCAAGGACGAATCAACGAATCGGGAGGAAGCTACGGCATCACCAAGACCGGCAGCGGTAACCTGAACCTGTCCAAGAACAACACGTTCTCCGGCGCAACGATTATCAGTGCCGGGAGGATCCGCCTCGGGAATGCCAACGCATTGAGGAACTCCACCGTATCGGTCAACGTTGACAACGGACTCGCGGTCAACTTCCAGGACACCACCGTTGCCGGCTTGGCCGGCAACGGCGACCTGAACATCGGTTCCCGGCGCTTCAGGGTGGATGGCAGCGCCGAGACGGAATACACGGGATCGATCACCGGGACGATCGGATCACAACTCATCCACGAAACCGGGGGATCACTGACCCTATCCGGTGTCGACAGCGTGAACACCCTTTTCTTGACTAAAATTGAGAGCGGCGGGCGAATCGTGCTGACCGAGGGCGCATCCCTCAGCGGCAGTCTAAACATTGGCTCATTTGGCGACGGCGACCTGACACTCCAGAGCGGTGCCACCGTGTCCCTCGGAAGCGGCCTGCTCGGAGGAGAGTTCGGCGACGATGGCATCGCCCTGGTCACGGGCAACGGCTCATCCTGGTTTTCTCGCGGTCTGCAGCTCGGCGGTCAGCATGAAAGCGTCCGGGGTGGGACGGGCACCCTGACGATCGAAGAGAGCGGAGATGTCCTCGTCGACGGCGAGACCGAATTCTTGAGCTCAGTCAGTAGTATCACCGTTAACGGCGGCACCTTCACCACCGACCGACTCACGAACCACCCGGGCGTCACCGCAACGATCAGCATCTCCGACATCGACCTCAACACGCCCGCCCTGACCGTGGGCTTGAGCAACGGCAGCTCGACTTTCGACGGCCTGATCGAGGACGCCAGCAGCGCCGGCTCGCTCAAGAAAATCGCTCCCGCGGCGGAGCAGCCAGGCGCGCTCACGCTCACCGGAGCCAACACCTACACTGGCGGCACCATCATCGAGGGCGGCAAGCTGCTGGCGAACAACACAACAGGTTCAGCCACGGGCACCGGCGGCGTCACGGTGACTGAAAACGGCACGCTCGGCGGCACCGGCAGCAGCGCGGCGACGACCACGGTGAACGCCGGGGGCACGGTCGCGCCGGGAGAGGCGGGACCTTCGCTCGGCGTGCTGACTGTCGACGACGTGGTGTTCGAGACCGGCTCGACCTTCGCCGCCGAACTGGCCGGCGCCGGGGGCGTAGAGGGGACCGACTTCGACCAGTTGATCGTCAACAACACGGCAATGATCAACGGCGGCATGCTTGACCTCAGTTACGTCGACGCATTCACCGCCGCGCCGGGCGATTCGTTTCTGATTCTGGTGGCCGGCGACCTGCTCGGCGCCTTTGACCTGATCGATTTTCCCGTCGGCCAGCAGTGGTTCGCCACCTACAACCGCCAGGTAGGCACGCTGACCGTGGGCGTGGTTCCCGAACCGGCCAGTGGGTTGCTCCTGGCGTTGGGGCTCGTCACCGCTTCCTCCTGGTGCAGATGCTCCCGACCGGCTCGTTAACGGATGGTCCTTGAAGCGCAGGTTTGCGTCTGGCGCACGCCTGGCGCGCGTCGCGTTACCGGAATGCGCTGAAGGATCAGCCCTGAAGCTTCGCACCTGCACGTGAGGCTGGCGTGCTGGTCGAGCCAGTCCTGCAGTTCTACCGCTGAAGCGCCATCCCATTCCTGCGGCAGCACCACGTTGGGCTGAAGGGCGCCCAGGATCCGCCCGAATGGTTCCGGGGCTTCATGGGTCTGCCACGCCAGACGTTGTAGGAGGCGATCCTGACGGCGCCGGACGGCCGTACAGGGATCTCCACGTTGGCGCGCTCGGACTGCACGAGTTACGGCAGGTCGTCAAGGCTGAACCGCGCCAACTCGCGCGTGTGGGCCAGGCCCCTTATCGCCAGGCTGCCGGTGATCACGCTGCTGACGCGCAGGTTCGCCTGGTCCGCCAGCCTGGCCAGCGCGCGCCGCGAGATGCGCACCTCGAACGACTTCGCTGCGTAGGTGGGCGCCGCGAGGCCGACGACAGCGTGGGAGTGGGTCGTCTGGTTGCCGTCCGCGCCGTGAACCGTAACCGACGCGCCTTGGCGGCGCTTGCCACCGGAGAAGCTGATCGTGAGATTGGTGCCCGGGTGTGGGTTCGTGGTGTCCGAGTCGATGTCGATGTCGAGGTGGATCTGGTGCTCGATGGTGCTGGCCTGCAGCGTGACCGGCTCCGGCAGGTCCAGTCGCAGGTAGATGTGGTGGCTGTCGGCGATCGCGTTCGTCCGCGGCGGCCACTCGCCGAGGTCGCCGTCGAGGGTGACGGGTGGCGCAGCTGCGGCCACGGGACCGAAGCTGGCGAGCATCAGAAAGATGGTGGCCACGAACTTCATATCAGAGGCGATCTTGCGTCCCCGGGCGTTTACCGGCGGTGGCCATGCGCCTTGGCGGGCCAAGCCCCATTCCCGGGCAATAGTGCCCACCTGTGTTCCCACTTCCGATTCCCTAGGACACAACCCATCGAAACGTAAACAACGCGGAAGAACGTTCTTAGCGTGCTTTGCGACCTGTCGGTGAGTCAAGTGGCACGATCCTTGCGTCACTGCCCTGGTGACAAGCACAACACAAGGATACCGGCCATGAAGTTCTCACGATTCTTCAAGAAGCGGCGTGAACTCGGTGACTGGAGGGCACCGTGGCGAGGACTGGAAACACTGGAGGCCAGGCTGCTGATGTCGGCCGACGCCCTAGGCGCGGAGGTGCTGTTAAACGCGGCGGCTGTTGAGGCCAGTGCCACGGCGGGCGGGGAGCAAACCAGTTCGGTTGATGCAGTCATCGAACCCTATAACTCTCTGTCTATAGACAGCGTCCCCGTCGAGACATCGGGCGTAGATTTTGGTGCGGCGACGGATGGTAATTCCTTGGCCGCTCAGTCAGACATCGGCATCTGGAGCACAGCCGACGGGACGTTCGTGGTGAAGGCCGACGCGAATGCTTTGGTGCCCGGCATCATCTGGGGCACCCAAAACCTGACCGACGGCGCGGGAACACGGAGGCACATTCCCGTGGTAGCTCTCTTGCTTCCAGCGGTGAACGTGATTCAGCCCGTGGATCATGAGGGTGACGCCCCGGCCCGCATGTATGTGACGGGAGCCTCCATGGGCGGCTTTGGCACGTGGGAAGTGATCCAGCGTGCACCGGAAGATGGGTATCAACCCGTAGACCAAGAAGTTGGACACGATGACGTTGTCCAGAGCACCGTCATCTGGGGCACCCAGAACCTAACCACCGGTATATCTGTCGGGGAGCGAAGAACAAGTGCCGCCGAAGGCTACTACACCGAGATTCATTTTGTGAGTAACACGATGCCTGTGTAAAGGTAGCGCCCTGGTGACGGGCGGAACACAAGAATGCCGGCCATGAAACTCTCACGACTCTTCAGGAAACGAGGTCACCTCGGTGACCCGAGGGTGCAATGGCCGGGACTGGAAGCGCTGGAGGCCAGGCTGCTGATGTCGGCCGACGGCGTGGGCACGGAGGTACCGGTGGGCGCAGCGGCTGTTGAGGCAAGCGCCAATATGGGCGAAGAGCAACCGCACGTCGAGCTGGAGCAGACTGCCCCAGGCGGTAAGACTTGGACGGGAATGCGTTCTTCGGTGCAGGATTTCAAGAAAAACGAGGAATGAGAACACGGACGACACTCTCCAGGGCGATATCATCTGATGACGAAGTGTCTGGACGGATCGAAGGGGCAGTTCTAGATGGCATTAATCGTCATCCTGCTCCGTCACGTACAGCGTGATCCACACGGGCCGGTGATCACTTGCGGCTAGGTTAGCGGCCTGATCGTCGTCGTCGAAAAAAACCTCGTCAAAACGAAGTGTTCCGTATTCCGCCGTCCACTCGCTGGTACCGCGGCCACCGGTGGATCCAGTCGTGCGCCGATCTGGCTGATCGCATGGGCCCCCCAGACGCGGTCTCGGTAGGTGTCGTACTTCTCGAGTATGTCGGAGATCACCGGGTCGATGGCGCGCGGATCGCCGATCACGCCAAGTTGCCAGCAGGCGATTCGGCGAATGTAGCGATCGTCGCTTCGCACCGACTGCAAGAGAGGGTCGATTCCGACGGTGTCGTGCATCAGCGCCAGCGCCACAACGGACACCTCCTGAACCCGCCAGTCCGCGCCCTTCCTGACCTTGTCAAGCATCATGGGAATGAACACCTGGTTCGACGCCGCCGCGATCGCTTCGCCGACCCGCCAGCGGAACGCGAAGTTGCGGTTGGCGTACTGCGTCATCAACGCGTCGAACGTCCTGGCATCGGCGCGGTGCGCCAGCGCCAGGACGCAGCCGTCGCGGATCAGCACATCGTCGATGTCGAGCCCGGCGACCAGTTCATTCAGGACCGCTTCGTCCTTCGTCGCGGACAGCGCCTTCGCCGCGGCCAGCCGCACGTCATGCTCGAGATCCGCCAGCGCGCGCCGGAGTGCCGCCAGCCTGCGCGGATCCTTTCCCCTGGTTACCTCCGTGACGGCCGCCGCACGAACGCTCGGCTCCGGATCCTTCAGACGCGCGAACGGATCGTCGGTGATCGACTTCTCGGCCACGTCATCGCTGCCGGGGAACAGGACGCAGAGGTTCTCGTCGAAGCACCGCTGGATGTACGGCTTGTAGTCAACTGATCCGTCGGTGACGAATCCCTCGGGCAGGTAACTGCGCACGTCGACGTAGAACGGCTCCGGCGGCGGCGTGCCGAAAATAGCAGTCGTCCCCAGCAGGACGACGAACGCCACGGCAATCTTCATTCGTTGATGATACATCGCACACACGATCCGCTCACCTCGCCGTCACCGGGTCACCTGACCACGACGCTGATCGGCCGGTACGGTCCACCCAGTTGCGAGGAGGCGAAGACCCGGAGGGCAAGATCGTTCGCGCCTGCGCGCACCCCTTCGCTCACGTCGAAGTGGAAAGGGGCGTTCCATCCAACCTCGGTGTTTCCGTCGTGCATGCCGATCTCCCGACCATTCAGGTAGACCGTCGCATGGCCGTCGATGGCGCCGAAGTGCAGGAAGACCTTCCTGCCTTCGTGCGCGTCGGGAAGTTCGAAGCGCAGGAAATGCCACCCGATGGGCGCCGGGCCCCACACATGATCCGTGTCCCAGTGCCGGCCGATGAACGCCCGGCCCGGCGTCTCCGGCCGATTCGCGGGTTTGTGCCAGGCCAGCTTGCGACCGACGTCGTCCCGGTCCCAGGCGAACGGGAACTCTCCGATAAGGATCTTCAGGTGCGCCGGTTCGTCCTCGATGCCGAGTTCGGGCAGGTACGCGCGCAGGCGCCGATCCGCTGCCTCGCGTTTGCGCGCGAGCATGAACTCGAGATCGACGCGGGCGCGCAGGTAGTAAGGCTTCTCGAATTGCGAAATCTCCTTGTCCCAGCGGCCGTGGCTGATCTGGTTGCCACTGGCGACCGCGACGTTCTTCAGCGCCAGTCCCTTCGCGCGGCGCGGGCCGTGCTCATACGCGTAAACCGTGTTGTTGGACACGATCGACTTGTGGTCGCCGCACGCCACCCGGATGCCGCCGCCCTCGAAGGGCCGGGACATGAACACGCGGTTGAACAGCACCATCGCGCTGGGCCGCGCGTTCGCCTCGAGGGCGTCGAACGTGCTGCCGACGGCGATCGGTCCTCCCGTCGTCGTGCACGCGATGATCCGCACGTAGGACGCGTTCATCGCGTCGATCTGCGACGCCACGCAGCCGAACAGGTCGTTCTGCGATCCCATCACGGTAATGCCGCTGTTGTGGGAGCGGCAGCGCACCAGGCTGTTGTTGGGCACCTCGCCTTCCACGTCAATGAAGCCGAAGCACTTGAAGTGAATATTGCCGCCCCGGCAATCGACGAACGTGTTGTTCGTCGACGATCCTTCGATGACGAAGCCCCACCGGCTGCAGTCGTATGCCTCGCAGTCCTTCACGAGATTGTTGTGGCTGTTCGGGTAGAAGAAGAACCCGTCGCCGCTGGCATGCTCGCCCATCCATGTCTCTTCGCCCGTCGCCTCGAGAAATCCGCAGTTCTCCGCGCGGCTGCGGTAGATCTTGTTGTCGCTGGATGACCAGGCGCCGAACGCGATTCCGGCCAGGTTGTAGACGAAGCAGTCCTTGATGATATTCTGGCCGCCCAGCACGACCCCGTGTCCCGTTACGTATGCATAGTGCTCGTAAGGCCGATCCGCCATGAGCGGCCAGTGGGCGTACTTGTTGCCGTCGATCACCGCACCGATCAGGTGCGTGCCCTTACCGAGCGTCAACAGTTCCCCGAAACACGGCAGGCGTTTGAGGATCGCGTTCGTGCCGAAGCGCACCACGGAGAAGGGTCGCGTCTTCAACGCGGCGGTACTGCCGTAGATCATCGGCTGCGCGGAATCGTCGCTGCCGGGGAAATAGACGTAAGCGTTCTCATCGAAGCACTTCTGAATCTGTTCGCGGTAGTCGACCGATCCGTCGGTGACGTAGCCCTGCGGCAGGTAGGTGCGGACATCGACGTAACCGCCCTTCTTCGCGCCGGTCTTTTCGGCGCTGGCGGTAAGGGGGCAGAAACCGAACGTCGCGGCGAGAATCGTCAACGTAATGCGAGCGGACAAGTGGCACCTTTCATTGAACTGACATTTCCCATACGAACTCGACCCGGTTACGCCGCCGCGCTCTTTGGGCACAACTATAACGCCCCCCGGGAGGAATCCAAGGGTTTGCGGGACAGCGACGGCCTGAGAGCCGACCGATCGGCGGTATGAATGACGGTCTGGGTGTTCAATTGGCCCGTTTGAGTGCGGTCTGCCCATTCCTATCGCGCTCGTCGAGAGGCGTGCGTTCGGTTGTCCTTCGCCCCAGCCGGTCATATCGGTGCGGGCCTCGGGCAGATTGCGGCGAACCGGCGGAT